>CAZGKC010000014.1:0-14589 GCA_964526205.1 uncultured Muribaculaceae bacterium
TTGCGTTGATTTAATCATTAACATCGCTTGGTGCGACGATTTTATCTTTTGGAGCAGATGAGCGGAATCGGACCGCCGTCAGGAGCTTGGAAGGCTCTTATTCTACCATTAAACTACATCTGCGTTTCCTTACATGCTAAATTATAACACATAAGGATTTAAATAAGCAAGTACTTTTATAAAATTTTACTTTAAAGAACTATCTCCAGTTTTATAATCAATATTTACACCATCTTGAACATTATAGACAAAAACTTTAAATTTAACCCCCTCACCTTTATCTTCCACAGACTCTGCTTCCATAATAACACCACTTGCCAAAAGATTATCACCATCAAACACTGGAGTAACCCGATATAAAACATGATTATTAGTATCCTTTATGTAATTAGCAACTTTATCTTCCCATTCCAACATCCCTTCTGTATTCATCATTCTAGTACAAGTAATTAAATTTTCTTCATTTGCATTTTCACCTGTCAATTGATATCCAATTAAATGACATCTATTATACAAATATTTTCCATCAACAATATCATACTTTACAGTATGCCACCCTGATGGTTTAATCATTCCAATTGATTTTCTTTCTTCTGTAGGCATCAACTCTTGACCAATATTGGCAAAAGCAACTCCACATCTACCTAAACTATCTAAATCACTATATTCTTCAAAAGCATCCATTGAAAAGTATTCATCAGCAAAATCTGGCACATTATCATCAAGATACACATATAAATCACCACTATATTCAGGAATATCATTTATATTATAAGATACAACATCTTCTTGATAAGCCCAAGAAAACCATCCATATTGATAACCAAAACTTCCCATTATTAAAAGAATTATAATTAGAATCAAAAATAAATTATAACTAGTTTTAGTTTTCCTCTTTCTTCTTTTTGCCATAATACCACCATCAATATTATATCTAAAAGTTACCTATTTTACAAATTAGAAGAAACATGATATAATAACAAACTGTCAAAAAAGGAGGAAAAATTATGCCAATTGAAGAAATCCAATTAGAAATTACCAAATTATTAAATGAGGCTCACAACAGATTAACTCAAGGAAATATCACTTTAGAAGACGCCATTGAAATAAATAAAATAATAAACAACGCAGCTTTTCTATTATTTAGTGATACCATTTTATCGAAAATTCAATATGATGAAGAAACAACAAAAGACATCAAAAGTACCCTTCTAGTTCAAGTAGAAATGTATATATCTCTATTCTTGATGTTATATATTCCTCTAATACCTTTAATTGGTGTTATTGATGGATTTAGAAGATTTAAAAACCTAAAAAATAAAAAAGATACATCAAACTTAGCAAGTTTAACCGAATTAAAATATACCATAGATTTAAGAAGAGATTTACTCGGTAGTAAAATATTATTGCTCGCTAACGGTAATGCACCTCTTAATATGAGTGAAGAAGAAAAAGAATCTCTTATACCTCATGCAATTGAAGCCTGCAACATTTTGTCAGAATATCAACCAGAGGATATACCAGTAATAGCAAATGAAGCTCCAGATGAATTAAAAAATATTCTAAATTCTCTAATGAATAATGATGGTATTAAATTAAAAAGAATTAAATAAAGCACAAACTGCGTCAAAATATGGCTAATAAAAATATGTAAAGATGGGATAATACTATAAGGTGATAAGCATGGAAATTTATAGTTACCAAGAATTACAAGATAAGCTAGATAATTTTGACAGTGAAGAGCTTTACAAAAGAATATGTAGAAATATTAAAATAATGCGTAAACAACGTTATGAAGAATTTAAAGCAAAATATCATAGTAATGCCATTAATCCTTATACAACTGAAAATATTGCTGACTTACTTAACTATAATCATAATCATTATAAAAGATTTGAAAGTGAAAATGATAGTACAAAGCGTATTCCATTAGAAAAATTATTTAAATTATCCATAATATTTGATACAACCATAGATGAAATAATAAAATAAAGGAAGTGCATAAATGCAAGTAATACATCCCTTAGATCCAATATATAATGAATCATCTGAAGTATTATTATTAGGTAGTATGCCTAGTATAACATCAAGAGAAAAAGCTTTTTACTATGCCCATCCCCAAAATCGATTCTGGCAAGTAATAGAAAACATTTTTAATGTATCATTAAATACATTTGCAGAAAAGACAAATTGTCTTTTAGAAAAACATATAGCATTATGGGATACATTTAAAATAGTAGATATTAACTTATCAAATGATTCAACAATTAAAAACTATCAATTAAATGATATAAATAAACTAATCAAGAATAGTCAAATAAAAGTTATATTTTGCATAGGTAAAGCATCTTATAAAGCATTAACTAAAAGCAACATTAAAATACCTATATATTATTTACCAAGTACTTCCAGTGCTAATGCTATTAAAAGTTTAAATGACTTAATAAATGATTATAAAATAATATTAAAATATTTATCCAATTAAAAATATGGCTCAAACCATATTTTTATTTATTAGGATCAACCAATATTTTAATTGCACTATCTTTACCACTGGTAAGTCTTTCATAAGCACCTTGAACACCTTCCAAAGGTACAATATCAGAAACAAACTTCATAACATTTATCTTCTTATTAGCAATTAAATCAATACATGCTTTAAATTCATTATAAGTATAAGCAATAGCTCCTTGAACAACTAATTCTTTCGTAACAGCCATAACTGTATATGTAGGTACAGCATCTGTTGCCACACCAACTAGAACAACTATTCCTCCTGGCTTTACCATTGTAATTGCACTATTAACAGCAGGACTATTACCGACGCATTCAATGACAACATCAAAACCACCATGAGTAACATCCATCATTTTACCAACTAAGTCTTTATCAGTTGCATTATACCATTCATCAGCAACACCAAGTTTAACAGCATTTTTTCCTCTTTCAGGATTAGTCTCAGTTAATACAACTCTACTTGCACCCTCTAATTTAGCAAACATAGCAGAAACTAAACCAATAATTCCTCCACCGATAACTAAAACATCATCACCAACAGCAATTCTACCTAAATGAGCAGCATGAAGTCCAACAGCAACTGGTTCTACCATAGCAACTTCTTCATCTTTCATTGTATCAGGCACTTTAATTACCATATCAGGTCTAACAGCAATTCTTCTAGTTAAACCACCTGGATTACCTAAAGAAAGCCCAAGAGCTTCATTCCAAGTCTTACTACAAAATTGAACATTACCATTTTGGCAAGCCTCACATTCCCCACACGGTGAAATAGGTAAAGCGGTAACTCTATCCCCTGGTTTCAAATCACTTCTTGAACCACTATCAACTACTATTCCACAAAATTCATGTCCCATAACAAGACCTTTAGGTTCACCACTAACCCAATAATGAATATCTGAACCACAAATACCAGTCTTAAGGACATCTATAATTACACTTCCTTTTTTACTCTTAGGTTCTTCAATTTCTTTAATTTCAAACTCCCTAACACCTTTAATTGCACATGCTTTCATTTTTAAAACATCCTCCTTATTCTTCTTTTATTATAGCACGATTTTTACATAATAATTTATCTTTTTACACAATATTTACAACAAACTTGTAAACTTTATTTCTTAATAGCAACAACATGAGGATAAGGAATTTCAATTCCTTCTTCTGAAAATCTCTTTTTTATATTATAATTCAATGTATACATATTCTCAAAAGTATCACCATTATCTTTACCCCACACCCAGGCTCTTAAAATAATCCCTGAATCAGCCCAACTATACATTCTAACCTTAGGAAATTCTTGATTCTTATTTCTACCATTAGGATTAGGTTTATAAAGCTTACTCATTTCTTCTTTAATAATATTCATTGCTTTATCAACATCAGCTTCATAAGCAATTTGATAATCAACCAATTTAACATTTTCATTTTCTCCATAATTAAAGTTCTCAATTGTATATGTATTCATTTCACTATTAGGAATCAATACTCTTCGATTATTAATAGTTCTAATAACAGTATGCCTCATTGTTATATCTTCAACAGTACCACTAACACCCTTATCAACACATTCAATAAAATCACCAACTTCATAAGCATTACCAACAACAATAGCAAAACTACCAAAGAAATTTTTTAAACTCTCTTGAGCAGCTAAACCTAAAACAACAGAACCAATTCCTAAACCTGATAACAAAGTAACTGTAAAGCTTTGAAATACATCAAATTGTCCTAAACAAATAAGTAATGCTAATGCATATAAAACAAGTTTCTTAACTTTCTTAATAAACATAAGTAAAGTAGTAAAATTCTTTTTCCTTCTAAACTTAATCGCTTTATCAATTATTCTATCCAACACTTTATTAATAATCCATACAGCTATAATTATTAACAAAATAGCAATAATTTTATCTAAATAATTATCTAAAAAACTTTTCATCTATAACCACCAACATAAACATTATACAACATTAATAATTTTCTTTCAATAAATCAAATAATATGTTATAATATTCATCACTTTTAAAGGAGTGATTTTATGCAATACTTATGTGTTGGGACTAATGTAATATACCAAGATTTATTTTGTAATGTAACTAGTGGTAGAGGTGCTAAACCCAAAGGTGGTATATGGGCAACAAGATATACCAACTCTTATTACAATGAATGGATTGAGTTTTTTAAAACCCACCCTAGTGCTTTATTTTATAATCATCCAACAGATCCTTTTAACTTACCAGCAGTTGTTATTACCTTAAAAGAAAATAGTAATATATTTATTATCGATTCTAAAGAAAAATTAGATTATTTAAAAAAGAAATATCCAACATCCACCAATTGGATTGACTATACAGCCTTAGCACAAGATTATGATGCTATATATCTTGATATTCAAACAGCATTATCACTATCAGATACTAACGAAAGAAATAATATATGGTCTTATGGAGTTTCTAGCCTTATCATAACTAATCTCGATTGTATTGCCAACTATAAACAAGCCCAAGTCCAAATTGAACCATATGATTATGAATTCGATAGTATGCAATCTTATAAAATAGTAATAGATGAACAAGAAAGACAAGTTGAAGCATTCAAACATCCAGAAATACTTACTACCCTTGAGAATAACTATAATGATGAAGATACAACAGCAATTGATGAGTACTTAAAACAATATAACCTTGAACGTGAAATAGAAAAATTACTAGTTAGAAAAGCCTTTAATCAATCTTAAAGACTTTTTTTATTACAATACTTAATACATAAGCAATAATACACATAACTAAAACAATAATAATACTCTTAGGATTATGTAAGCTTTCCAACAAACCAGTACCCACTACACCCCAGAAATAAATCAAAAATATTTTACTAATCAAAACAGCAATAAAATACTTCTTCGTATCCATTTTAATTAAACCAGCAGCTATATTCATCATAAATGCTGGAGTAAAAGGAATAGACATAATAACAGTTATTTGAGTTAAAGACATATTTTTAAAATAATTTATACAATTTTCTAATAATTTAACATTTTTTATTCTTTTAACTACCCAATCACTAAAATATTTTTTAACCAAGAAATAAGATAACATACACCCAATACAAGTAAAAACCCAAGATATAATAAAACCTACTATATTTCCAAAAGCAACAAAATTGATGGTAATAAATACAAACAAAGGAAGTATAGGAATAATACTTTCCAAGACAATAAATATACAACCAATCAAAGGACCATAAACCCCTAAAGCATCAATTGCTTCCATAATAAAACTATAAAAGTTATTAAATAATTCTTCCATATAAACCACTAATAATAGTATAACCAAAATTTACTATATTTACAATTATTTTATTACCTGAGTTACATCATATCCATAATATTCCAACATAGCAACAACCCTTTTACTTAACTTTCCTTTATTACATACTATATAATACTTTTTATTATAATCAAGTAACTCTTTATAATTCATAAGTAACTTATCAGCATAAATATTAATGCCATTACTAGGATTATCTTTATAATCAAGGGGATGTTGAACATCAATTAATATTCCCATATTAGAATTATATTCATTATACTTAATCCTTTTCATACCAATCACATTATATTATATTTCCATTAAAAAAATCAATATAGTTATTATATCTATATTGATTCAATTTTATTCATCTCCAAAGAAATCATCAAAGAATTCATCATCAGAGACAACATTATCCGCAATAACTTTACTATCACTATCAACATTTATTTTAGGATTTTCTTCTTTAGGTAAATCATTTAATTCCTCTATAACATCATTCTTTAATTTAGGCATTTCTAAATCATTATCAAATGCAACAGTAGATTTCTTTTCTTGTTCCACCTTTTTATTTTTTTCCGCTTCTTTTCTATCTAACTCTTTAAACTTTTCATCCAAATCTTTAAGCATACTATCAATATCTAAATTACCCATACTATCACTTGTATTACGATTAGAATTAGTCATTCCAAAAGGTGATACAAAAGGATTATTCATAGTATTATTAACAGGTCTATTACCCATACCAAAAGGCATTCCACTACCATAACCAGCAGCAAAAGGATTTTGAACCCCGTTATTATTAGCATTCATAGCCATTTTCTTACTACGTTCTTCAGTAACAAACTTTTTTAAATCAAACATTTCTACTTCTTTTTTAATTCTAGTAGGATATTCTTCTTCTCTTCTTTCAATACCCCATTCCATTTTAAAATCTGGTTCTAATTTAGTTCTAAATGGATCAGTTCTAAGTCTTTTAATAATTGCTTCAAACAACTTCATCTTTTGTAAATCTGTAACAGTAATAAGTGGTCTAGTAGCATTCTTATCTTTTTCATCTGTAACTTTTACTTCTCCACACATCTTACTTATTTCTTCCAAAGCTTTCATTTCTGTACTAATTAAATAAACTAAGTTACCACAATTACCTTTAATAATCTCCGCAACATTATCACCATAAACATCATTTAATTGAGCAAAGTTTTGGATAATAAAAGTAAACCTTATATCTCTACTTCTTGCAGCAGAAACCATCGCATCAACATCTTTAAGCGGAGGCATATTAGCAAATTCATCTAAAATAAAATTAGTTCTATAAGGAAGCTTACCACCATTTGCTTGTGCAGCATCAATCAAAGTTTCATAACATTGTTTAATAAAGATAGTCATTAAACTATGATAAGTTTTCTTTTCATCATGAATAATCATAAAAACAGCAGTTTTACCATTACCAATATCTTTCATATCAAAGTCACTATAAGAAAGCATCTCTGACAAACTTTCACCAGTTGAAAACAAACTAATCTTTTGTCTAAATGTAGCTAGTAATCCACCCTTAGTATCATTCGGAGCATTTATGGTACTAGATGCTTTCATATAAGCTTGGGATTGTTCCCCTTTCATACCAAAATACTCTTTAATATAATTACTAGTAGCATATCTTTCTTCACCAATTGTACTCATAACATTAATACTATTTAAATTAACTTCTTCTTCTTTAGCATCTTGAAATAATCCAATTGCTAAAGCAACAAAATAATCAGCTGCTGACTTCTCCCAGAAATCTGATTCACTCTTATTACTTGGATCATACAAAATATTTAATGCCACATCATTTAATAATTCCATCGATTTATCTTTATTACCTTCACGATAATATTTAAAAGGTAAAGTCAAAGGATTCCAAGAATTACCTCTCAAAGGCTCTCTAAAATTCAAAACAATAATTCTATAACCTCTATCTTTTAAATAACCAGCACAATACTTATATAACTCACCTTTAGGGTCAGTAATAATCATTGATTCATCTTTCTTCGCTAGTAAATTAACCATCGGTTTAACAATAGTCTCTGTTTTACCACTACCAGTAGAACCAATAACTAAATTATGATATTCACCATTATCAACCCAAATTTCTTTTCCATTATTAATTAAAGGAATCCCCGCAGCAGTTAATGTATCTGCCAAAGGATTAACCTTTTCAACATTACTTTGTTCTTTAATATCTTTTTCTTTTGCCCAACTTGAATAACCATCACTACTTTTTTTCTTAAACTCTATACCAAAGCCACCATTCTTATCTTTTTTAAATATATAAGAAGAAACACTCGCAAATATACCTACCAAAGCAATAATAAATAGCATGATAGTAACTGGTAAATAAGCACCTGTAAAGGCTTTAAAAGGAAGTAAACCATAAAAAGTTCCATCCGTAGATAATGATGAAAAATTCAAAACAGCTATTGCACACAAATAAAGTAACAATACACAATAAACAACAAATAAAACAAAATCTTTTGGTTCTACCTTAAATTTCATACAAAATTCCCTCTTTATATGATTATTTTATCAAATTTAGTATAAAAAGTCTATATATAAAGTCCATCCATTCAGTTAAGTATAAACTCAATATCCATTTTATAATTCATAGCACTATTCTCAGTAATAGTTATATTATTTTGATTATCATCTACAATCTTATAAGTAACAACATTATCAACTTCTTCTTCATAATAAGAAAATACTGAGGCACTTACATTATCTTTGATAAACTCTATTTGACTATTAAAACCATCAAATGACCCAAAATATGTTTTAGTTTTATTACCAAGCATATCATAAGCACTATTAGCATCATAATCAAGTAAAACTAAAAAATCAGTAATATAAAGTCTTAATTTATTCTTTGTAGATAAATTCTCTTTTGTATAACTACTTTTTAATTCATTAACTTCATTATAATCATATCTATTCATAAATGTATAAATATCTTCATTAACTGGATATATATTATATTTAAAACTACTATTATCTAAAATAACTAAATAATATAAATCATTATTAAATTCTCTATCTCCATTATATTTCTCTCTATACATATAAGCATTAACAATATAATAAGATATATTACTTTCTTTATAATATAAAACACCTTTAACTATTACTTGAATATCACTATAATCATTATCAAACTTATCATATAAATTACTATTATTAACACTATTATCTATTATATAATTATTATTTAACATATCCAAAACTTCATCAGTATCTTCCATTCTTAATGATTCATAAAAATTGTTAATTAATTTTTGTAAAGTAAAAGCTATATCACTATCATATAATGAACTATATTCATCATATGAAATATTAACAATATTAGGAACAGTAACACTTGATTCATCATCATTATCTTTAAATAACAAGTAAATTAAAGCTGCAAATAAACCAACAATAATAATTATAAACAAACTCATTTTTAAATAACTTTTATTTTTCATAAGTCCTCCTAGTTACATCCATTTCTAACATAAGTCAAAAGACTTGGTACATTACTATTTGCTCTACTTGGACAATTAGTTGATGCGTGAGCAGGATTTTCATACTCTAAGCACATTTGTTTAGCAATCTCTATTGCAGAATAATTACCCGTAATATATTTATATGTTGTTGTATAGCCAACTACTTCTTCTACAAAATAAGCAAGTTGCATTTCTAGTTGTCCAATCGAAGCTGATTTACTTTTAGCATAATCATATAAACCTTCTTTTCTCGTATAATAAGTCCATTGAGCAAGACCATATCCACCACCATTAGGTCCATTATGCATAAAATTATACTTACTTATTGTACCATTATCAACTTTCTCAGTATATTCCAAAGAAGTTGTATAACTAGAAGAATAATCTCCTTGTAATCGATATGAAACAAAACCACTTTCTGCTTGGAAATTTGCCATAACTCCTGCCACTGCATTTACCGAATAACCAGTAGAAAGCAATGACTTACAAATATATTGTTTTTGATTACTACTATCTCCACTACTTTTAAAACTATAATTACTTACAGGTCGAGGATTATCTGGGCTAACATAATCAAGTGGATCAACCTTTTGATCAGCAACTCTTACTTCAAAATGTAAGTGACAGCCAGTAGAACTACCACTAGTACCAACCATACCAATTTTTTGCCCTTGTTCTACTTGCTCTCCCTCAGAAACAACAATTGAACCCGGATACATATGGGCATATCTAGTTACAACACCATCATCATGTTCAATATAAACATAGTTTCCATATCCACCACCACATTTATTACCATAATAACCATTATTAGCACAAGTATCACTTACTTTAATAACAGTTCCTGCTTTAGCAGCAATAACTACATTATCATTACAACTAGCACCAATATCAATTGCACCATGACTACCATTATGAGTACTATCATTACCAGCAAAAGTAGCAGTAATTGTAGTAGCAGTTGGTAACCCACCATATATATTACCATTAGTTGCTGTAGCACTACCAATCGGCCACCAATAAAGTTCATTATCAGTTATATTATAAAAAGTACAATAACTATCCAAATCATATAAACCTTTTTCATCACTAGCACCATTATTAATATGACTTTGTATCATATTAAATATATTCTTATAATCATCACTACTATAATGTAATCCATCAGTTGAATATGAACTTATATTATAATTAATGTTTATAAACTTCAAATTAGTAACATTACTATTACTAATTAAATAACTCATACTAGAATTAAAGTTATTTATCATCTCATTAGTTACAGTAGTAGATTTACTATCATCAACTGGACCAACAGATACAATATTTAATACATGATTCTTCCATTCTCCAGTTGCCAGTTCATAATATTTTTGATAATAATTATCAATATTACTAATATCATTTACTCCTAACCAAATAACAATATTATAAGACTTTCCATCAACCATTTTTGCATTAATTCCATTAATTCCACCACTGACAGCATTAGTATATGCTGAAGAAAAAGAACCATTACCAATAAACCAATTATAACCTAAACCTGATCCATAAACCGTATTATTTTCACTAATAACATTAGAAAGTAACATCCCTTGAGTTCTCGAATCTCCAATAAACAAAGGAGTCTTATATTCACTAACTGGAGTCTCTCCAACTTCACTATTATATATAGCATTTAATATATTTCCATAGCTATTACCAGCAAGAGCAATCTCATTCATCTCTTCAATAATTGTATCATCCAATGCTAAAGCATCACTACTATATAAATAAGATAGGTTCTCTGTATAAGAAGTAGATAAAAATAAATAATTTTCAATACTATTATATAAACTAGAAAGTCTTTCTCTTCCAGCACTATCGAAATCATTATCATAACTATAAGTGCAATCATCTAAATTCAATGTTTTAGCAGAACTATTATAACCACCATAACTAAAAGCATTTGTTTTAACAACAATCATAATAGCCTTAATAGTTTCATTATCATAATCTTTATCTTTTACTAAAGCATTAGTAACCCCCAACACATATTCACTAATTAACAAAGTACTACTATTAGATTCATTACAAGTATTTAAAACTACATTAGCACTATTAAAGTTACATATTTCATCATAATATCCAACTTTATTAGCAGAGTCATCTGCAAAATACAATATAACAAAAAGTAAAATAAGTACCACAGCAATAACTAATAAAACCCAAGGATTAGCAGCAATAAAAGCAAGTATTTTCTTTCCAACTACTTTAGCACCCTTTTTAATAGCTTCCTTACCGGCATCTGCAATACCACTTGAACGCTTTTGTTTAGGTTGTTCTTGTTGCTTTTCTTCTTTTCCTTCATTATTCTTATTTTGTTGTTCTTGATTATTATTTTCTTCTACTTTTTCTTCATTTTCTTGTTCATCAACTTTTTCTTCAGTCTCTTCTTCATCAGTATCTTCACCCATAGAGAAAGCACCTAATCTTCTTTCTCTTCTTTGATTAGGATCATATAATAATCTATTTTTATTATCGCTTCCTCTATCCAAGTTACTTCACCTCGACCTTAAAAACCTCCACCTGAACCAAATGAATCAAGTTCTTCTTGAGTAATAACAATTTGTATTTTCATTCTCTTATTACCACAAATAAACAATGCTTCCCCTTGATTATAATACTTAATTGATTCTTTTTCTGATTCATTTAAATCAATTAACTTCGCTAAGTCATCAACAGCTTGTTTTCTAAGCCCCATAACAATATAATATGAAGCATTATCAAATATTGCTTTACCATGAGTTATAACATTTGGTGCAGCAAAATCTGTTGGTTGTTGAGTAATAATGATAGTACCAGTATTATATTTTCTACTTCTTCTTTGAATTTGAGCTAAAAACTCTGCACCCAATTCATTATGACTAGATAATAATACATGTGCCTCATCCACCATCATTACTGTATTAACATCTTTATCAAGACATAAACCCCAAGCATACTTCAAAATATTAAAGAACAAAGCATTCTTAATATTTTCATCACTATTCATTAATTCTTTAATATTAAATACAATAAAATCACTTTCAATTGACAATGTTGTTTTACCTGTAAAATAATATCTTAATTCTTTAACTAAAGGTCTAACCTTTAACTCAAGACGTTCCATTACATCACGTTCACGTGTAGCATCAGTCATTGATAAAAGTCTTCCTTTAATTGTTGCATAAACATCATCAAATGTAGGATAATCAGCACTTGTCAGTTTAGTAAAATCAGTATTATAATCAATATGATAACGTTTATAAGTATCTTGTAATACATCACTAAACATAGTCAAAACATCATCTTCAATACTAGGACTATAATACTTCATAAAAGCCTTAACTTGTTGTAATGTTCTAGTTAAAACAGTATAACCTAAACCTTGAGCAATTTCATCTTCATCAGCATCAATAACAATTTCTAGGGGATTAATCATACCAAATTCCCCACCTTTACCAAGGTCTAAGAAATCTCCACCTAAGGAATAAGCCATTTCACCAAGTTCACCTTCAGGATCAACACAAACAACTTTAAAGCCATTTCTAATATGAGTTCTCAGCAATACTTTAGCAGCAGTGGACTTACCAGAACCACTCATACCTAGAAGTATTACATTGGCATTATTACGATTATTTTCCTTCTTAATTTGATACAAGAATTGATTAAATAATATAACACCACCAGAGAAATCTACTCCCAACAATGTTGCATTACCTGGATCTTTAATACTATCAAAAACAAATGGATACATTGCTGCAATAGTAACAGATGGAATTGGTGTTCCAATTCTAGATTCAATATCTTGTGGTGGGAATATAGGAAGTATAGATTTTAATACTTTCTCTTGTTCAAACATTAAAGAAACTCCCCGCATTCCTAAAGCATCTAAATAACTTCTAACTTGAATCTTTCTAAGCTCAAGTTCTTCTTTATTATCAGCGGTAATCATTAAATGCATTTGAAAATCAAATATCCTAGCCCCTGTAGCAGCAAGCATTTGAATAAATTGCTCCAAAGACTCATAATCTTGACGAATCTTTTCTTGCATCGTTTGATCTTTTTCTGATTGATATCTAGTCTTCAAATCAGCAATTTCTTTATTCAACATCTTTTGTAAAACACTAAATTCAATTGGCATATGTTTAATAGCAATTTTAACTCCTTGAATATTAGTTATATCCGCTAAGAAGCCTGGACTAATATTCTTAGGAAAAGTAACAATAGTAATAATTGTAGAATACTTTCCACCAATTACAAATTCTGTTGGTTTAAATTCCATCCCTTTTGGGGCAATTTCACTTTTAATTTTACTCATCTTACATCACCGTCCCAAAATTAAATTGTTCTCCACCATTTAAGAAATTATCTAATATTACCCTTAAATCATTATTAGAAGTTTGCGTAGATTGTAATCCTGCATTAGCAAGTCCACTAATCAAATTATGTAATTTCTTTTGAACAAGTTCCATTCTCTTTTCCTTAAACAAAATATAATATTCCGTATCAACTACATTATACTCAGAAGACATAAACAAATTAGCCTTATTTATATCTTGAACTAATAACTTCTTAACAGCACCATTTTCAGCATTATTATACATAAGCTGTAACTGTGATAAATAAACATCTAAATCAACAGGTCTATCAGCAATTAACAGCCAAAAATCATAATCAATGCTATTATAAAAATTACGTAAATTATAAATAGTATTATTTTGTGTCCCAGCATCCATTATAAAGATATTTTTAGGCATAACTTTAACACCAGTAACATAACTACCATCATCTAATTGAATCATTCCATTAAGAATTTGTTTAATAGGAAGCCAATCTTCAGTATAACTAACACCTGAAGGTACATTATTATTTGTCTTCGTATTCATTCTTCACACACCAACCTCTCCAATAATATCTACGTGGATTAAATATATAATTACATACATTTGTAATAAATTGTAATACATTATGATAATACATAACAGGCATAACCAAAAGCCCTGTAATAAGTGCTGGTAATAATATTACCACCATTTGCAATGGTTTTGCATTCTGTATTAACATAAGAAGCAAAATAGTAAGACCACATCCAAAGCAAAACAATATTATATCAGTTAAGGTAAAATACCCCAGTATCAACTGTGACTTCTTTGAATTCGCCGGTATTATATAATTATTCACTAATCATTCCTCCTTTTTTATTTCCCAGAATTTTGTTC
>CAZGKC010000014.1:14689-16674 GCA_964526205.1 uncultured Muribaculaceae bacterium
CTCTTTTTGCAAATCTTCTAAACCAGTATCAATACCCCAGAACTCGCCAGCTTTTTGGCCAAAATCAGAAACATGTCCAACTGCAACTCTACCAAGGGTATCAGCATAATTACTACCACGATGCGATGCTCTATAAGCGTCTCTTTTCGATTTTTTCTCACTAGCTTTAGCAGTTCCAGCACTAGCAGCAGACTTCATATCTTTCAAGTTCTTAGCATTCCTAGCACCAAATCCACTTCGAACAGCAGCAGAAACTCCTCCAGCAACACCAGACTTAGCACCTAATGCCATAGAACTCAATACTCCATGTCCATCCTTCCTAGATTGCTTAAATTGACTAATAGCATTTCTACCCATAGAAGTAAGACCACCACCAACTGCAGCACCAGCAAGTAAACCACCACCAGCAGCAAGTTTATCCATTAAACCTAATTTCATACCACCAGTATCAAGACCAAACAAATCACCAATAACTTTTGGAATTTGTTTAATAAACATAACAATAGACATAATTAACAAAGCAAGTACAATTGGTTTTTGCAAAGCAGATAAAGTGCCAATATTTGGTAAACCTTCACCATTCCATTTATTAATTAATAAACCAATCATATATATACCTAAAGACATAGCACCTACTCTAATAAATACCTCTGCAAACAAACTAACAATTTGTTTAACCCATTTATTAAAGACATCCTTCATATTACCACCCGGTAAAATACGACAAATAACAGGAATCGGAGCAATTATCTGATAAAAACACAATTTAATAACCCGCAAAGCCATATCAAAGCAGAAATTAAGCAATACATAAGCAAGGAATATACCAGCAACTGTAGAAATTGGAAAATAATAACTCAAATCACTATCCCTTACTGCTTCGCTATATTCTGTATAATAAGAAAACGATTTTCCTCCTAACACCATAGCATCAGTTTCATCTAAAGGAGTACCATTAGTAGTTCCCCATGAACCATTACCTTTAATGTCAGATCTTTCACATCCATCAGAACCATCATCACATTTATCAGTATTTGGTGTTAAAAAAGCTTGAAAAGCATAATAAGCAATTGCTCTACCACCAGTAACATTATCCACACTATCATTATCATAATCAGTACCCAAAATAAGTTTAGGAATAGAATCATAATTCAACAATGAATTTTGAATATTAAACACAACAGAAAACACTGTTGGCAAAACAGCAATAATAATTAAAGAAACAACAATATTTTGAGCAATCTTGGCAAATGATTTATCACCCTTTGAATATTCATCGGGATTAATAACAGCTCTTAAAAGAGAATATGCCAAAATAAAGAGCATAATAACTCCCAATACAATATACAATCTATTAACTATATCATTATAATCATCAACAGAAAAAATATTAGTCTTTGCTAAATATTGAAATATTTCATATAAAAAGCAAATAAAATTATATATAATTCCATCAATAGCCAGTAAAACTGAATATATCGTTGCCACTCAAACACCCCCTAACTTATTCCACAAGTTCCATATGCTCCAACAAGAGTCATAAAGAAATCTACAATAATTGGTAAGAAGAAAATCAAAACACAATATATAAATCTTTTTGCAGCAGTACCCCCAGCCTTTTTCAAAGCATCTTTATCGCTAGCAATTAAAGCCTTAACAAAATCAATTGTGGTAAAGACAAGTAATGCAAATATTGCTACATACTTCATCACATTTAATATCCATTGAAACCAATAAGCAGGATATTCTTTATTACCGGGGTCACCAAAAACAGATGTACAAGCATCTGATGCTACAACTACATCTCTAAATGCTGTGTCTTTTACTGATGCCTGAACACTCTTACTAAACCCAAATATAAATAGAGCAATTGTTATAACACCAATAACTTTTATATACACATTATTCATCTCAATCACTCCATTTCTAATATCTAATCAAATAGATTTTATCATAAATATCTAATAAAATCAATTTATTACAGA
>CAZGKC010000015.1:0-14839 GCA_964526205.1 uncultured Muribaculaceae bacterium
TATCTCCAAATAGAAGTAATATATTTATTAAAATAACAGAATAAAGTTATAGAAATTAATTAAATTTGATGGTATAAAGCCATCATTTTTGTTATAATCAAAGAAAGAGATGATTAAAATGAATATATGTATAATTGGTGCTGGACCTAGTGGTTTAAGTTGTGCTATTAATGCCAAAAGACATGGTAATAATGTAACTATCTATGAAAAGAATAATAATGCTGGTAAAAAGTTATTATTAACTGGTAATGGTAGATGTAATTATGGTAATATTTCACATGATTTAACCAAATACCATTCTCATAATCCCGAATTAATACCTTATATTATTAATGAAACTAATTTAAATAAACTAGAAGAATTTTATAATAGTATTGGTATAATACCTAAAATAAAGAATGGTTATATATATCCCTATAGTGAAAAATCTAGTAGTATATTATCTTCTCTTAAAACAGAAATAAAAAAATTAGCTATTCCTATCATATATAACAAAGATATAACAAGTATTAAAAAAGAAGATAATCATTTTATTGTAGATGGTAAGTATTATGATAAAGTAGTAATCTCTTCTGGAGGTTCATCTTATCCCAAAACAGGTTCAACTGGCACTGGTTATGAAATTGCTAAATATTTCCATCATCAAATAATAGAACTTAATCCTTCTTTAATGGCTCTAACTAGTAACACCGGGCTAGAAAAAGAGTGGAGTGGAAAAAGATGTGAAGTAGATGTATCTTACTATGAAGAAAATACTTTAAAGAAAACCGAACATGGAGAGATTCAATTTACTAAAGATGGTCTTAGTGGTATTTGTATATTTAATTTAAGCCGCGATATTAGGATTTCTTTAAATAACCATCAAAGATGTTTTATTCATATTAACTTTGTTCCATTTTTAAAAGAAAATATTAAAGATTTTCTTAATCGAAGGTCAAAGTTATTAAAAGGACGTAATATTTCCGAGATATGTGATGCCTTTTTAGATTATGAATTAGTTAATTTATTATTCAAAAGTATTAAGATAGATTATCATCAAAGTTGGGAAGAAATAAGTCCAATAGAGCAAGACAAAGTATGTTCTCTTCTTACTGATTTTATTGTTCCTATTCAAGATACTAAAGGTTTTCTTGATGCCCAAACAACTAGTGGGGGAGTATCTTTAGAAGAGATTGATTTATCTACCATGGAATCTAAATTAGTCCCTAATCTTTATTTTACTGGAGAAGTATTAGATATTGATGGTGATTGTGGTGGTTATAACTTAACTATTGCCTTTTTAACAGGTTTATTAGCAGGTGAAAAATGATAAGAATAAAAGGATTAAAAGTAAAAGTAAAAGAAAATATTGATTTATATGAAGTAGTAAGTAATAAACTAAGAATACCTAAAAACAAAATAGAAAAACTAGTTATTCATAAAAAGTCTTTAGATGCTCGTAGTATATCTAAATTTAATTATATTTATGATATTGATATACAAGTTCCAAATGAAGATAAATATTTAAATAATTATATTACTAAGATAGGTGATGAAGAATATGATTTGCCTATCCAAGGAACAAAAGAATTAAAGACAAGACCCGTAATCATTGGTTCTGGTCCAGCTGGTTTATTTTGTGCTTACCACTTAGCGAAATACGGTTACCAACCCATAATTATTGAACAAGGAGAAATGGTAGAGGATAGAATTAAAACGGTGGAAGCATTATGGCAAAAAAATATATTTCAAGAAAATTCCAATGTTCAATTTGGGGAAGGGGGAGCTGGAACATTTAGTGATGGCAAGTTAAATACTCTTACTCATGACAAAGAATATCGCATGAAAGAGATATTTCAAATATTTGTAGACTCTGGTGCACCAGAAGACATCATGTATGAACATATGCCTCACATTGGTACAGATATCTTAAGAAAAGTAATAATAAATTTAAGAGAAAAAATTAAATCTTTCGGAGGAGAATTTAGATATAACTCGAAGTTAGAGGATTTAATTATTGCAGATAATAAAATTACAGGTATTATTGTTAATGGCAATATAATAAAAACAGATTGTTTAGTCTTAGCTATTGGACATAGTGCTAGAGATACTTTTAAAATGCTTTATAATCATGGACTTAATATGGAAGCTAAACCCTTTGCGGTAGGTTTAAGAATAATTCATCCTCAAGAATTGATTAATGCCTCTCAATACCCAATTAATTATTCTTTCTTACCAGCAGCCAATTACAAACTTACTTATAAGGCTAAGAATGGTCGTGGTGTATATAGTTTTTGTATGTGTCCCGGAGGTTATGTTGTTAATGCTCGAAGTACAGCTGAGGGAATCGTTGTTAATGGAATGAGTAATAGTAAAAGAGATAGTAATTATGCTAATAGTGCTATTGTTACTACAATTAATCCAAGTGACTTTGACCCTGATGTATTTTCAGGTATGTATTTCCAAGAACAAATAGAAAAGAAAGCATTTAACTTAGCTAGTGGTTATTTACCAGTTCAAAAGTATCAAGACTATAAAATAGGAAAAATAAGTAATGATATTGCTTGTAGTGGTATAAAAGGTTTAACTAAATCAATTGATATTAATGAAATATTTCCCGAATTTATTAATGATACTTTAAAAGAAGGAATTGATTATTTTGCTACTAAAATAAATGGATTTAGTGGTAAAGAAGCAATATTGGTAGCACCAGAGACTCGTACATCTTCACCTCTTAGAATAATTAGAAATGAATTATTAGAAAGTAATATTCAAGGAATTTATCCTTGTGGTGAAGGTTCAGGCTATGCCGGAGGAATTACTACCAGTGCCATTGATGGTTTAAAAGTATTTGAAAGTATCTATCAAAAATATACTTTTATTCCCTAATAAAATGTGTTATAATCTTGAAGAAAGGAAAGTGTGACATGAAGACGTTTAAGAAGAATTTACCAGAAGGAGTAAAAAAACAATTTGCTTTATATAAAGGTGTAAAAGTTAGACTTGTTAACAAGAATAATAAAAAGAAGAATAAATAATGAAGAAATATTTATATGATTATATAAAATATTTAGAAGAGAACTTGAGTAAAGTTACCAGTGAAAGTATCTTAACTAAAATAAGTTTCTTTCAACATGAAAGATTAATTCATTTAATAGTAACTTTATTTTATGCTCTTATATTTTTAATTTTCTTTTGTTTAATATCTTTATCATATTTGTTTATTATTCCAACTATTATATTAATGATTTTTTTAATCTGTTATATAATTCATTATTTTCACTTAGAAAATGGTGTTCAATACTTATATAAATTATATGATAACAAGGTAAATTCGACAAAAATCGACAAGAAGAGCTAAAACTCTTCTTTTTTCGACAAAACCTCCTATAGACATTAGAATTATGATATGTTAGCATAACTAAATGGAAAGGAGGAATACTATGAAAAAATTTTTAATATTATTTGCTGTAGTATTCATGGGTATCGTAAATGTTAAAGCCCTAGATATTGAAGTATACGAAGAAAATGAGAAAGCGGAGGTGATAACATATACTAGACCAGTATTTGAAGATAAGAATAGTTATTATATGGGTTTAAATAATCGCCCGTATACACGTAATGATATGGAAACATGGTATTTTAATAATCTAGCTTTTATCGGAGATACTTATAATGATGAGATATATCAAGCAGTTGTCCAAATAATGATTTGGGAAAACCTTTATGCTAACCTAGATTTTAAGTTAAAAGTAAATGATGAATATCTTGATTTAAAAGAATATGAAGAAAAGATTTTAACCAAGTTATATTCTTATAATTTAATAAATAGTTTAGATGGCATATCGATAATTCAAAATTATGGTTATGATGCTGGAGTTGGAGGAATCCAAGATATTGATGGCTTTATTACTTTAAGTAACCTTGGTTATGTTGATCATACCACTCACATAACTTTTTATACCAGTACTACTCCAGGACCAGCAACAGCAACATTTTATTATAATTTACAAGTATATTCTAATCAATTTTGGGCAACTAAAATAGTTACTAAACCATTTACTATTACTCTTCGCGTAACTAATCCCATTTACTCGGTAGATATAAAAAGTTATGAATATTTAAATGAAACAGAATATATTGAAACTAACACTAAAGTATTAGTTAATTTTACTAATCTAGAAAGTTACTGGCCATATCGAGTTGAAAGCAATCGTATTCAAGATATGGAACAAGGTAGATATGCTTATATTGATTATCTAACGGGAGAAGAAGGTTATTTAACTATTACATCTAATACAAAATTTTATATGAAACATTATTTAATTACTGGTATTAAACTAGATGAAGCAATAGATTCTATAATTATAGATAAAAAAGAATATCAAGTAAGTTATGTGAGTGGTATTAATTATTTAGAAGAACCTATCATCGCTGGTATTCATCACATAGTTATTAATGGGTTGGAATATGATTTAAACTTGTTAGATCAAACTAAAATAGTTTTAGAAAACAATCGTTATATGTATGTATGGGATTTACCTTATGAAGTAAAAGAAGAAGAGGATATGGATACATCCATAGAGCCATCAACACCAAGTGTTAGTGAAGAAGAAACAGTAAGTGATTTAAATCCAACTGAAGAAGAAAATATAGATGAGATTATTATTGCAGTACCTAATACTAATATTGATATTTCAAAGGTAGTATTATATTATGAAAAAAAGAAATATTTTACTAATATTATTAATTATAATTAGTTTTTTTCTAAGTGGTTGTAGTAATGATACTATATTAATTGAAACAAGTATAAATGAATATAATGATTCATTTAATACTTATTATGGTTATTTAACTATTCCCACTATTTCCTTACATTTAGGTTTTTATCCCATTGGCAGTAATTTAAATACGGTATCTAAAAATATTGAATTAATTGAAACTGGTATTACCAACACTTATTTAATTGCTGCTCATTCTGGTTCTGGTTATCTTGCCTATTTTAATGATTTAAGATATTTAAATATTAATGATGATTTATATTTAGAATTTAAAGATTATACCAATCATTATCAAATTACCAATATTAGAAGAGAGAAAAAAGATGGTAATATAAGTATTAAAAATGAAGAAAATCAATTAATACTAACTACATGTGATCAAATTGTTAAGGGTTATCAATTGATAATTGAAGCTAAATTAGTAGCATAAAAAAACTGCATTATGCAGCTTTTTTATTCATTGTTCTGGCTTCTCTAGCACTAATGATGACTTTTTCACCATTAATAGTCTTCTTTTGTAAATTTGGTTTTTGTTTCATCTTAGTAGCATTTAGAGCGTGAGAACGTCTATTACCAGTCAAAGGTTTCTTTGTAGTTACTTTCGTAGCCATTTTTTTCACTCCTTTTCGTTTACTTGTTAAATTTTATCATTATAATGTATTTTTGTCAATCCAAAAATATGTTATAATGTTAAAAACAGCAGGTTATAAGTGAGGGAAGTAGCAAAATGTATATACCATTAAAAGTAACAACAGAATATTCACTTTTAAAAAGTCTAATTAAAGTACCAACTTTAGTTGATTTTTGTCAAACCCATCAAATACCTGCCTGTGCCATGGTTGATGACAATTTATATGGTTTATTTGCCTTTTACAATGCTTGTAAGAAAAATAATATTAAACCAATCATTGGTCTTAATATTACATTAAATAAATTAGAATTATATTTATATGCTAAAAACTATAATGGTTATAAAAATCTAATTAAGATATTAGAAATAAAAGAACAAAGAGAACTTAGTATTATTGATTTAGAAAAATATCATGATGATATCCTTTTAATTATTCCTTATAACAGTAAAGAATTATACAAAGAAATAAACTTTTATCAAGATAAATATCTGGGATTTAGTAATGCTTTAGAAAAAAATAATGCTAGTATTATAACTAGCAATACAGTATTTATAAAAGATATTAGAGCTTTATCTGTTGCTGATGCACCATACCTAGAATATTTAGATATGATTCGTAAAAGTGAAGTTCTTGATCATAGTAATAATTACTATGATAGTAATGATATAGTTGATGAAAATAAAATAGAAGAAATAGTAGATAAATTAAATTTAGAAATACCTAAAGGAAAACGTTATATACCTAAATATAAAGATAATATTGATTCATATTCTTTTCTAAAAAATTTAGCTACAATTGGTCTAAAGAAAAGATTAAATGGTTTAATTACTCCAGAATATCAAGAAAGATTAAAATATGAATTATCCATAATTAATAAAATGGGTTATGTTGATTACTTCCTAATTGTTTATGACTATGTATTATATGCTAAAAAGCAAGGCATCTTATGTGGCATCAGAGGCTCTGCAGCTGGTTCTCTTGTTAGCTATAGTATAGGTATAACAGATATTGACCCTTTAAAATATGGTTTAGTATTTGAAAGATTCTTAAATCCAGAACGTGTAACGATGCCTGATATTGATATTGACTTTGATGCATCAAGAAGAGAAGAAGTTATTACTTATGTTAAAGAAAAATATGGTTTAGACCATGTCGCATTAGGTTTAACATTTAATACTCTCAAGAGTCGTCTTGTATTAAGAGAAGTAGGAAAATTATTAAAGATAAATAATATATTATTAGATAAATTTTTAAAATATATTAATCCTAAGTTAAGTCTTAAAGATAATCAAAAGATACCTGAAGTAGAAAAATATTTAAACAATTATTCAGAGTTAAAAAAAGTATATGATATATCTTTTCATCTTGAAGGTTTAAAAAAGAATACATCCATCCATGCGGCAGGAATAGTCATTTGTAGTGTACCTATTGATGAAATAATTCCTGTTCATATTGATAATAACAATCTTATAACTGGAGTAGAAATGGAATACTTAGAAGATAATGGCATATTGAAAATGGATTTCCTAGCTTTAAAAAATTATACAACTATTGCTAAGATTATGAAATGTGCAGGTATTACAAGTCTTTCTAACATTAATTTAGAAGACCCTAATGTTTTAAGAATCTTTCAAACTGGCAAAACAGATGGTATTTTTCAATTTGAAACACCCCTTATGAAAAGGGTAGTTATGGATTTAAAACCAGATTGTTTTAATGACTTAGTTATATCCGTTGCCTTAGGTAGACCTGGTCCTAGAGCCCAAGCGGAAGAGTTTATATTAAGAAAAAAAGGCAAGAAAGCTATAACTTATCTTCATCCTGATTTAGAAAGTATATTAAGTGAAACAAGAGGTATATTGATATATCAAGAACAAATAATTGCTATTTTAGGCAAGATTGGTGGTTATACCCTAGCTGAGGCTGATTTAATTCGTCGAGCAATTTCTAAGAAAAAAGGTAATGTCTTAATGGAAGAAGAAAAGAGATTTATCACCAAGTCCGTTCAAAATGGTTATTCCAAGGAAATTGCCAAGAGTATATATGACTTAATCGTTCAGTTTGCGGATTATGGTTTTAACAAATCTCATTCAGTTGCTTATGCCATACTAGCATATCAAATGGCATATTTAAAGGTTTATTATCCAGAGTATTTTTTAGTAGACCTTCTTAACAATAGTGGAGAAGAAAAAATACATGAATATTTTAGTTATATGCAAAAAAAGAAAATAAAGTTTTATAAACCAAATATTAATAATACCAATAATAATTATGAATTAAGTAATCATAGTTTATATTTACCATTATGGTTAATAAAAGGAATAACTAAAGAAATAAGTCAAAGAATCATCAATAATCGTGCTGATGGTTATACTGATTTATTTGATTTTGCCTATAAAAACAAAGATTTTATAACTGCAGAATTACTTCATACATTAATTAAATCTGGGGCTTTTGATTCTCTTAATCCTAATCATAAAATGTTAGATATGGCAGTAGATAGTGCTCTAACCTATGCCAAACTTCAAGATGAAAGTGGTATAGTGGAAAAGCCAATTATGCTTGATATCCCTGATTATGATGCTAGTTACCTCCGCGAATGTGAAAAAGAATCTTTGGGAATGTACATATCCAATCATCCAGCTGGAGCGTATTCTAAACAAGAGTATTTCAAATTAGAAAATATCCAAGCATATTGTTTTAAAAAGATAAAAACGGTTGTACTTATTGAACGAATCAATCGCATTAAAACCAAAAAAGGGGAAGACATGGCTTTTTTCCATGCCAGTGATGAAACATCAAATTGTGATTTTACGGTATTTCCCCAAAAATACTCATTACTAGATAATATCACTGAAAATACCCTTATTGAAGTAAATGGAGAAGTATCAAAAAGGTTTGACAAATATAGCATAATAGTTAATAATATAAGAAAGGTGGGTTAAAGATGGAAGAATTATTACGTTTTTTAAAAAGTATTGGTTATACCAATGAACAGATAGATGGATCAATTGATAAAGTAGTTTATAAGAGTAAAGAAGATAAGTTTATAGTTTATATAAGATGTCCTAAAGTATTAGAAATAGACATTGCTAACAGTCTTTTTTTAAGTGCTTTAAATGGTATTAATGGTAATAAAAAATGTGAAATAAAACTAATTTATGAAGAAGTAACTGATGAAGATATAAGAAAATATCTAGATTATTTTCTAGATGAAATAATTATAAATCGTCCTTCATTATTAAGTATTAAGAAAAATAAATTAGTAATAGATGATGGAATTATTTATTTTCAAGTTGCTAATAGTTTTGAAAAAGGTGATTTACAAAAAGAATCTAAAGTAATACTTAATCGTTTAGAAAAATATGGATTAGGTATATTTGATATAGAAATTGATATTAGTGAAGAAAATCGTAAGAATATACAAGAAGAAATAAAAAGTGATTTTAATAATATAGAAAATAAAGAAAAAGAAGTAAGTCCTATAATTATGGGTTTTCATAAAGATGGGGAAGTAACTAGATTAAATAACATAATGGGAGAAGCAAAGAATGTAATTGCAGAAGTATTTGTCTTTGGTAAAGAAGTAGTAGAAAGACAAGGGAAAAAAGGACCAGTATTTATTTTAAATGTTAAAATTAGTGATAAATCTGATAGTTATTTAATGAAGATAGTTAGATTTAATGCCGAAGAATTTTACGGTATTGAAAAGAGAATTAAAGAAGGTAATTGGTATCGTATTCATGGACATGTTGAAAAAGATCAATATTTAAATCAAATTATATTTAATGCTCGTAATATTGAAGAAATACCATCAAAAGATGTTAAAATTAAAGATGAAGCAGAAATAAAAAGAGTAGAACTGCATGCTCATACAATGATGAGTACCATGGATGGTGTAATTGATGCAAAGAAGCTCATGAAATATGCGGTATCTCTAGGTCATAAAGCAGTAGCAGTAACTGATCATAATGCTGTCCAAGCCTATCCTGATTTATTTCATGCCGTTTGTGATTATAATAAGGGTAAAGAGGGAAACGACCGTTTTAAAGTCTTATATGGGGCAGAATTAAATGTTGTCAATGATGATATAGACTTTATTTATAACTTAAGAGAATATCCTCTAACTCACCAAGAATACATCGTATTTGATACAGAAACCACTGGCTTATATGCTGGTATGGATCAAATGATTGAAATTGGAGCGGTTAAGATTAAAGATGGGGAAGTATTAGATACATTTGATGAATTAATTGATCCAGGGAAACCTATTTCTAATATAACAACAGAACTTACCAATATAACAGATGAAATGTTAAAAGGAAAAGAGCATGAAGATGTTGTTACCCAAAAATTTCTTGACTGGGTAGGTAATTTGCCAATGGTTGCCCATAACGCTGCTTTTGATATCGGCTTTATAAGTGCAGCTTGTAAAAAATATAATTTAAAAGAATTTGATAATACAGTATTAGATACTATGAACATAGCACGTATGCTGCATCCCGAATGGGGAAATCATAAACTAACTAATCTTGCTCGAAAATATAATGTAGACTGGAATGAAGATGAACACCATCGTGCAGATTATGATGCTTTAGGAACTGGTAAAGCATTTTGTAAGATGTGTGAAGAACTAGTAAGTCAAAATATTGATACAACAACTAAATTATTTAATACTGTTGACATTAATGAAATTATTAAATTCTCTCATCCTAGTCATTTATGTTGTTTAGTTCAAAATAAAACTGGTTTAAAAAATCTTTTTAAGATAATTAGTTATGCTAATACTACATATTTATTTAAAAATAGTGAACCTAAACTACCTAAAGGTAAACTTAAAGAATTAAGAGAAGGTTTATTAATCGGTTCTGGTTGTATTAATGGCGAAATTTTTGAAGCAGCCATGAACAAAGATGATGAAGAATTAGCAAGTATTATGCAATTTTATGATTATATAGAGGTTCAACCAATTAGTGCAATGAAACATTTAATTCAGATGGAATCAAGTGGATTTAAGAATCTTGGTGATTTAATTGAAAATGTTAAAAAGATAGTTCGAGTTGCCAAGATGGCTGGTAAGATTGTCGTAGCAACGGGAGATGTTCATTATTTAACTCCTGATGATAAGATATATCGTGATATTATAATTGCTCAAAAGACGGGAGGAAAACTTCATCCTTTAAATCGTAAAGGAATAGAAACTCCAGATATGCATTTCCGTACAACTAAAGAAATGTTAGAAGAATTTTCTTTCTTAGGAGAAGATGTTGCTTATGAAATAGTAGTAACTAATACCAATAAAATAGCAGATATGATTGAAGAAGTAGAAGTAATAATTCAAACCGGAGGAGTACCTTTTTCTCCCAAAATTGATAATTCTGTAGAAACGATGACAGAATTAGTTTATACCAAGGCTGCCAGTTGGTATGGTGATCCCTTACCATTTAATATTGAAGAACGTATTAGTAAAGAATTATATGGTGATGCTGTTTTATCTAGTATTAAATCAAGACTAATAAGAGAAGAAAAATTAGAAGGAGAAAAGTTAGAAACAGAATCATTTAAAATATTACATGATACAATTATTAAAGGATTTGATGAAGTAAAAAGGGTAGTTAAAGAAGAAATGCTTATAACTAAATCTTTAGAAAAAGAAAAAGATATAAAAGAGATGATTGAAAAAATAAGTAATGCTCCCGTAACAGAAAAAGAAGAATTAAATAATGAATTAGAAAAAATAAAAGAAAGAGATATTAATGAAGATATTGATAAACAAGTAAAAAAAGCTCTCGGAGGTATCATTGGTGGTGGATTCGATGTAATTTATCTTATTGCTCAAAAACTGGTTAAAAAGAGTAATGATGATGGCTTCTTAGTAGGTTCACGGGGCTCTGTAGGTTCATCTTTAGTTGCTACCATGATGGGTATAACTGAAGTTAATGCTCTTCCACCACACTATCGTTGTAAGAATTGTAAAAATAGTATCTTTGAAGATGAAAATGGTGTTTCTCTTGGCAGCATTTATAATAGTGGATTTGATTTACCAGATAAAGCTTGCCCTAAGTGTGGTTCTAAAATGGTTAAAGATGGTCAAGATATGCCATTTGCGACATTCTTAGGATTCAATGCTGACAAAGTACCTGATATTGATTTAAACTTTAGTGATTTAAATCAAGCTGCTGCTCATGAATACACGAAAGTATTATTTGGTATTGATAATGTTTATCGAGCTGGAACTATTGGTACAGTAGCTGATAAAACTGCCATGGGTTATGTTCGTGGCTATGCGGAGGCTAAAAACATATATTTATCCAACTTAGAAGTTGAACGCCTGGCGATTGGTTGTACTGGTGTTAAAAGAACCACAGGTCAACACCCTGGAGGAATAGTAGTTATTCCTGGTTATATGGATGTCTTTGATTTTACTCCATATCAATATCCAGCAGAAGATATCGATGCTGCCTGGAGAACTACCCATTTTGATTATCATGCCATTGATGAAGATGTTTTAAAACTAGATATCTTAGGTCATACAGACCCAACTCAACTACGAATGATTCAAGATATTTCCGGAATTGATGTTACAACCATTCCTTTAGATGACAAAGATACAATGGGAATATTTTTATCACCAGAACCTTTAGGAGTAACTAAAGATCAAATTATGAATGAAACGGGAACTCTAGGTGTTCCGGAATTTGGTACACCATTTACTATCAGCATGTTAGTAGATACTAAACCAAAAACCTTCGCCGAATTAATCAAAATATCTGGTTTATCTCATGGTACAGATGTTTGGTTAGGAAATGCTCAAGAATTAATTCGTAACAATGTTGTACCATTTAGTAATGTTATTGGTTGTCGTGATGATATCATGGTATATTTAATGCACAAAGGTTTAGAACCAATCAAAGCCTTCAAGATAATGGAATTCGTTCGTAAAGGAAAAGCATCTAAAGACCACGAAACATGGTTAAAACATAAAGAAACTATGGAACAAGCGGGTATTGAAGAATGGTTTATTGATTCCTGTGGTAAGATAAAGTACATGTTCCCTAAAGCCCATGCTGCAGCTTATGTTATGAGTGCCTTTCGGATTGCATACTTTAAAGTTCATTATCCAGGTATATACTATTCAACTTACTTTTCTACTCGTTTTGATGATTTTGACCTAGAAGTAATGGTTAAAGGATATGATGCTATAAAAGCCAAAATAGAAGAAATAAAAAACAAAGGATACAATGCCACCAACAAAGAGGCAAGTGTTTTAGAAACATTGAAATTAGCCTTAGAAGCAACTGCTCGAGGATATAAATTTGCTATGATTGATTTAATTAAAAGTGATGGTAAGAACTTTGTTATTGATGCTGAAGATGAACATACTTTAATTTGTCCATTTAGAACCCTAGATGGTCTTGGTGAAAGTGTAGCTAATAAGATAATTGAAGAAAGAGACAAGAAACCATTTTATTGTATTGAAGATTTTGCTACTAGAGCCAAGGTAAATCAAACTACGGTAATTGCTTTAAAGAACCTAGGTATTTTCAAAGATTTACCAGAATCTGCTCAATTAAGTTTGTTTTAGCTCTTGCTATTTTGTTAAAAATATATTATATTATTTATGAGGATGATCACTCTTAAAAAATGCTATTCATAAAATCATTTGTTTGCTTATAAGCAATTAACATCCTCAAGAAGTACCCATAAAACGGTACTTTTTTATTATTTTAAAATTATATATTGCTTTTTCTTTTCTTTTTTGATACTATAAATCCGAAAGGAGAGTTAGCTTATATGAAGAAATTAAGATTATGTATTTTATTTATTTTTGTAGCCTTTATAGTTACTGGATGTAGTTGTTCTAAACAATTAAAAGAGTATACTGTAACATTTGATACTCAAGGTGGAAATACTATTGAATATATTAAAGTAGAAGAAAATAATAAAGTTACTAAACCTGATGATCCAACTAGAGAAGGTTATACCTTTGTTGGCTGGTATTTAGATTTAGATGATGAAGAAAGTTATGACTTTAATTCATCAGTAACTAAAGATATTACTTTATATGCTAAATGGGCAAGTGGTTCAAATGTTTATACCATTACTTTAAATATTGATGGTAAACTTACTACTATAGAAACTGATGAAAATGGTTTAATCTCTAAACCTACTAATCCTAGTAAAAGTGGTTATACTTTTGTAGGTTGGTATTTAGATGATGAAAAATATGACTTCAAAACACCATTTACTAGTGATTCTACTTTAGTAGCTAAGTTTACAAAATCAACTGCTACATCTACTACAAAATACACTGTTACATTCGATTCTAATGGTGGAAGTAAAGTAGCAAGTAAAACTGTTACTAGTGGTAAAACTGTATCAGAACCAACTAAACCAACTAAAGATGGTTATACCTTTGTTGAATGGCAATTAAATGGTAATAAATATAATTTTAGTACTAAAGTTACTAAGAATATAACTTTAAAAGCAGTTTGGTCTAAAAATAATATTGCAGTTAAAAGTGTATCTTTAAATGTTAGTTCTTTAACATTAAATGTTAATGATACTAACACTTTAGTAGCAACTATCAAACCAAGTGATGCCACTAACAAGAATGTTACTTGGAAAAGCAGTGATTCATCTATTGTCAAAGTTGATAGTAATGGTCAAGTAACTGCATTATCTGCTGGTACAGCAACAATTACTGTTACAACTAAAGATGGAAGTAAAACCGCATCAGTTACTATTACAGTAGTTGATAGTTATACAGCAACATTTACAGCAGTATATACTGGTTCTAAAATATCTGGTTATACTTATAAAGTATACAAAAACAATACAGAAATCACAAATTATAGTTTATTAACTTGTGGCAAATATTCCGTAACCCCTAAGTCTGGGCAAATGGATACTTTAGCTACAGCAACAAACTGTACATTAAAACTTGCTGGTAATACTTATAATGTAACAGCAACTTATGAAAAATAATTTAAAAAGAAAGGAAAAAAATGAAAAAATATAGCAAACTATTTTTTATCGCAATCATAACTTCATTTGTTTTTATGATTAGTTCTGATGCTAAAACATTAACCAAAGATGAATTAACAGATTATTTAAAAACAATGAATCCTGATGCTTCATATGTTTATGTAATTGGTAAGTATGCATTTACTTCTAATCATACATTAACTCTTGAAGATATGATGCTAGCAGCCAGATCAATTACAACAAGTGATTCTGGTGAAATAAATACAGATGATATTAATGGTGCAATTGGTGCAATGACAACATACCATTTTAGCACTGTATTTGATTCAAACAATCAAATAAGTAGTTTAAATACTGAAAAAAATTTTACTGGAACAAGTGAAGTTCCTGATAAATTTACAATTACTTATATTGATTATAATAAAATTGAAGAATATTCTAAAGTAGTATTTACTGTTG
>CAZGKC010000016.1:0-9085 GCA_964526205.1 uncultured Muribaculaceae bacterium
TGGATTGTGGTATAATAGAGTTGTATTGGTGAATTGTTATGAAGAGATTTAGATTGAAGAAGTTTTACCCATCATTAATATTACTTGGGATACTTGTGTATTTGGAAGTAATGTTTAGACTTTTGAATGGTATTAATATATTTAATATAAGTATATTATATGTGTTGTTGTTTGGTTTGTGTTTGAGTTTATTGTTGGGAAGTATTATTAAATTCTTTGGCAGTAAAGTATTGTTTTTGGTGGTTGCTTTTGGCTTATGTTTGGTTTATGAGATTCAATTATGTGTTTATAGAATGTTTGGGTTTTATTTTGATTTTAGTTTATTAGGTGCTAGTGAACAGGTTATGTCTTTTGCGAGTGATGGGATTAGATTAATATTAAATAATATAGTAGCTGTTTTATTAATATTGTTACCGTTTTTATTATTTTGTATATTTAATAAAAAGATTAGAATTGAAAAAGATAAATGGTATGTGTTTTTAATAAAGGTATGTTGTAGTATATTAGTATATTTTGGTTATTGGGGTTGTTTGTATATTAATAAAGATGATAGTTATTCTGCTTTTAAGTTGTATTATGAGGTTAATAATAATGAACTTAATATTAAGATGTTTGGTGTTGTTAAAGCCTTTCTGATTGATGCTAAAAGGCAAATATGGGGGTTTGAAGAAAAGATTCATGTGGAAGATGAAGAAAAAACTACTCAGCCAAATGAAGTAGTATATGATTATAATAATTTAGATATTGATTTTGATACACTTATTATGAATGAAAGTGATAATGTAGTTAAGAGTATGCATGAGTATTTCAAAAGTGATAGTGGTACACTGCAAAATGAGTATACTGGCATGTTTGAAGGAAAGAATCTTATCTTGATTATGGCTGAAAGTTTTAATGAAATTGCTGTAAGAGAAGATACTACTCCAACCTTATATAAATTAGTTCATAATGGATTTGTCTTTGAAAACTTCTATACTCCAACGATTAGTAGTACGATTGGAGGGGAATTTCAAGAGCTTACTGGTTTAGTGGCAGCATCAGGATTCTTAAGTCCTTGGAAGAGTGGAGAGAATTATTTTCCAATGGGTGTTGCTAATGTTTATCAAAGTATGGGATATAATACTTATGCTTATCATAATAATTCTTATACATTTCAAAATAGATATAAGTATTTAGAGGCTTTAGGATTTAATAATTTTAAAGCTTGTAAAAATGGCTTAGAAAAACTTATTAATTGTAATATATGGCCTGAAAGTGATGTAGAAATGATTGAGGCAACTGTTGATGATTATATTAATAGTACTGATCCTTTTATGGTGTTTTATGCTACAGTTAGTGGACATGGAGATTATTCGTTTAGCATGAGTGCTATGGCTAAGAAACATAAAAGTGAAGTTAGTCATTTAAATTATAGTGAAAAGCCTCTTTCTTATTTAGCAGCTCAAATTGAACTTAATGATGCTTTGGAAATATTAATAGATAAATTAGAAGAGGCTGGTAAATTAGATGATACTGTTATTGCTTTAGTAGGTGATCACTATCCATATTATTTAAGTTTAGATGAAGTTAATGAAATTGCTAGTTATGAAAAAGATAGTGTTGTAGAAATTAATCATAGTAATTTTATATTGTGGAATAATAATATGGATAGGGTGGTTGTTGATAAAGTAGGAAGTCAAATAGATGTGTTACCAACTATATATAATTTATTTGGGGTTAAATATGATTCTAGATTAATTATTGGTAAAGATATACTTAGTACTACACCTGGGCTTGCCATATTTGGTAATAGTTCTTGGGTTAGTGATTTGGGGACTTATTTTGCAAGTAGTAATAAATTTGTGGCTAAAGATGGAGAAGAAATACCAGAAGGGTATGTTGAGAAAATGAATAATATTGTTTCTAATAAAATTGTTATGAGTAAGTATATATTAACGAAAGATTATTATAGGAAAGTGTTAGGTGATTAAAATGTGTGGAATTGCAGGTATTGTAACTAAGAATAAAAATAAGAAAAAGTTAATTGAGAGTATGGGAAAAAGAATTGAACATAGAGGTCCAGATGGAGTTGGTTATTACATTAAAGATGATGTTGCTTTATGTCATAGAAGATTATCTATTATTGATCTTGCTACTGGTGGGCAACCTATGTTTAATGAAGATGGTACAGTGGTTATTACTTATAATGGGGAAATATATAATTATTTAGAGCTTAAGAAAGAATTAGAAGAGTGTGGTCATAAGTTTAAGACTAAGTGTGATACTGAAGTATTAATCCATGGTTTTGAAGAGTGGTATACGGATTTACCAAAGCATTTAAGGGGGATGTTTGCTTTTGCTATTTATGATGAAAAGACAAAAGAATTGTTTTTGGCAAGAGATAATTTTGGCATTAAACCATTATATTATGCTAATATGGGGAATACTTTTATGTTTGCATCAGAAATTAAAGCTTTTTTGGATTTACCAGATTTTAAAAAAGAATTTAATGAAGATATATTAGAGGCTTATTTAGAATTTAGTTTTGTACCAACTACAGAGACGTTTTTTAAAGGGGTATATAGATTGGATGCAGGATATTCTTTGTTATATAAAGATGGGGATATTAAATTAAATAGATATTTTAAAATGGATTTTAAAGAAAAAGAACAAAGTTTTGAGGAAGCAGTAGATAGTATTGATAAGATTATGAGAGAAAGTGTTGATAAACATTTACTTAGTGATGTAGAAGTTGGTTCATTTTTATCAAGTGGAGTTGATTCTTCTTACATTGTAGCTCTTTCTAAACCTGATAAAACATATACAGTGGGATATGATAACAGTAAGTATAATGAAATTAATTATGCGAAAGATTTAACTAATAAATTGGGTATTAAAAATAAGAATAAAGTTATAGATAAGAAAGAATATATGGAAATAGTACCAAAAGTTATGTATTATATGGATGAACCGACGAGTGATCCTGCTGCTATATCTTTGTATTTTGTTGCAAATTTGGCAAGTCAAGATGTTAAAGTAGTACTTTCGGGAGAAGGGGCAGATGAATTCTTTGGTGGTTATAACTATTATCGAGAAGAAGTAGATTTTAAATTTTATAATAAGATTCCTTATTTTATTAGACATGGTATTGGAGTATTGGCTAGTCTTTTTCCAGAGGGAAGAGGGTTTAATTTCTTGGTTAGAAGAGGAGAAAAGTTAGAAAATAGTTATATTGGTGTAAATCGTAATTTTTCAGTTAAGATGGCAAAGAAAGTATTAAAGAAAGATTATAGTTTAAAAGGAATAGATGTAACTAAAGAGGTTTATAAAGAATATAGTAATTATTCTAATATAGATAAGATGCAAGCAATTGATATTAAGTTTTGGTTGATTAAAGATATATTACTTAAAGCTGATCGAATGACTATGGCTAATGGATTAGAGGGAAGAGTTCCTTTTATAGATAAAGAAGTATTTAATGTAGCAAGTGGACTAGGAATTGATTATAAAGTAACAAAGGAAAATACTAAAGTAGCTTTAAGAGAAGCTGCAAAGAGAGTTATTCCAACTGATGCTTATAAAAAGAAGAAGTTGGGGTTTCCTGTTCCAATTAGAGATTGGATAAAGGAAGATGATATTGTTATGAAGATAAAAGAAGATTTAAATAGTGATATTGCTAAGAAGTATTTTAATTTAGATGTTTTAAATAAATTATATGATGAACATATAAAAGGAAAGAAAGATAATTATCGCAAGATATGGACCATTTATACATTTATTGAATGGTATAAGGTTTATTTTGCAAATTAAATATTTACAAAAATTTGTTTGTGTGTTATATTTATTTAGGTGATAAAAATGGAGTATATTATAATTGGTTTATTAGTTGTAGTTATTGTTTTATTAATAGTTTTAGTATGTAGAAAAAATAAAGTAGATAATAACGAATTGGTTGAGAGAATTGGTCATTTTGAGGCTAATATTAATAAAGAAATTGGCGAGTTTAAGTTTAGTTTTTCTAAGAATTTAGGACAAGATTTTGATGTATTAAATGAAAAAATAGAAAAAAGGCTTAATATGATTAATGATAAAGTAAATGAGAGATTAGATCAAAATTTTGAAAAGAGTAATAAAACGTTTATGAATGTCTTAGAAAGATTATCGAAGATTGATGAAGCACAAAAGAAGATTGATAGTCTTAGTAGTGAGATTGTGTCTTTGCAAAGTGTTTTGACGGATAAGAAGACAAGAGGAACATTTGGGGAAGTTAATCTAGAATATATTTTAAATAATGCTTTTGGTAGTCATAAGAATGGAATTTATGAAACGCAACATAAGTTTAGTAATGGTTATATTGTTGATGCTTTGTTGTATGCTCCAGCTCCTTTGGGGACGATTGGAATAGATTCAAAGTTTCCTTTAGAAAATTATCAAAGGATGACGGATAAGAATAAAAGTAAAGAAGAAAGAGCGATGGCTGAAAAGATGTTTGTTAGTGATGTAAAGAAGCATGTAGATGCCATTAGTGAAAAATATATTATTCCTGGAGAGACTGCTGATGAGGCGATTATGTTCTTACCTGCTGAGGCTTTGTTTGCGGAGATTAATGCTTATCATCCAGAATTATTGAATTATGCTTATAGTAAGAAAGTATGGATTGCAGGACCTACAACATTAATTAGTACTCTTTCTATTATTAGTATGATTTTAAAGAATATGGAAAGAGATAAATATGCTAAAGTAATACATGAAGAATTAGGTAAGTTATCAGTTGAATTTAGTAGATATAAAGATAGATGGGATAAATTAGCTAGGAATGTAAAGAGTGTAAATCAAAGTTTGGATGAATTACATATTACTAGTGAAAAGATTACAAAGAGATTTGATAGTATTAATAGTGTAGATATTGATAGAATAACCAATAAAGAAGAAAGATTAGTTACAAGTGATGGAAACTAATCTTTCTTTCTGGTTAGCATCATTTCATGGTTTAGAGTTGTTCCTTGGAAGTATAATAATCTAAATTCTTTATTATAGTCCTTTAGGGTCATGTTTATTTTTGAACCAATGAATAATTTTTCTTTCGTTTTGGGGTTTTCTATCCATTTGGTTTCAGGGTTGTAAGTGTAATTGCCGTTGTTTATATCATCTAAATAGATGATTCCCTCGATTAAGTTTTTAGTTTTGACTATGATGTATTCAGGAGTTATTTCACTGATAAAGCCAACATATTCTTCATTAGGTCTGGCTGCACAGTAGTTAACCATATAAAGTTTGTCAGCTTCATATTCTGCTTTTGCTGCAAGACGTTCCATGGTTGATGCTCGTGTGCACATGGTTGTTAAATAAGATTTGAATGATTCCATGTCAAAGTCTGGTTTACATATTTCTTCTAAATTGTCGAGGATTAATTGAATGACGAGGTCAAGGAATCTTCTGATAGGTGATGTTGTTTGAGAGTAGGCTTTTAGTGCTAAAGCATAGTGTCCTTTATTTTCAGTACTGAAATAAGCTTTTTTCATGCTCTTTAAAAGAAGAGCTGATAAAACAAAGAATTCTTCTTTGGAACTTAAGGTTTGAATTATTTTTTGAATTACATGGGGGTCATCAGCATTTTTTAATTTTTCAATTTTATAACCTAGGCTTTTGATTAATTTGGTTGTTTCCATAATTTTGTCATTTAAAGGTATTTCATGGTTACGATAAATAAAAGTAATACCTAAGTTTAACATGTATTCTGCCATTGCTTCATTAGTGGCAACCATAAAGTTTTCAATTAATTTTTCAGCGGGTCCTTGAAGAATAGCTGAAACATTAGTTATATTTTCTTCTTCATCAAGAGTAAAACGAATTTCTTTGCTGGCAAATGTTAGTGCTCCATCTTGTTTATGTCTGTTGGTTAGTATTTCAGATAGTTCTTGCATTTTTAAAATGTCTGGTAGAAAGGGAAGATATTCTTCAGGGATGATATTTTCATCAAGTATTTTGTTGACATCTTCATAAGTCATTCGCATTTTAGATTTTATGACTGAATCAATTATATTAAAATTGATTATTTTTCCTTGATTGTCTATTTCCATAATAAATGTCTTAGCTAGACGATTTACACCAGGGTTTAGAGAACAGATACCATTAGATACTTGAGGATGAAGCATGTGGGATACACTATCAATCATATAAAGACTAGTGGTATTCTTTTCTGCTCTTTGCCATAAAGGAGAACCATAAGGAATATAATGATGAACATGAGCAATGGATACGGATAGTTCATAGTTGCCATTAGCTAATTCTTTAATACTTACAGCATCATCAAAGTCTTTGGTGTGAATACCATCAATGGTAAAGATGTTTTCTTGAGTTAAATCTACTCGGTTTTCTAAATCTTTTTCATTAACTTCAGTAGGAATGCTTTGAACTTGTTCTAATTCTTGTGGCGTATAATGAGTTACAAAACCATTGTTGTAGGCGATGGCATCAAACTCAGCATTAAAATCATCTTTGTGACCAAGAGTCTCTAGATACTCTACTTCATAAATGCTACCTATTTTAGTGTTGGGAATATTAACTAATATTCTTGTTCCAACGGGAAGTCCTAAATCTTTTAAGGTTGTTTTAGCCATTTTAACTTTTAAATCATTGTTACCAACAGCTTTAATACCTTTGGGAGTTACTTCACAGACAATATGAGGATTAGTTCTTTCTAATATCTTGATTAGTTGCCATTTGCCTTGATCTTTTTTTAAAAGAATCTTGTCAAAAGGAAGAATATCTTTTGAGGATCCTGGTGGTAAAAAGATGGGTTGGTTGTCTACTTTAATATAGATTAAGCCTTTTTTTGATGACTCAGCAGTTGTTATTAAGCACTCAGCAGTTATGGGATAATATTTGTTAGTATCTATATCATAGTAGATTATTCCTTCTTTTTCGAGTGTATCTAAAAGAGATTTTAATTCTTCATTTGGAAATATAACAGAGGAAGAAGGTGCTGGTTTGGTTTTACTATTTTGTTTTTTGGCTTTATTTCTTTTCTTCTTTTCTTTAGATGTTAGAGGAATACTAGTTTTGGGGGTTACTTGGTTGTTTATAACTAATTTTTGTAATTCATGGATAGTTATACCATTTGCAAGAGGATAAAATAAGTCTAATATTTGTTCTTTAACAGCAGTATTACATTGGGTAGGAGTAGGTAACTTTTTGATGATGTAATAATTTCCTTTGTGGTTAATACCTACTAGAACGGGTTGATTTATTTTTAAAGATGGGTCGTAGGTTAATGTAATACTTTGATTGTTAATCTTAATGTCCATCGTTTTTTGAGTCTCATCAATGGCAGTTATTTTAGTGCTAAAAAAACTAGATGGGAAAGGATAATAACGATTGGTATTTTCGTTATAATATACTTTCCCATCTAGTTCAAGTACTTTTAATGCTTGCTGTAATTCGAAGAGTGATATGTTAGGACTCTTCTTTTTTATCTCTTCTAAAGATAAATTAATGTTGTTTGTTGTAAATAAATTAGTTAATATTTCTTTCATTGTCATCACACCTTTATTTTAATATAAAATAATTTAGATAATTTGTAAATAAAAAGTTGTTAATTTTACTATATTTTGATACAATGAAATTAGGGTGGTATAAATGAGAATACTGATTTATGGTGATTCGAATGTTGGGGGTGGACATGATGAACAGTGGGGGTATTTATTGCAAGAAAAATTAGGTAATAATTATGAAGTTATTATGGAAGGATTGCCCGGTAGAGTGGCTGGTTTAATAGATTCAGATAATAGTAAAAGTGGAAAAGATACATTTATGCCAATATTTAAAAATTGGGCTCCGGTGGATATGATTATTATTATGCTTGGTACTAATGATTTACAAGTAAAATATAAAAGAAAGAGTATAGATATATTTAATGATTTAAAAAGTTATAAAGAAAAGATAGAAGATTTGTATATAGATTTAGATAATAGAAGAAAGTATTTTAAAGAAAGATTACCAAAATTTATATTTATTACTCCAGTTAAGTTTGATTATAAAAATAATGATATGTTTAATTATAATTCTTTTAAAGAATATGTAAATTTAAGAAGTATGATGAAGAAGTCTTTTGGAGATGTAATTGATGCTAATGGATTAGAACTAGAAGATGGAATTCATTTAAATAAAGAAGGACATAAGATGTTGGCAGAATTAGTTTTAAGAAAGATTGTAATGGGGAAGGATGATTAGATGGATGTTTATTTAGTTAGTAATAATAGTGTTATTGAAGGAATTAGTTATGAAACTGATGATAGTTTGTTAGAAAAAAGAATTACAAGACCCCTTTCGATTGAAGGAGAGAAGTTGGCAGTTAAGTTGGTAAAAAAGATTAAAGCAGATGTTATTTATTCTTCTAATTATGCATCTGCGATTGGAACTGCTAAATATATGGCAGATGTAAAGAAATTGGATATTAATATTAATTCTTTTTTAAATGATGCTTTGATTGGAGATATGGGAAGTAGAAATATTAAAATGCTTAGATTTATGCAAGAAAGAGATTTTGATTTTAAGTTTAGACATGGAGAATCTTTAAATGAAGTTAGTAATAGAATGGATTTAGTTATGAAAAGAATAGTTAAAGATAATTATGGAAAGAATGTTGTTATATTTACGCATAAAAGAGCTATTATGGGATATTTGTTGCCTTATTTAGATCATGGGTTTAATTTAGATGATAGATTAATATTAAGTTTTAATGATAAAGTAATTTTGGATGATGTTGATAATGATATTGATATTATTAAAGTAAGATTAGAGAAAGGAGAAATAACACAAGTTGATGTTATAAATTAGATATGGAAAAAGTTACAATTAATATTAGTGCGAGACATGTGCATTTGACAGCTGAGGCAGTACAAATTTTGTTTGGGCATGAGTTAACTAAGCGAAATGATTTGAATCAAGTTGGTCAATTTGCCTGTGAGGAGACTGTTAGGATTAAGACTGAAGCAGGGGTTATTGAAAACGTTCGAGTGATTGGACCTGCGAGAAGTTATAATCAAGTAGAAATAGCTGCCAGTGATGCTCGAAGATTGGGAATTAATCCTCCGGTGCGAAAAAG
>CAZGKC010000016.1:9185-14496 GCA_964526205.1 uncultured Muribaculaceae bacterium
GGGGATATTGGCTATTTAAGTAGAAAATAATGGTTTAATATCTTTTTAGTCTTCTGATCATTTCTACCGATTCTTCTTGAATTTCTGGATATAGAATATCAGTTTTTTTATGTTCTTGATAGTATTGGAAACATTTTAAAATGTCATAAAAAATATCATCAGGAATAGTAGCAATTGCTATATAGCCGATGGTAGGAGTTTTATAAATATTTTGTAGATTGATGTAACTATCTTTTTTTAAAAGTGATTCTTGTTTAGATATAGGGTAAAATTGATAAGAAGAGGATTTAGGTTTATGAGTTGAAAGAGTTAAAAAATATAAATAATCTAATGAAGTGTTTATTAATAGGACAGGGCGACCCTTTTGATGAAAGTCTACTTTTTGGTTGTCTTTAAATGTGATGTTATGAACAAGAATTATATCTTGGGGTTGTAAATACATATGTACCAGTCCTTTGGCAATATATTATATATTTTTATTAACATTATTTCAAGTAAGGAGGTTAAATTATATGGAATGGTTTATTGGAAATGTTAAAATTAAAAACCAAGTTGGGTTAGCACCGATGGCAGGTGTATCTAATCCTACATATATAAAAATATGTGAAGAGATGGGTGTAGGATATGCTGTAACAGAGTTAATTAGTGCCGAAGCAATAATTAGGAATAATAAAAAGACTTTAGCAATGTTAAAGGGGTTAGATAAATTAAATATACCAGTGGGAGTACAAATATTTGGTTCGAATCCCAAGACTATGGCTGATGCTGCTAAAATTATATGTGGCTTATATCATGTAGCAATGATTGATATTAATATGGGTTGTCCTGTTCCTAAAGTTGCTATCAAAAACCAAGCGGGGTCTGCTCTTTTAAAGTATCCCGATAAAGTTAGAGATATTGTTACTGCAGTAGTAAAGGCTGTAAATGTACCAGTTACAGTAAAGATACGAAGTGGTTGGGATAGTAATAGTATTAATGCTGTAGAAATAGCTAAAATTATACAAGATTCTGGAGCAAAGGCAATAACTATTCATGCTAGAACAAGGGCTCAAGGTTATGCCGGTTCTGCTGATTGGAGCGTTATAAAGCAGGTTGTAAAGGCTGTTGATATTCCTGTTGTGGGTAATGGAGATATTATGTCTTGTTTTGATGCCAAGAAAATGTTGGAAGAAACAGGTTGTACTGCAATTATGATTGGAAGAGCTTTAATGGGTAATCCTTGGTTAATTAGAGATTGTGTTAATTATTTAGAAAAGGGAATGTTACCATTAGAAATATCATATCAAGAAAGAATAAATATGATGGAATATCATTTAGAGAAGTTAGTTGAAGATAAAAATGAAAGAGAAGCAGTTTTAGAAATAAGAGGACATTTGCTTAATTATTTAAAAGGGTTACCTTTAAATAAAGAAATTAAAAATAAAGTATGTAAATGTAAAACAAAAAAAGAAATAATAACCATTTTAGAGGAATATAGAAATAGTCTATGATTTACTGTTTCTTTTCTTTCTTTTGTTGGTTTTCTTTCTTTTGGTTGGACTAACATAACCGTTACGGCGATTGGAAGAATTGTTCTTCTTGATTGGTGGTTTAGTAGTCTTTTTAGTAGTAGTAACTTTTTTAGGAGTAGTTTTTGGTACTTGTTTGTTGGTAGTAGTTTTTGTCTTTGTTTTGTTAGTAAGGGTAGGCTTCTTTTCTTTTGAAGGGGGATTAGTTTTAATAACTTTTTTACTAGATAGTTTTGATGATCCTTTTTTAGCAATTTGTTGGTTTTCAATTTTAGTTAAAATTAGCCATAAAATGAAGATAAATAAAATGACTAAATAAGTACAGATTAAGATAATAAAAATTATATCTATTTGATCAAAGTTCTTCCCCATAATATCACCACATGTATTTATATTATATTATATTTAGGATAAAAATAATAGCAATTTTACAATTTTTTACTTTATTTTAATGATAAAATTTGGTTTAAATAATATAAAATGATATAATTAGATTGTATATATAGAATAAAGGAGGTATTGAATGAAGAAGTATTTATTGTTTTTTCTTTTCTGTATGTCCTTGTTTTTCTTTTCAGTAAGTGCTGCTGAAGTTACACTTAGAGCTTATATTAATAGTGGTTGTACAATTAGGAAAGGTCCAGGTACTAATTATGAAGCAATAAATACGGCGGCGAGATCAATTGGTAAAGGAGATTATCTTTTATTGGTGGATGCATCTACTTATAGTGATGAAAATAATCATACGGGATGTACTAAAGATTGGTATAAAGTTTATTTTAAAGGAGAAGCCGGATACGTATGTGGGGAACATGTGGAAGTAGTAAATAGTTACCGAAGTGATAGTGTGTCCCCTCAAACTGAATGTGAGAATAGTATGAATAATTTGGGGTTTCCTTCTAGCTATTGGGGTGGATTGTGTAAAATAAAAGAACAACATCCTAATTGGCAATTTGTGGCTTTAAAGACTGGTGATGATTGGGCTAATGCCGTTAATGAAGAAAGTGCTTGTGGGCATAATTTGATTTATAATTCAGTGGAAAATACCTTATATATTGATTCAACGTGTACTGCTCATGATGCTAGTTATGTAGGTATTACTACTAGTGGAGTGGCTTATTATATGGATCCGCGTAATTTCTTAAGTGATGTATATATTTTTCAATTTTTACATTTAGCTTATGATGATAATTATGTTACTACTTATCAAAATGGGGTTAAATCAATTATTCAAGGTGCTGCTTTTTATACGTATCATGCTAATTTAGGAACAGATTTAGGTGAACTTATTAATACAGCAGGGAAAAGTGCTAATATTAGTCCAATATTTGCTGCTAGTAGAATGTTACAAGAATTAGGTTCTAGTGATAGTACATTAAATTTATATAGTGGGGTTTATACTGGTGATAATAATGCATATTATGGTTATTATAATTTTTGGAATTTTGGGGTTTCAACATCATGTAATAATCAATATGGGAGAACTTATTGTGGTCTTAGTTATGCGAAAAATTATGGTTGGAATTCTCCTTATAATGCTATTTTAGGTGGTATGAATCAATTATCAAATAATTATATTTCTCGTAACCAATATACGGGTTATTTACAAAAATTTAATGCTTTAGGGTATGAAGGGGTTTATAATCGTTATACTCATGAATATATGACAAATGTGGAAGCACCTTCTAGTGAAGCTAAAATTACTTATAAAACTTATAATAGTTTAAATATTTTAGATACGCCATTTGTTTTTTATATTCCTGTTTATAATAATATGGATGCTACTATTGATAATAGTGCTAATGGTGCAGTTGATGATGGTGGAGGTACTAGTCTTAGTACAATTCCCATTTCCACGATTGTAACATCTAGTGGATATAAATATTCTACTAAATATATTTCTGGTATTAGTATTGGAACAGAAGTAAGTAGTTTAAAAAGTGCTTTAGAGTCAGTTGGTGGTAATGCTACAGTGAGTATTACTGATGCGAGTGGTAATAGTGTAAGTAGTGGTTTAGTTGGTACTGGTTATAAAGTTATTATTAATAATCAAAGTACTACAGAAACTTTAAGTGCTGTGATTAAAGGGGATACATCAGGTGATGGGTTAGTTAATGCTTTAGATTTATTACAAGTACAAAAGAATATTTTAGGCACATATAATTTATCAACTACTGCTAAAGAAGCAGGGGATACATCAAGTGATGGGTTAGTTAATGCCTTAGATTTATTGCAAATACAAAAAAGTATTTTAGGTACTTATACAATAGAACAATAAAAGGAGTGAAAGTTATGAAAAAATTAAAGATGTTTTTGGTAGGAATGTTTTGTTTTATTTCCTTTATACCAGGTATATTAGCATCTACAGTTAATATTGGTGTTAGTAGTACTAGTCAAGTAGTGGTTGGTAATAAAGTTACTGTAACTGTTACTATTTCTAGTAATACTGGTATTGGTAGTTGGCAAATGAATTTAAATTATGATAAGAGTTATTTACAACTTACATCTTCTAATGCTGAGGGTGGTGGTAATATGATGGCTGGTTATGCTACTGCTGATGCGGGAGTTAAGAAGAAAACTTATACTTTTACATTTAAGACTTTAAAAACTGGTAGTACAAAGTTATCTATTACTAGTGCTTTAGTTTATGCTGCTGATATGAGTCAAATGCAAATATCTAGTGGTTCTAAAACAATTAAGATTATTACCCAAGAAGAGTTGGAAGCGAGTTATTCAAAAGATAATAGTTTGAAGGCTTTGAGTGTGGAAGGTTATGAAATATCTCCTGAATTTAATAAAGATACTTTGGCGTATAGTGTAAATGTGCCAGAGAATACATCTAGTATCAATATTGTGGCTACTAAGAATGATAGTACTGCAACTGTAAGTGGAGATGGTGAAAAAGAAGTTACTAGTGGTACTAATACTTTTGAAATAGTGGTAAGGGCTCAAAATGGGGCAGAAAGAACCTATACTCTAACGGTGGATGTGGTTGATCAAAATCCAATAAATGTTGTTGTTAATAATAATAATTATACAGTTGTTAAGATTAGAGATTATTTGACTGAACCGCCGTTTTATAATGAATATAGTGTGAATATAAGTGAGTTTGATATACCTGCTTATAAAAATGATAATACCGGTATAGTTCTAGTAGGATTAAAAGATGATGCAGGTAACATTTCTTTGTTTAGATATGATGAAAGTACAGGTGAATTTCAAACTTACTTAGAGGTTGGTGTTAATAAATTAACTATTGTTCCAAAGAATACTGATAAAGTAATAGAAGATTATAATAAAGGAAAAGTAAAGATTGATGATACGGAAGTAGATTGCTTTTATTATAATGAAGAATCTGATTTTGTTGTTATCTATGGTGTTAATGTAGAAACGGGAGAAGAAGGTTTTTATGTTTATGATAAAGTTAATCAAAACATTATGAGATATAATGATGAAGAAGTAATAGATTTAAAGGAAAAGATGCAACTATATACCTATATTATTATTGGTTTTAGTGGATTACTGGTTTTAATGTTTATTATATTAATTATGACTGTTACAAAGAAAAAGAAGAAAAATGTTAAAAAGAAAGAAGAGATTAAAGAAGAGATTAAGGAAGATAGAAAAGAAGATAATAATGAAATTGTTGAGTTAACTAATGATGATAAAAAAATTGATTTAAGTAAATATGATAATAATAAAAAGAAGAAAAAGAAGAAGAAAAACGCAGCTTAGGTTGTGTTTTTTAATATTTTTTAAACTTTTTTGCATCTTCTGACAAAATTCGACAAAAAGTACGCCTT
>CAZGKC010000017.1:0-9855 GCA_964526205.1 uncultured Muribaculaceae bacterium
TTGCTTTTTCAAAACCATCACACATTTGAACTTCATCTATTAATAAATAGTTTTGCTTATTTTCATTATAATTATTTTCAACATATTCAACTAATTTATGATATTCATTAATATTCTCATATTTTGTTAAATTGTAATTAATATGTATTATATTATAATCTTCTATATTTTTTTCAATATATTTTTTAAATTCTTCTAACAATTTAGATTTCCCAGCACGACGAACACCCGTTATAACTTTAATATCTGGTGTATTCATTGCATTAATAAATTTATCTAAATAATCATTTCTTTCGATTAATTTCATATTTTTCCTCCATTAACATTATTACATATTATTTCCCAAAAATAAAATTTTTTTAATTTTGGGAAATAGAAAAGCCCCGTAATTACAGGGCTAAAAAATCATAATTGGTGTCCTGGGCGAGATTCGAACTCACGACCGATCGCTTAGAAGGCGATTGCTCTATCCAGCTGAGCTACCAGGACATCAAATAGATTATATTATAAAATTATTCTTTTTGCAACCCATTTTATCAACAAAATTGCTAAAATTTTGTATAGAAAAGGTCTAACGGCCTTTTCTATATCTTTCTTTTGGATCTAGATATTGTTTTCTAAGTCTAATATCATCTGGAGTAACTTCAATATACTCATCATCTTCAATAAATTCTAAGGCTTCTTCTAAAGTGAATTTCTTAGGTTTAGTTAGAGCTATAGCTTCATCGGCATGAGCACTTCTAGTATTGGTAAGTTCTTTGTTCTTACAAGGATTTACGTTCAAATCTCCTTCTTTATTACATATACCAATAATCATACCAACATAAACTGGAGTTGCAGCATCAACTATCATTGTTCCTCTACTACTTAGATTAAATAATGAATAGCCAAATGTATTACCATTTTCCATAGATACTAATACACCATTCTTACGTCCTTGAATAGCTCCCGCATAAGGACCATAAGAATCAAAAGAACGAACCATTATGCCTTCCCCTTTTGTTTCGGTAATAAATGAACCACGATAACCAATTAATCCTCTGGTAGGAACTAAGAATTCTGCTCTAGTATATCCTACTTCTCCCGGAGTAATGCTTTGCATAATTCCCTTTCTTTCATTTAAAGAGTTGATAACTGTACCTGAGTATTCATTAGGAACGTTAATAATTACTTTTTCATAAGGTTCTAACTTTTGTCCATTTTCTTCTTTAAATATAACCTGAGGCTTAGAAACTGATAATTCATATCCTTCTCTTCGCATATTTTCTAGGAGAATAGATAGATGCAATTCACCACGACCACTTACTTTAAATCCATCAGAATTAGCAAGAGGTTCAACTTTTAAACCAACATTAGTTTCTAATTCTTTATCAAGTCTTTCTTTAATATGACGATTGGTAAGATATTTACCTGATTCACCTGCAAATGGAGAATCATTAACTAAGAAATTCATTGATAATGTTGGTTCTTCAATGATAATTTTAGGTAATGGATTAATTACATCTTTTTGACAAATGGTATCACCAATAGATACATCACTACAACCAGCTACTGTTGCAATATCACCATAATAAGCTTCATTTACTTCTACTCTCTTAATTCCTTCATTAACAAATAATTTAGTAACTTTAAAGCTTTCTATTTTACCATCATTGGTTGCTAAGGAAACAACTTCACCAGCTTTAATCTTTCCTTTATTTATTCTACCAATTCCTAATCTACCAATATAATCATCATAAGCTAATTGACTTACTTGCATTTGTAATGGGTCATTTTCATTACCTGCAAAAGGTTTAGTAACTTTAATAATAGTTTCTAGTAAAGGACTTAAATCCTTTCCTTCTTCTCCCATATTGTATATTGCATAACCACCTCGGGCACTACCATAAAGTATAGGAAAATCAAGTTGTTCATCAGTTGCTCCAAGTTCCATAAATAAATCAAAAGTCATATCAACAACTTTTTCTGCTCTTTGATCTTTCTTATCAATTTTGTTAATAAATAAAATTGGTCTTAGATTATTTTGTAAAGCTTCTTTTAAGACAAACCTTGTCTGAGGCATTGGACCTTCAGCAGAATCTACTAGTAATATGACAGTATCAACAGTCTTAATTACCCTTTCAATTTCAGAAGAAAAATCAGCATGACCTGGAGTATCAACAATATTGATTTTATAATCTTTATATTTAATGGCACAATTCTTAGCAGTGATGGTTATTCCTCTTTCTTTTTCTAATTCATCACTATCCATTACACAATCAACTAATTCTTCGTTTGCTCTAAATACCCCACTTTGACGTAATAAACCATCAACTAGGGTAGATTTACCGGCATCAACGTGAGCAACTACTGCTATATTAATTATCTTATCCATATTAAAACTCTCCCTTTTTTCGTACCTTTAGATAATAATACATAAACTCGTTATTGTCAAGAAAAAGTTAATTTAATCCCAATATAAAAGAGGCTTTAAGCCTCATTTACTTCTTTTGTATCTTCTTCCTTGTCTTCCTTCTTTTTTTCTTCTTTTTGTTTCTTTATAAAACCATAATGTTCTCTTATTTTTAATTCAAGTTCATCTCTTAAATCAGGATTTTCTTTTAAATATAACTTAACATTTTCTTTTCCTTGACCGATTTTTTCACCATTATATGCATACCATGCTCCACTTTTATCAAGGATTGCTAAATCACTAGCTATATCAATAATTTCTCCTTCTTTAGAAATACCTTCACCATACATGATATCAACACACGCAGTTTTAAATGGAGGTGCTACTTTATTTTTAACAACTTTAATATTAGTTTTATTACCAATTATTTGATCACCAATTTTAATTGTTTCGCCACGACGAACATCAAGTCTAATGGTTGAATAAAATTTTAAAGCTCTTCCTCCGGGAGTAGTTTCAGGATTACCAAACAAAACTCCTACTTTCTCTCTTAATTGATTAATGAATATTGCAGTTGTCTTGGTTTTATTCATAGTTCCGGATAGTTTTCTTAATGCTTGAGACATAAGACGTGCTTGAAGTCCAACATGAGCATCTCCCATCTCACCATCAATCTCCGCTTGAGGAACTAAAGCCGCAACAGAATCAATAACTACTAAGCTAACTGCTTCACTCTTAACAAGAGCATCACATATTTCTAAGGCTTGTTCTCCCGTATCAGGTTGACTTAATAATAATTCATTGATATCAACCCCTAAATTTTTCGCATAGACTGGATCTAAAGCATGTTCAGCATCTATGAAAGCAGCTCTTCCCCCTTCTTTTTGAACTTGAGCGATTGCTTGTAAGGCTACTGTTGTTTTACCACTAGATTCAGGTCCATATATTTCAATAATTCTTCCTTTAGGATAACCACCAACACCAAGAGCAACATCAATAGCTATTGAACCGCTCGAAAAAGTATCCACTTCTATATGTTCATTATCCCCTAATTTCATTATTGCTCCAGCACCAAATTGCTTTTCAATATCAGCTAAGACTTGTTCTAATGCTTTGTCTTTATTCTTTTCATCTTTTGTAATTTTCATAATGTCCTCCGAAAATATTGTTTAAAATCTTGATACAACTTAATTCTAACCTAACTTTATTTAAATGTCAATATATTTTTTGCAAATATTTGTTTGTATTATAAAAATATATATTTAATCCTTAGGTTTACATATTAATGATACTAAAAAAGCAAAGATAATTGTTGCAGTAATAACTGCACTTGGTTTAGAAAGCATATTCGTAAATATACCAATAAATCCGTCTTGATAATAGCCTTCTAAAGCAGATGTATATAAAGAATGACCAAAGTTAGAGATTAAAGATGTTGCCCCACCTCCACATTTTTCTATAAGTTTATCATAAATACCTAAGAAAGATAATAATGCACCAATGGCTGTAAAAATACTGGTTATGTGACCAGGTGTAAGTTTAGAATTGTCTAATATAATTTGAGCTATACTACATGTAATGCCCGCTAAGAGGAATGCCCATAAATAATTCATTGTTCTACCTCCAGACTAATAGCATGGGCAATCGTGGGAATACTGCCCTTTTGATTTATAATGGTAGGTGAATGTAATGCCCCAGTTGCTACTAATAATATTTTTTTATATTTTTTATTTAAAAGAATTTTATTAAATAAAACGATAGGTAAACAGACAGGTCCACTTCCCCCAGCATAAGTATTTTGACTATCTAAGTATAATAGACATCCCGCATCTTGATATTTCTTTAAAGTAATATTATATGTCTTTTTTAAATATTCTACTAATATATTTGCACCAATACAACCTAAATCTCCAGTTAAAACTAAATCATAGTAATCATAACTTCTTTTTAATGTATTAAAGTGTTCATTAATAGTTGTGGCAGCAGCTGGTGCCATTGCTGCTCCTAAATTATTAACATCATTGATACCCATATCTACGGGAGTACCTAGAGTAAAAGCATCAATTTTTATTTTACTTATTTTCTTTGATAAAAGAGTAGAAACTGCCCCCGTAGAAGTAAATGTCGAAGTATGGACTTTGGGTGCTCCATATTCTATTGGGTAACGAAATTGTCTTTCTGCTGTTAAATTGTGACTACTTGTTATATTAATAATTTTATTAAATACTTTGTTATCTATCATTAAGGCAGAAATAATTAATGCTTCTACAAATGTTGCACATGCGGAGTAAACACCTAGAAATGGTATATGATAATCTTTGGCACAACAATTACTAACTGCTATTTGATTAGTTAAATCTCCGCCAACTAAAATATCAATATCACTACTTTTTAAATTATTTCTTGCTAATATATTATCAAGGACTAACTTTTGCATCTTTACTTCTGCTTGTTCAACAGTATGCTCACCAATGTAATAATCATCCATAGTTAAATCAAATTGTTTCAAATGACTTTCGCTTTCCATTGGACCAACTATGGTAAAATAATCATTTAAATAAACATTCTTAAATACTTTACTAGCCATTGATAATCACCTTCAATACAACTAATAAAAATGAACTAATAATGCCATAAATAATAACAGAACCTGCTAGTTTAAAGAAATTAGAACCAAGTCCTGTAATTAATCCATCATTGCGATAATCAATAGCACTACTACTTACACTATGAGCAAAACCAGTGGTAGGAATAATCAGTCCACACTTGCAACTTTTAACCCAATTATCAAAGAAACCTAATCCTGTAAAAATACTGGTTAATAATATTAAAATTAAAGATGTCCAAATAAGGGCTTCTTCTTTATTAAATGCAAAACAATTACTAAGCATTATGGCAATAAATTCAACCATAAAACCAATAAAGCCACCTACAATAAAGGCTATAATAATATTTTTAAGTTTAGGTTCTTTTGGTATATGTTTGGCAACTAGTCTTTTGTACTCTTCTTTTTCCATTAATATCCTCCTGGTTTTATTATGGAAAAAATGAATCTACATATACATATAATCTCTTAATTTTTTGAGACTTCTTTTCTCATATCGGGAAACCATAACTTGGGTAATTCCTAGCTTTCTAGCAGTCTCACTTTGCGTTAAATCTTCATAATATCTTGATTTGATAATATCTTGTTCTAAATTATCTAAAGTATTAATACTATCATTTAACATTATTTTATCATCATTTGATATAACTTCTTTCTTACTTATAGTTTCATGTAAGTCTCTAGTATCATTATTATCTTCATCCATAGAAACTAAACCAACTCTGTACATCATAACTTGTTCCATATCATTTTGATTCATTCCTAAAAACTCTGCTAATTCACTATTACTAGGTTCTCTTAATAATTCTTGGGCTAGCATAGTTCTTCCTTTTTCAATTCCTTTAAGTAATTTAAGTATATTCTTATTTAATTTAATCTCTTTATTCATTGCCACATTATACATTTCTCCATATATAGATTTATATGCATAACTACTAAACTTAACTTCACCATCATTTTGATAATGGCGATATGCTTTAATTATTCCCAGTACTCCTGCTTGGTATAAGTCATTCTTATTTACACCATAAAATTTCTTGGCAATACTCCATATTAAACCAGCATTCTCTTTAACAATTGTTTCTTCTATATTTACCAATATTATCACCCTTCAAATATAGTTTAGAGGATAATTAATTGGTTTTAAACGAATTCGACAAATGATAACAAAATGCATCATTTAAAAAAGTGTCAACTTGACACTTTACTGTAAATATTACATAATACTATTAATTGTTGCTTGGGCTTCTTGGATACTTTCTTCATCTGGTAACATAACATATAACTTATTCTTCTTATAACTATATACATATTGATAGCTATCTGTTCCATCTAAATTTACTGTCTTTATTTCCCATTTAGCCATATCTTTAATTTGCATCTTAATAAAACTAGTAATATCTTCATCACTTAAATTGGTAGCAAATTCACCATTTAATGATTTTAAAAGTTCATTATATTTGCTTAATATTTGTGCGGACATTGCTTTATCAATCATTGCTTTTAATACTATTTGTTGATTTTCTCCCCTGGTTCTATCTCCACCCGCAAAGGATTTTCTTTCTCTTGCAAAAGATAATGCTCTCTTGCCATCTAGTTCATTAATACCTTTATTATAGTGATATCCATCTTGACTAGTAAATTCATAATTGGAATTAACGGTTATTCCCCCAAGAGCATCAACAACATCCTCAACGGTTGTAAAATTAACCTTTACATAGTAATTGATATTAATGTCAAGTAAATCCTCAACAGTGTTAACACTTTCCATTACGCCATAAATTCCGGCATGAGTAAGTTTGTCGTATTCTCCTTTACTATTTAATTTTACATAATAATCTCTTGGAATATTGGTAATAACGATTTTTTTAGTCTTAGGATTAACGCTAAGAACCATATTAACATCACTACGAGAGGTCTTAGTTATATCACCATATGTATCTATTCCTGATATGTAAATATTAAATGATTCTTTAGTTACATCAACCTCAGCTAAATCTTCTTCTATTTTTACCTTTACTTTTATAGTATCAATTATTCTTAAACTAGCCCAAACTTCAGGATTTTCTTCTTCTAATATATCCATTCTAGCTGATTCTAAAATAATAGCATCAACTATCTTACTTTTTAATTCATCTATCATTGTATCAACATCAAGATATTCTTTAGTTTTATATTCTATTTTAATATTAGACCATACTTCCTCTAAATTATCACTATCTAAATAGCCAATAGTTTTATTTTCTAAATCTGCTATTTCATTATATTTGCTATCCTTTAGAACAACTATATTATATTCTTCTGTTTTATAATGATTAGAACCAAATTGATTAAAAAATTCTAATGTTCCTAGTTCATAATTAATACCTATAACCATTATAATCATGAGTAAAGCACTAGCAACGACTCCTAAACTACTTTTTATTTTTCCTTTAGATTTAAGCATTAAAATAATTATAAAATCAATAATTAAGATTAAAATACCAAGTATTATTAAATACTCTAATGGTAATACTCCCATAAAGCCAATTAAACCCCATAAAACAAGAGAGACAATAAATAAAAGTATTCCCATATATGATTTAAAACTTAAACTTTTTTTCTTTTTCTTCTTTGTCATAGACATCCCTATATTATCTTCTACTTTCACTTATTAATTCTAAATCATCTGTTAAACATTTGATTCTCTCAATAATACGACGAGCTTTAACTCTATCTTCACTATCACTGGTTATCGACAAATGGTCTTCTAATTCGTTAATAGTTAGATTAGAAGTAAAGAAGGTAGTTAATTTGTGATTCATTCGATACTGTAAAATAGTTCCTAATATTTCATCTCTACCCCATGTTGTAACTTTCTCTGCTCCAATATCATCAATAAATAAAATATCAACCGTTTGATAATATCTAATTCTATTTTCTAAATCACTAAAATCTTCTTTTAAACTTCTTAACATTTCTTGAAGATAAATTATTTCTATTTCCGCATCTTTTTTTATTTTTAATTCATTTAATAATGCTGCAATTAAATAAGTTTTGCCAACTCCAAATGGACCATGTAAATAAAGACCTTTTAATGTATTTACTTTTTCATATTTATCATAAAAGTTTTTTAACCATTTAATGATTGGTATTCTTTTTTGATCATCTGTATTTATGTCTTTCATTCTAGCATGTTTGAGTTCATTTAAACTATCTTCTTTGGCATTTAACTTTTTAACATACTCATTTTGATAACGACATGGGGTATAAGCAAAAGTCAAGTTACCTTCAGTTTTATTGGGGTAAAGGACATGTCCTTGATAACGATTTTGGCAATGGGATAAACCTTTACAGTTCTTACAATGTTCTAATTCTTCAACTGTATCCATTAAACTTGAGTTAAAATTTCTGGCTTCTTCTTTAGTTATTTTGACTCTTTTAACTAAGCTACAAAAGGTTGGATTCTGTAATGATTTTTCTAATTCAGTATTTAATTTACTGGCAATTTCTTGATTTAATGTTATTTTTGTTTTTTCCATTATTATTTAAACTCCTTTAATAAATCTTCTATTTCTTGTTTCTCTTGATCAGTCATTTCTTTTTTATCACTTTTTTGATTAAACCATACCGGTTCTTTAGTTACTTTCTTAGGTAAAGCCATCTTTTTAGTTAAACGGGCATTTTCTTTTTCAGCAAAGTCCATAGCTTCTTTAGCGGTCTTTAAATCAGCTCTTTTCCATTGACCAGCGATAGCTTCAACATATCCAGTAGATAGTTTGTTGTTGTTTTTTCTTAATACATAATCAAGTAAAACATTAACTACAGCTGGAGGCATTTCTAAATCAATAACTAGGTTTTCAATTATCTTAATATCTCTATTGGTGGGTTTTACTCCATGATATTTGTTATATAAGAAATCTACGGGATTAATACTTTCAAACATTTCAATTAATTTACCACGCATGGAAGTGTCTCCGACAGGGGTTTTGAGATGTTCTGGTTGACTACGATAAATTAGGGTTGGTAGTGATGCTTTTTCATTTTGATACATTTTGCTAGCAGCTATTCTAATTTCTTCTTTATCAACCATACCATATTCATTTAATGTACTACGAATTAATTCCATCATTTTAAGACTATCAAAATGATATATGTATGCTAAATCATTAATTAATTCTTTAGTTTTTTTGTTAAATGCTTTTTCATTTAGTATTCCTTTAGGTATAGATGATTCAATTAAATCAAAATCTACTTGATTATTTAATTCTATATCATTTATACTACGTTCGACACTATCAATTGCTGATAAATTGTTAATTGGTTCGTATACTTCATCCATTTTCTTGGTTATTTCTTCATATTCTCTGGTATCTATTTTAACTTTTCGATATAAATTGGTTAAATATTCATATTCAGTTGCTCCAACATTGTTGTATAAAACAATATTTAAAATTGGATGATTAAAAAATTCATTGGGTGTTAAAGGGGCATATATTTCATAAAGGTAATAATTAACATTACTTTTTTTAACAAATGTTTTGATTAATCCTACTGATTCTAATGCTTCCCTAGCTTCTTTAATTACTTTTAAAGGACATTTTAGGATACTCATTAAATGGTGGTGAGTAAAGTCCTTGGATATTTGTTTATTTTCTTCTAAATCATTAAAAAGAGTAAGATATAATCCAATACATAAATGCCCTATTATTGGTTCATATAAAGATATTAGTATTTTTTTATCATAATCAGTTATGATGCTTTTGGTAACAACAACGTAACAGTCAGCTGGTAGTAAAGTTATTTCATTATCCATATTCGCACCTTCTTCTTAAACTATATTATAACAAAACTTTAATAAAAGAACTACCATTTATTT
>CAZGKC010000017.1:9955-13008 GCA_964526205.1 uncultured Muribaculaceae bacterium
TTCATCAGATGTACTTACTTTAGCCTTGGAAACATAAACTGTTAATTCTTTTACTGTTGATAATAAAACATCTTTATGAACACTTTGGCTACCAATTAAGCCTACATCAACACTAGAGTTGTAATTTTCTCCACTATCAACATATTCAATGTGTAAATCAATATTGTTGCTATTGCAGAATTCTTCTGCTGCACTAACACTTTTACCAACAAAGCTTGGCATTAAAGAGCCAGAACTACCAGTTTTTATTCCTTTACCAGGACTCTTTATTTCATATGTTTCATTTGCAGAAAAGCTAAATGTTTTAATTTCTTCTTCTGTATCATATCCTAATACAACTTTGATAGCTTTTTTAATATCTTCTAGACTATCTGTGTAATATCCTAAAGCAGATGTATTTCTTCCTTGAGATGGTACATAAACATTTAAACTATATGTTTCTAAATAAGCTTTACTAATATTTAAAAGATCATCTCCACTAATTAAATTACCTACCATATTTTTAATTACTTGATAACCCGATAAGATGGTGTTGGTATCCATGTTAGTTGCTATATTATTGCTAATAGCATTTAGTATTTTTTGAAAATCTTTCAAACTACTAAACTGTAATACTTTACTAGCAATGGCTTCAACCACTTGTTGTTGATGTTTAATTCGATCTAAATCTCCACCGATGTATTGATGGCGATTTCTTGAATATGCTAGTGCTTGTTCACCATTTAAGGTTTGAACTCCTGGATTCATACATACTGTACTATTACCAAATTGGCGATTAGAGTCTTGTTCACAAACTTGACCTTTATAATCTATACCATTATTGGTATTAAAATATGGTTCTTCAACATCAACCACTATTCCATCAATGGCATCTACTAACTCTACTACACCTTTGAAATTAACTTTAACATAATAATCTATATCTACATCAAGGAGATTACTTACGGTGTTGATAACACAACTTGTTCCATATGCGGCAGCAGAGTTTATTTTAGAATAAGCATCATTGCGACATGATATTGGAACATAGGTATCTCGAGGAATACTAAGCATTACCGTATTTAAAGTGTCAGGATTAAAACTTATTAACATTAAAGTATCACCATTAAATGCTGCATTAGCATTTAAACCATCATCTTCAGAATCTACTCCCATTAGTAGGAATGTTAATGGTTCATCAAACTTCTTAGTACTGGTTAATAATAAATCTTCATTTTCCCTTTTTTCAGTATACTTATATAATATTTTAGTATCACTGGCAATATTGTTAAATCCTTCTTCGTTTTTAAATAATGTTATATAGTTTCCTGGAACAAAGGCAGCAGTAATAACACCTTCATATAAATCACTTAACATCTTTAAATAATCATCATATGTTTTGGTATCGTTGGTTAAACCCTCTTTAGTATATAATTTACTTGCTAAATCATAATCACTTGCTTCAATATCTTTTGCTATTATACCAATTTCTTTGTCACTTTCTAATTCATTATCTTTTAAGTTTATTAAATAAACGGTATATACTAATTCATCTTCATCGGTTATATTATTTAAATTATTATATATAACATTAATATAATAAGAACCAATACTAAATAATAATATAAATGCTAAAGAAATAAATGATGTTATAATTAAAAATTTATATTTTCTTTGTAATAGCTTTAATAAATTGGTAAATGTATAAAAGATAAAATAGGCAACAAAAAAGGTAATAATAATTATTCTTAAAACAGTTTCAATACCATTTAAATGGATTAAACTAATTATAAATATTATTAAACTTACTAAATATATTAAGGAGATTATATAAAATAAATAACGATGTACTTTTTTGGCTTTTCTTAATTTACGTCTTATTTTATTCACTTACATCACCTACTTTATATTCTACTACATAAATTATATTATCTTCACTAACTAAAGTTATAGTTGCTTCTTTATCATATCCTAAATCTTCTTCATATTCCCAAGTTAATTTCAATATATATCCATTTAATTCTTTAGTATCATCATCAATTTCAAGATTATATGTAGTCTTTTGAATATCACCAGCAGTTATGCTTTTTACACTTGGCAATTCTTGTTTTCTTTTACCACTTGAATTATTTTCCATTGTTTTATATATTGTATCTTCAACATTGGTTTTAAAGTTATCAACACTACTTGGATAAACATATTCCGTACTACCTACATCATATTTATTAATTTTGTTATCCATGGTAAATAGATCAATAACAAATAGTTCTGCTATACAAGTGGCATATTTTTCTTGGTCTATTTCTTCAGCTGACAATATTTTTTTTAGTTCGTTATACTTTTCTTTCATAAGTTTGGAATCTCTTTCATCCAAAGTATAGTTAAAATTAGCAATGTTATCCACAACTTTAACTTGATTATCATCAGCATCTTTACTAGTTAATTTAAATATTATTAATGCTATTATAGCTACTATTAGTATCACAAATATAATCAATGGTACTTTAAACCTCTTCCTCATTTTATTCTCCATTCATATCTTTATTTTCTAATAAGTTATATACTATGATGTCATTGGAAATCTCAAGCATCTTCTCCCCTTTTGTACTTAATTCTTTGATTTCTTCTTCTGTAAATTCTAAACCATTTAAAGACTTATATTCACCAGTTGAATTATTATAATATACATCTGCCGTTAGGACATTGCCATTAGGAAATACTACTATATTGTCATTTTTCACAGTAAAGATGTCTTTTCCCATTGTATATTTATTAGATAAACCGTACATATTAAGGATTGTTGCTGCTACATTGTACATACCCATAGTATAATTTACTTCACCTTTAAATATACTAGATAATTCTTTATCTTTACTCCAGATAATTAATGGTGTTTTCTTATTTAATTCATGATCATAATAATCATATTCAATATATCTTTCATCATCTTCACCATATGTTTTACCTGTTTCAGGATTTAAGTTGTATAAATGATTAATTTCATTTCTAGATAATTTGGCATCATGATCACCATAGAAAACAAATACAGTATTATCAAAAGCACTGGAATTTTT
>CAZGKC010000017.1:13108-14483 GCA_964526205.1 uncultured Muribaculaceae bacterium
AATAGTTTGTCGTTGATTCCTAGATTGATAACATCATCAGTTGTATATGTAAATTTATCACCAAAATATAAACCTTCATATCCTAACGATGGATGGGCTTTGTTACGATTCCACATACTAGATAAATTTCCATGCATGCTAAATGTGTAATATCCTAATTCTTTTAAATATTTAGGAATAGTAAAATAATTACGATCATAATAACTAACAAAGACTGTTCCTGATGCTGCAGGTAGTAATCCTGTTAGTAAAGTAAATTCAGTATCGCTAGAAGTACCTGTAGATACTTGAGGATAAAAATTAGAAAAATACATTCCTTCACTAGCTAGTTGATTTAAATTAGGTGTTACTTCTTGTCCGTTGAATTCAAGATCCATTAGAAATGATTGAATACTTTCCATGTGAACAAATATAATATTTTTATCTTTTAATACTCCCGTATATTTATTGGTTTTAACTTCTTCCGTTGTACTATAATATTCATTAAATTCTGCCAGTGCTTCATCATAGCCAAACATACTATTTATTTGCGAGCTGAAATATTGAGCAATATCATTAATTTGATATAACATAATGCCAAATCTACTTACTGTTGATTCCCGATACCATTGTTTAGCTAGTCTACTGTAATCAGTATTTGATGCTATACCAAAACTATAACATAAACAAAGTACTCCAGCAAAAATTGTAGAAACTACCATTTTCTTTCCTTTTTCAATTTTATCTATATAATAATAGTATGATGAAGATAATAATTTTTTATGTATTAAATAAAATATAATTGGGATTAAAATAAATATACCATCAACAATTGATAATTTATCAAAAATTGATCCTGTTACTGTTTCCGTTTGACCGACGGTTGCTAAATCACCAACTGATGGGAATCCCGTAAAAAAACGACTGTAGATTGAGCCAATTAAGCAGATTAGACAAATGACTATTATTAAAATAAAATAATACTTAAATTGATTTTTGGGTTTAATAAAATAGCCAATTGCACCAAGAATTAAGATTAATCCTATATCGGTTATCATTGGTTCAAAATCAAATGCACTGCCTATCGTAAATCCTCTCACACAGATGGTAGCTATAAGAGCTAATATTACATATGATATGAATAAGCGATTAGTTATTATATATTCAATAATTGTTTTACGTATTTTTTTTAAAAAATCAAATATCTTATCTTTCATAAAATTACCTTCTTACGTTTCCCATTATACCATAAGTTTTAGTTTTTTAGCAATTATTGTTGCAAATTTAAAAGATATTTGATACAATTATTTACGTGTTGAGTTAATGCAGGTGTGGTTCAACGGCTAGAATGCGACCTTGCCAAGGTTGAGACGGGAGTTCGATTCTCCTCACTTGC
>CAZGKC010000018.1:0-13888 GCA_964526205.1 uncultured Muribaculaceae bacterium
CTTTTTTATATATATAAGTTTGAGGTATATATATTATTTCTCCAGCTTTAATAAAGTTGGAATTACTTATTTTATTAATAGCAGTTAATTCATATACCGATGTCTTATATTCTCTTGCTATTTTATCTAAAGTATCTTTTTCTTTTACTATGTATTTTATTAAATGTTCATTAGTTCTTGGTTCTATTTTGATTATTTCTCCAGGATATATTAAATTAGGATTCTTTATATTATTCCATGTTACTAAGTTTGATATTAATACATTATATTTATTGGCTATTTTGGTTAAGGTATCTTTTTTCTTTACTATATATGTTTCTATTATGCCTGTATTAGTTATTTGATAGGTATAATTAGTTTCTATTTTTATTACTTCATTAGGAAATATTAAGTTGGGATTTTTAAAGTTATTTAAGGAAATTATTTTAGATATGGATGTATGATATTCTTTGGCAATTTTAGTAAGGTTATCTCCAGATTTTACACGATAATAAATTGTTTTAGTTTGGCTTTCTGTTGGTATGTCTGGATTCTTTATATTGCTTTGATCTTTTAAATATATAGTATTATCAAATATATCACAATCAACATAATTATTTATTCCAGGTATTGTCCCTTGATCAGTGTATTGCCATCCTATGTAAGAGCTAACACTTGGGCTTTTTGCATCATATTCTGCGACCCATAAAGGATATTCATTGAATAAATCATAATCAAATACTTCCCTTGCATTATATGCATCACTATATATTACTAATTCTTTACCTGTTAAAAGTTCTAATTCGTTTAAAAAAGCCTTAGCTATCTTGTTTACTTCTGCTTTGGTTAGTCCTGTAAATACCTCAAAATCCATGGCAAGTCTACAGTTAGCAGTTTTTCCAGCGATTACACTTGCAAAGAATCTAGCTTCCTCTTTAGCCTCTTCTAAAGTTCTGGCATTTACATAATGGTAGAATCCTATGCTTAATCCACTTTCTTGGGCTTTTTTGTAATTTTCTTCGAATCTTTCATCTATATAAGAGTTACCAGCACTACTTCTTATATATACTATTTCAATACCAGATTCTTTAACACTATTAAAATCTATTTGTCCTTGCCATGCCGATACATCAATTCCAGCGATTGCCATTACTTTTTGATTAAGAAATATACTGGATAATAATAAAGTTAAAGTAATTAGTATCTTTTTCAGACTAACACCTCCTTTATTATTATTTTATTTAGATATTTAATAGTTGTTTTTGTTTATACCTAGGTTCATTTAAAAAATACCAAATTATTTGGTATTTTTGGATTCTATACTTTTATAATAATTATATCTTTCAATAGCATTTTGTTTTTGATTTTCTAATAAAACATTTGCTAACTCTTGGTCTTTTATTTTTAAAGCATTAAATCTTACTTCATTATCTAAAAAGGCATCGTATTTAGAAAAATCTGGTTCTTTAGAATCAATATATAATTCTTTATCATAACGCATTAAAATGGTATATCCGCATTCTACAGCTAGTTTTTCTTCTATTACACTAGTACCCATACCTGTTTTTATACCTTGTTCAATGCATGGACAATAAGCAATGATTATGGCTGGTCCATCATGGGCTTCTGCTTCATTAATTGCCCTAATTGTTTGCATCATATTAGCACCAAGAGAAATACTGGCAACATAGCAGTTTGGAATACATGTTGCTATTTTAAATAAATCTTTCTTATGGGTTCTTTTACCTAAGTTGGCAAATTCAGCAACTGCTCCCATTTTGGTGGATTTACTAGCTTGACCTCCCGTGTTGGAATATACTTCAGTATCTAAAACTAATACTTTGATATTTTCATTGGAATGTAAAACATGATCAAGTCCACCATAACCAATGTCATATGCCCAACCGTCACCACCAACTGCCCATACAGTTCTGGCAGGTATATAATCAATTAAATCTTGTAAGTCTTTAGGAATGGTTTTATTTTTTAATTCTTCTTTAATTTGACTGGTTATAGCAAAATCATCTTTATTATTTAACCATTTACTAAATATGTTTTTAACGTCTTCATCAACTGATGCAAATGCTTCTTTCATAATATTTTCAATTCGATTACGTTTTTCTTTAAATGATGTATGGATTCCTAAAGCAAATTCAGCATTGTCCTCAAATAAAGAATTAGCCCACGGAATACGGTATGGTGTAGATGGAACTGAACCGCCATAAATACTAGAACATCCAGTGGCATTAGCAATGACTAATTTTTCACCTAATAATTGAGTTAGTATTTTGATATATGGTGTTTCTCCACAACCAGCACAAGCTCCACTAAATTCAAATAATGGTTTTTCTAAGGCTACTCCTTTAATAGTGTTTCTAGCAAGAGGATTGTTTACTTTTATTTTATCAAAGTCCACTTCTTCTTTTTCTTCTTTTTCAACCATTTCCAAAGCTTTCTTGCCAAGCTTACCAGGACACACATTAGCACATAATCCACAACCGGTGCAGTCTTTTTCACTTATCTTAATAGCATATTTTAAACCATCATAGCCAATTAATGGGATACCATCAATTTCATCTTCACTAGATATTGCTCTAATTACAGCATGAGGACATGCAAGTGCACACATTCCACATTCTATACAATTTTCTGGTATCCACTTAGGAACTATATTAGATATATTTCTTTTTTCAAATCTAGTTGTTCCTCCAGGGAATCTACCACATGCAAAATCTAATACTTTACTTACAGGGATTGTGTTACCAAGACGAGCATTGATTAAATCTATTACACTTTCATATTCCTTTGTTTTAGTCTCTATTAATTCTTCTTTTATTTCTAATACCTTTAATTTATCTAAAGCTTCATGAATTGCATTAATATTATTATTTACAATATCTTCCCCTTTAGTAGCAAAAGCCTTTTTAATACTTTCTTCTACTAAACTAATATTGTTTTCTACGTTTAAAAGATTTAGTATTAATACTTCCATTATTTTGCTTATTTTACCCTTTAAATTGTTTTTACTAGCTATGGATTCAGCATCAATGTAATATACTTTAATTTTTTTATTATATATTATATTTTTTACTTTATTTGGTAATAGTTTTAATAATTCATTTTCTTTTTTGATTGTATTAATCAATAATATACCATTTTCTTTTAAATTATCTATCATATCAAACATTCTAAAGTAAATATCTTTGGTAACAACTGTTATTTCTGGTTCAGTTACATAATATGGTGCTCTAATTTTTTCTTTAGAATAACGAAGATTAGATACTGTTACTCCACCACTCTTTTTAGAATCATATTCAAAATATCCTTGGACATATAATCCTTTAGAACTATTTATTATCTTTAATATATCTTTACTAGCACTAACCATTCCATCAGAACCAAAACCATATATCTTAATTTCTTTATTATTTTTTGCTGTATTAATTGGTATTGGTGCTAAACTTAAATTAGTTACATCATCATTAATACCAATAGTAAAATTATTTTTTGGTTCTTGTTTTAACATATTAAATACGGCATTTATATCACTAGGAGTAGTATTCTTACTCGATAAACCAAATCTTCCACCAACTACGTTTATATCTGTGTCTTTTAAGATGCTACATACATCTAAGTATAACGGTTCACCAACTGAGCCCGCTTCTTTAGTACGATCTAATACTGCTATGTTTCTAACTGATTCTGGTAAGACATCAAGAAAATACTTTTTGCTAAACGGGCGATATAAATGAACTGTTATAAGTCCAACATCACCTAAAACATCTACTACTTCCTTGATAGTATCCGTTATGCTTCCCATGGCTACGATTATGTTCTTGGCAGAAGGATTACCATAATAATTAAATGATTTATAATCTGTATCCATGATTTCATTTATTTTACCCATGTAATAATCTACTATGTCTGGTATTTCCGCATAATTTTTATTTCTTGCTTCCATTACTTGAAAATAAATATCTTCATTTTCAGCCATACCATAGGAAGCACTTTTGCCAACATTTAAACATCTATCTTTGAATTCATTTATTTTATCATAATCAATTAAAGAAAGTAATTTATCTTCAGGTATTTCTTCAATTGTATTTAATTCATGACTAGTTCTAAATCCATCAAAGAAATGTAAAAATGGTAAGCTTCCTTTAATTGCTGAAAGGTGAGCTACTGCTGCAAGATTTTGAGCATCTTCAACACTTGAGGAAGCAAGAATACAGAACCCTGTTGCTCTTGTGGCATAAATATCTTGATGGTCACCAAAGATTGATAAGGCATGAGTCGCCAGGCTACGGGAGGCAACGTGAATAACTGCTGGTAACATCTCTCCAGCTATTTTATACATGTTGGGTATCATCAAAAGCAATCCTTGGCTAGCAGTAAATGTACTGGCTAGACTTCCTGATAATAATGCACCATGTAATGCCCCTGCTGCCCCTGCTTCTGATTCCATCTCTAATACTTTTGGTTTAGCATTAAATAAATTTAATAAATCGGTTTTTGTTAATAAATCTATGTTAGAAGCCATAGGACTTGATGGGGTTATTGGATATATACTACATACTTCACTAAAATAATAAGCAACTTTACTGCATGCACCATTACCATCAACAATTTTGTTCATATCAATCATCTCCATGTTATAATTATAAAATATTTTAAGGAAAATAAAAAGGACTTATAGTCCATTTTGTTAACTTGTTCTTTCTTCTATTTTCATCAAGCGATTGTATTTGGCAATCCTTTCACTTCTGGACATCGAACCAGTTTTTATATATGGTATATGTAAACCTACCGCTAGATCAGCAATATATGTATCTTCAGTTTCACCACTACGATGGGAAATAATTGCTTTATATTCATTTTCTTTAGCTAGTTTAATGGTTTCTAAGAATTCAGTTACTGTACCTATTTGATTAAGTTTCAATAAAATAGCATTCCCAGCTTTCATATCAATTCCTTTTTGTAAATATTTAGTATTGGTGACAAAATAATCATCACCTACAATCATAATATGGTCACCTACTATAGATGTAAACTTTTTTAAACTTTCAAAATCATCTTCATAAAATGGGTCTTCTATACTAATTATTGGAAAAGTATTTATCAATTCTTCATAATAAACCATTAGTTCATTACTATCTATTTCACAGCCATCAATTGTATATTTCTTTGTTTCTTTATTATAAAATTCACTTGCTGCAGCATCCAAAGCAATAAAAATATCCTTCCCTGGAATATATCCTGCTTTTCTAATCGCCCCTACAATAAATTCTAGAGCCATAGCATTATTCTTTAAATTTGGAGCAAATCCTCCTTCATCACCAACTCCTACACTATAACCATTTACTACTAAGATGTTCTTTAACTCGTGGAATACTTCTGCTGCTGCTCTTACTCTTTCTTTAATCTTTGGCATAGTGGGAACAATCATAAATTCTTGAATTTCCATACTATTTTCGGCATGTGCTCCCCCATTTATTATATTAACCATTGGTATAGGCATTTCCTTATTATCTCCCATATACTCATATAATTCTTTATCTTCATTTTTGGCACTACATTTTAGGGCTGCAAGAGATACTCCCAACATGGCATTAGCACCTAGTTTACTCTTGTTATCTGTTCCATCTAACTCTAATAATTTTTGATCAATTTCTTGTTGATTTAAATTTGCTCCAATTAAAGCAGGTCTAATTATTTCATTGACATTGGTAACTGCTTTTAATACCCCTTTACCGCCATATCTTTTAGGGTCTTTATCCCTTAATTCTAAGGCTTCTCTACTACCAGTTGATGCTCCACTAGGAACACTCGCCGTACATACAATACCATTTTCTAGAGTCATATCTACTTCAACCGTAGGATTTCCTCTACTATCTAGAATTTCTCTAGCATGAATATCTTTTATTTTCATTTTCATTCTCCTCATTAATAAGTATATCAAATTTTAATAAATTAAAAAAGCAAAACAGTTTTGCTTTGCCCTAATTTTACTACCAAAATATTTCCATTATTTCTTTACTTCTAGTTTTAAATAAAATAGTATCCGTAAAGTCTAAGATTCCTGTTATAATTAAGAATGCACCACATAGCTTTGTTAAAGTTAAAGATACAAATGGATTAAATATAACAAGGATACCTATTATTATTAGAAGAATACCAGATACTAATGTTATTAGCCAAGATTTTTCATTACCTTTTTTTAACCAAATACCATAGTTTATCTTACTAGCACCATTAATAATCATATAAATACCTAGACATACGGTAACGAATTCTACTACTGTATATGGATATATGATTATGACTGTACCTAATATAACATAAAGAATGCCAAACATTAAGTTTAATGAATATAATTTTGCTCCATCACGATGGAAATATTTGTAAATTGAATTAACTCCTGCGATTAGAAAAATGATTCCTGTAATAATACCCACCGCTTTGTTAGAAGCATTTGGTAGAAACAGTAATACAAAACCTACTACAACGGTAGCAACTGCTGCTATAATTGAATAAAGCATCATACGATTGTAAATATTTTCAATACTGTTTTTAAATCCCTTCGCCATTAAACATCACCTTGTATTAATTATACCTTTTTTATACGCTTCGAGTCAACTCTTTTGTAGATTTTCCCAACATTTTATGATATAATGTTCTCTTAGTTAAAGGAGAGATGTTCATGAATATAAGGGAATTATCAATTGCAGAATTTCGTGAGTTTGCTAATAACCATTTTATTGGTAATATTCATGAGTCAATTAACTATGCTCTTTTTAAGGCCGAAGATGGATACGACTACGAATTTATTGGTTATGGAGATGATACCTTAGTTGGAGCATCATTAATTCTTTATAAAAAAATTGATAATTACTATTATGGATATGCTCCGAGAGGTTTTTTGTTTGATTATTCTAATCTTTATGCTTTAGATGATTTTACAAAGAAATTAAAGGAATACTATAAAAATAAAGGGTTTGCTTTTATTAAAATTAATCCAGAATTAGCGATTGCTAAATTAAATAAAAAAACCGGTAATTTTGAATATAATGATAATTATCGTTATTTAGATAATTTTATTAGATGTGGTTATAAAAAATTAAAAAATAATATGAACTTTGAATCTTTATTACCTAGAATTAATGCCATTGTTAATTTGCAAGATTTTAATGCTTCAGTGTTAAGTAAAAATACTCGAAATAAAGTTAGAAAAGGTTTAAGAAAAGGATTAGTAATTGAAAAAGCTGGTCAAGAAGGACTAGATATTTTATATAACTTTATTAAGGAAAAAAGGGAAAAAGATTCTTATTATTATAAAAGTTTATATAATGTATTTAGTAAGAATAATAGTGTTGATTTATTGTTAGTTAGAATTGATTATAAAGAATTTTTAATCAACTCACAAAGTCAATATAATTATGAGCTTAATAGAAATAATGCTTTAAATCAAAAACTACTTACGAATAGTAATAGCAATGTAATTAATGCTAAAATGAATTCTGATATTGCTTTACTTTCTTATAAAGATGATATTGCAGAGGCTTCCAAATATCTTAATAGTGGTATTACTACTTATGTGGCAGGTGCATTGGTTTTGAAATATAATAATCGAATTGTTATTGAAGTGAGTGGCTTTGATAAAGAATATAGCAGATTTGCTCCGAATTATTTCTTGTATTATGCTATATTAAATCATTATCGTCAAAATTATAAGTATGCAGATTTAAATGGTATTACTGCTGATTTAAGCCATGATAATTATTATTATGGTCTTAATAGATTTAAATTAAGTTTTAACCCTGATGTTTATGAATATATCGGTGAATTTGACTTACCCGTAGATGAAGATGCTTACAATCATTTATTAAAAAGTGGTCATCTTGCTAAAGAATTTAATAAAAAATAATTAAATTTAAGTTTTCTACTTGAAAACTTTTTTACTTACTGGTATACTATTAGTAAACTTTAGAGTGGAGGTAATTATGGTTATTAATAGGCTCAAATTAATTAGAAAAGATAGGAATTTTACACAAAGGGAGATTGCTGAATTATTGGGTGTTTCTGCCATTGAATATAATTACTATGAAAATAATTCGCGAAATATTCCTTTAAAAAGATTAATTAAATTAGCTTTGTATTATAATACATCAGTTGATTATTTAATTGGTTTAACTGATAGTGTTATTCCTTATCCAAGATGTAATAAAACGTTGATAAAATAAAAGTTATCAACGTTTTTAATATAAAAAGCAACCCTAAGGTTGCCTTTTAGTTTATATATCTTTCAATTACTTAATAATTTCAGATACAACACCAGCACCAACAGTTCTTCCACCTTCACGGATAGAGAATTTAGTACCATTTTCAAGTGCTACTGGAGCAATTAATTCAACAGTCATGTCTACATTATCTCCAGGCATTACCATTTCAACACCTTCTGGTAATTCAATAACACCAGTTACATCAGTAGTTCTGAAATAGAATTGTGGACGATAATTTGAGAAGAATGGAGTATGACGTCCGCCTTCTTCTTTAGATAGAACGTATACACTCGCTTTAAATTTAGTATGAGGTGTAACGCTACCTGGTTTAGCAAGTACTTGACCACGTTCAACGCCATCACGAGCAATACCACGTAGTAAGCATCCTGCATTGTCTCCAGCTTGAGCATAGTCTAGAGATTTTCTAAACATTTCAATACCAGTTACAACAGTCTTAGTTGTAGGTCTTAGACCAACAATTTCAACTTCATCATTAAGATTTAATTTACCACGTTCAACACGACCAGTAACAACTGTTCCACGTCCTGAAATAGTAAATACGTCTTCAATACTCATTAAGAATGGTTTATCAGTATCACGTACTGGAGCATCGATATAAGAATCAACAGCAGCCATTAAATCACGGATACTTTGAGCAGCTTCTTCATCTCCTTCAAGAGCTTTTAAAGCACTACCACGGATAATAGGACATTCTGAATCAAATCCATATTCTCCTAATAATTCTCTGATTTCCATTTCTACTAAATCTAGTAATTCTGGATCATCAACTTGGTCACATTTATTCATGTAAACCACGATCTTAGGCACACCAACTTGACGAGATAATAAAATATGTTCTCTAGTTTGTGGCATAGGACCATCTGCAGCAGATACAACTAAAATTGCACCATCCATTTGAGCAGCACCAGTAATCATGTTTTTAACATAATCGGCATGTCCTGGGCAATCAACGTGAGCATAGTGACGTTTTTCAGTTTCATATTCAACATGGGCAGTGTTGATAGTTATACCTCTTTCTCTTTCTTCTGGAGCTTTGTCAATATCAGCATAATCAACAAATTCTCCGAAATATTTTGTGATCGCAGCAGTTAGTGTTGTTTTACCATGGTCAACATGACCAATAGTTCCAATATTAACATGTTCTTTTGTACGATCGAATTTTTGTCTTGCCATATAATAATTTCCTCCTTCTTTTTATTACTATTATATTTTATCTAATGCTTGAATATTTTTCAAGTATTATTCGTTATTTTAAGTTAATTCTTTAACTTTTTTGCTTTTAATTAATACTATTTTTCTTAATTATTTCTTCAGCAATTCCTTTTGGCACTTCTTCATAATGATCTAAGGTCATTGTGAAGTTACCACGACCTTGTGTATTAGAACGAAGTGTTGTTGCGTAACCAAACATTTCTGCAAGTGGAACCATTGCATTAATTGATAAGGCATTACCACGAGATTCATTACCAAGTGGTTTTCCACGACGAGAAGTTAAGTCACCCATAACATTTCCCATATATTCTTCAGGAATAGTTACTTCTACTTTCATAATTGGTTCAAGTAAAACTGGTTTACATATATTCTTGGCAGCTTTTAAGGCCATAGATGCTGCAATTTTGAAAGCCATTTCTGATGAATCGACATCATGGTATGAGCCATCAAATAATGTTGCTTTTACATCTACCATTGGATAACCAGCAAGAATTCCACCAGCCATTGCTTCTTGTAATCCTTTGTCTGTTACAGGTATGTATTCACGAGGAACTACACCACCAACAATCGCATCAACAAATTCATAACCTTTATCTGGATTTGGTTCAAATCTAACCCATACATGTCCATATTGTCCACGTCCACCAGATTGCTTAATGTACTTACCTTCGCATTCACCCATTTGTGTTAATGTTTCACGATAAGCAACTTGTGGTCTACCAATATTAGCATCTACACCAAATTCATCTTTCATACGACGAACTTGAACTTCTAAATGTAATTCACCCATACCACTAATAACTGTTTGACCTGTTTCAGGGTCAGTCTTATATTTAAATGTTGGGTCTTCTTCTGCTAATTTTTGTAAGGCTATTCCCATCTTTTCTTGGTCAGCTTTTGATTTAGGTTCAATAGCCTCATCAATAACTGGAAGAGGGAATTCCATTCCTTTCATGATACATGGATTTTTTTCATCACATAATGTATCAGCAGTTGTTGTAGATTTTAATCCTACCGCTGCAGCAATCTCTCCACAATATACTTCCGTAATTTCTTTACGAGTATTAGCATGCATTTGTAAGATTCTTCCTACTCTTTCCTTTTCTTGTTTACCAGTGGCATTTGTACATAGAATATATGAACCACTTTGTAAATGTCCAGCATAGACACGGAAGAAAGCAAGTCTACCTACATATGGGTCAGTCATTATTTTGAATGCCATAGCAGTGAATGGTTCAGAATCACTTGGATGTCTTAAAATATCATTGCCATTTTTATCAATACATTCAATTGATGGTACATCTGTAGGTGCAGGCATGTAATCAATTACTGCATCTAGAGCTAATTTAACACCCATGTTAGATAGAGCACTACCACACATTACTGGGAAAAATTCTGCTGCTAGAACACCTTTACGAATAGCACTCTTAATATCTTCAACTGCTAATTCTTCTCCTTCAAGATATTTTTCCATTAATGTATCATCGAACTCAACAGCTTTTTCAATTAGTTCAGTTCTCTTTTGTTCAACAATATCTTTTAGGTCTTCAGGTATTTCAATTTCAGTGGCATTTTCATGTTCTTCACCATCATAACGATAGGCTTTACGAGTTAATAAATCAATTACACCATTAAATTCTGATTCAGCACCAATAGGCCATTGAATTGGGGCATAATTAACTCCTAATCTTGATTTAATTGTTCCCAAAGTATATTCGAAATCTGCTCCTAATTTATCCATTTTATTAGCAAATATCATTCTTGGAACCTTATATTCAGTTGCTTGACGCCATACTGTTTCTGATTGAGGTTCAACCCCTGCATTAGCATCAAGTAAGCAAATGGCACCATCTAGAACACGTAGTGATCTTTGAACTTCTACCGTAAAGTCTACGTGACCTGGGGTATCAATTATATTTAAACGATATCCTTTCCAGTGAGCAGTGGTAGCCGCAGAGGTAATTGTTATACCTCTTTCTTTTTCTTGTTCCATCCAATCCATTTGGGATTCCCCATCGTGAGTTTCACCAATTTTATGGGTTATACCTGTATGAAACAATACTCTTTCTGTGAATGTTGTTTTTCCGGCATCAATGTGAGCCATGATACCGATATTTCTTATTTTATCTAATGAAACATCTCTTGCCATAGTCAATTACCATCTATAATGAGCAAATGCTTTATTTGCTTCTGCCATTCTATGAGTATCTTCACGTTTCTTGCAAGCTCCACCAGTTCCATTTGCGGCATCCATAATTTCGTTTGCTAGATTAATAGCCATTCCCTTTCCATTTCTTAATTTTGCATAATTTACTAACCAACGTAAGGCTAGTGTTTGCGCTCTTTCATCATTAACTTCAACTGGTACTTGGTAATTTGAACCACCTACACGACGAGATTTAACTTCAAGAGCTGGTTTAATGTTTTCAAGTGCTTGATTGTATACTTCTAAAGCAGGTTTTCCTGTTTCTTTTTCTACAATTTCAAACGCTTCATATAATATTTTTTGAGCTGTACCCTTTTTACCATCTAACATAATTTGGTTAACTAATTTAGTTACTACTTTAGAATTATATATTGGATCTGGTAATACATCTCTTTTTTCTGCACGTCTTTTACGCATAACTTATCCTCCTTATATTATTTCTTATCTTTTTTAGTTCCGTATTTACTACGTCCTTGTTTACGATCTTGTACTCCGTGAGTATCTAGTGTTCCACGTACAATGTGATAACGAACACCGATTAGATCCTTAACACGTCCACCTCTTACTAAAACAACACTATGTTCTTGTAAGTTGTGTCCTTCTCCTGGAATATAAGCATCGATTTCTTTACCATTTGAAAGTCTTACACGAGCATACTTTCTTAATGCTGAGTTCGGTTTCTTTGGAGTTCTAGTACCAACTTTTGTACAAACTCCTCTTTTTTGTGGACTCTTAGCATCAGTTTGCTTCTTTTCAAGAGTATTGTATCCAACATTTAATACTGGGCTTTTACTCTTCTTAGTTTTTTTGCTTCGATTCTTCTTTACTAATTGGTTAATCGTAGGCATATTTTTCTCCTTTCTCATTAACACACATCCTGGTGTATCAAAAATATCTTTAAACTAGGTTCTACCTAAGCAGAACCCGTTTTCAAAAACAATATTAGTTTACCATTATATGATATGATTGTCAAGACATAAATTTGCCTAAATTAGTTAATCATTAATTTCATCTAACATATTGCTATTATATTGTTCTTACTCTTACAAGAGTACTATCTGTATTTTCTAAATTGGCTTCTATTTCTGCTTGTAATTTTTTTAACTCTTCGGGATATTCTTCTTTTTTATATGAATTATTTATTTTTTCTTCTAATAATTGTAATGATGCTAAAAATTGTCTACTTAGAAAATCTTTATCGCCATTAATTAATAATTCCCCTGGCTTATTTTCATGAGATAATATTTCCATTAAGTCTTTTTGATAACCAGCTAAACCTAAATTTAACTCTTCTAATAATTCCTTTTTTAATTCTTGATTATTTAAAGCTATAATATCTTTATTTAATTTGCTTGCTAAATCAATAATTTGTTTTTCGATAGACACTTCTAATTCTTTGGCTTTTTTAGTGGTATATTTTCTTGTCGTTTTGATTTTTTTATATTTGCTTAATGGAAGTTCATATTTTGCGTTTATTTTTTCTTGATAATATTTTTTAGTTGCTGTTATAAGACTTATACTGCTATTTATTATTTCAGGTAAAAAACATATTACTATATCCGATAAGATGAAATTTTTTACTGATGCAAATCCCACTATTACTGCAACTAAAAAGAATAATAGACTAATTATTTTACTCATAATCCTAAGTTCTTTAAAAGTAACGGATTCAGAATTATAGCGTTCATAAAATAATCTTTTAAAAATTCCAAAATTAGTATTCATATGGTTTTGATTGCTTATTATTTTATTTTGGATTTTTTCAGTATTATTTAATTCTAATAAAGATTTTAAAATATCTTTTTTGGTGTCAGTAAGACATGCCTGAACTTTATCTATATAGAAAAATTCTTTTTTACCTGATTTTTTGAGAATGGTATAAACATACCTATCTGATGTTTCTGAAAATTCAATAACATTTCCTTTTTGAATTTCTTTTTTTAGTGTATGAAAATATTTATTTGTTGTTTGCGTTTTTTGGCATTTTGCATTTGTATATTTTATTTTATATTCACCAAAAATAACGTTCATATAAAAATCCCCCTTTTTTATGACGCCTACTATAACAAATTTTTGAGTTTTTGTCAAATTATTCTATTGAGGGGTGGTGTAAATTTCAAAAGATTTTAATTAGTTATTTAAAAACTATTATATAAGTTATATATCATTACAGCTGCAAATAATAGAGCTA
>CAZGKC010000019.1:0-13466 GCA_964526205.1 uncultured Muribaculaceae bacterium
TTTTACCATTAGCTTCAATTTGATAGAATGCTGTTGGTGTTATATAATCTTGTTTCTTCTCAACGCTCTTCTTAACGAATGATGCTTGAGAAACTGGTATGCTAGGTGTTGTCAATGTTGGTGTTGAACTAGAATCAATAGATACAGTAACACCTTCTTTTGATTCAGATGTAATCGTACCAACTGTTATAACAGTAAATTGGTATCTATTAAATACGCTTGCATAATCACTGTTATAATTATATCCACTATTGGAACTCGTATCTGATTCCGTTATTGGTACCCAATTAGTTAAACATTCATAATATTCATCTGTTTTACCGGTACATACTTTGATAGTTTCTTCTTCTTCAAGCGAATCTTCAACAGCCTCTAGATAATACAAATCTTCATTACCAGCATTAGCTAATAATTCATAATATGGTTCAAAAGCTTCATCATTTTGATATTCGTTATAATAATATTTTATTTTTTGATCAAATATATATTCATTACTCCATGCTGTCGTACATCCATTGTATTGTGTAATTGCATTTATAAATTTAACATAGGCTTTATAAATTTCGGTAAGTTCTTGTTTCATACTATTCGACAATTCACTCTTTAAGGCATCCAAATCACCTGATTCACAACCACTACATCCTTGGCATTCGCCAGTCTCATCATCATAACTGCAAGAACCAGCAGTACCATCATATGATTTAGTCAAATGATTAGCAGTTTTATGTTGGTAGGATACTTGCCCTGTTTCATAATTTATATCCGATTCTGTATAATAATAATGTTCATAAGTCGTTTCATCTCCTGAAGGAGTAACTGCATCATAATATGTATTCCCAGTGCCATTGCAACTAGCACAAGTACCAGCTTCAACAAGACCAGCATGAGCTAAAGCAGCTTTATAATTTAAATAGTTATCATAATGTGTAATCATTGATTTTTGAGCATCAATTATATCTGCTAAGAATTGATCCTTATCAATACTCTTAGATCCATTTGCTGAGTCTTTAACAGTATCTCTGCCACTTGTATAACAATCTTTAGAACCTTCAACATGACTTGTTAATTGGAAATATCCGCCACATTTAACATCTTCAATTATTGGATTAAATCTCAATTCAGCATAATCTTCTTTACAGAATACACTACAATAATCATTATCTACTCCACCATTATCTGTTGTAAGTTGATATGTATTTCCAGCATCATCAACATTATCTAATATACAAGTTTTAATCTTTTCTGGTGCAGTAACTGTAGCAACTGCATCATCTTCATTATCACTACAAATAGGAATTTCTATTTCAGTTTGGCATACTTCTTGAGCACAAGTAAATACACCACTAACTGAACCATCATATAATTTATCAGTACTATCACTGTCACTGTCGTCATCACTACTTGCATCTTTAGTTACTACCAAGAATCTTTGCTTACTATTTGGATTAGAAGGATTTTTTAATAATGCTCCCATCCAACCATCTTCATCAACATAAGCACTTCCAGATACTCCATTACCGGTATTATACTTATAATTGATAGTATATGATGCCCCTTCACAGGTTTCATCTTCAGATGGAATACCTTTAGTAATTACTAAACGAATTCTTACAGTGCCGGTTTTATATCCTTCACTATCAGCTGCTAGCGAATCTATTAAATTTGTTTCATCACTATAAGTCATCCAGTTTCTAGTACTAGAATCATAGTATTCTATACTATCTATGCTAATCTTACTTGCAGAGCAATTTGGACAGCTAACTGATATATTTCCTAAGAATCCTTTTTCAGCATTAAAATTGCTTATATCAAAGTTTGCATATATATATTGTTTAGTTTCATCAGATGTAGTACTAAGAGTTTCTGTGTTAGCAATTGTTAAATTAACACTAGATGTAACAGTACTACCTTCATTAAGAATTTCGGTTGCTTTATATATACCTTTTTTAAATAATTGTTGAGAAGCATACATAATGTTATAACTTTCTGTACCAATTCCTTGCCAACTAAAATTATAACTACGTAAACTAGAAGTATACCATGAATAAGCACTTTGTACAGCATCTTTATAGCAATCTGATGTGGTACAATTCTTACCTGTAATAGCTTTAATTGCATCAGGATAATATGAAGCCCAGTTAGCACCAATATTAACGTGAGCAGCTGCTAAATATTTACCAGAATTTAGTGATGCATCACCACCCCAACCAAATGGTCCTAATATTAATGCTCTAACAGCAATATTAGTCGCAACATATAAGTCTAACCCTGACACAGTTGCTGTGTAACCTGATTGTTCAGGTGTATCTACGGTAAAAGTAAAACTACTATTTTCTTGGTTATAACCATTTTTAATAATCTCAAGTACCGCTCTATCGAATGCTTGAACTACAGTACTATTACTTGGATCACCTAATATTCTATCTACAGCATAACTAGAAGATGCTTGTTTATGAGGGTCCATACAATATCCGGTATAACCTTTAGAATTAGATGAAAAGGTATAAGTGTATGCTTGATAAGTCTGAGTCCCACTAGCAGTAGGATAAGTTAGACCGGTAACACTTACTTTACTATTATAAGTACTTGTCTTACTAAACTTTTGTCCTTTTTCAAAGGTATCAGCTTGAACAATACCAATACCTAAAATAAATACTGTTAATATAGTTAATAAATAATATTTTATATTTTTTTTCATATTACATCTCTCCTACGCTTTCTTATTATAATTACGGCTGCCCCGCCAGCAACAACAATCAACATTATTCCCCCAGTTATAAATATAACTTTATGTTCTTTTATAAAATTTCCTACTTTTTCATACCATTTAGCATTTGCTTCTTCTTTCTCTTCTGTTTCTACTTTTTCAACTTCGGCAGTAATCTTATCAGCAAATTCACCAAATTCTACTTTATCATAAGTTACATACTTTTGACATAAATAATAATTTGGAACTTTATTACATATATCATATTCTGAATAATCATTATATCTTGGTAATGTTATATATAACGTTTTTAATAAAGTGCCTTCGCAACCAGTATTACTAGAAGCATATACTTTAATCGTATATTTAACTACTTCAGCAATATTTGTTCTACTAATAGTTATATTACCATTATCGGTATTATTATAATAATATACCAGTTGATCACTTGATTCATTATTAGTTATTTCTACATACATGTTTTCGGTTAAATTAAGAATATTTACTTGAATATAATCTTCTTTCCCTACATATGTTTCTTCTTCTGGTGTTCCTAAAAGTGTTTCGGGAATATCATACTCACTGGGATCCATTATCCTTTCTTTAATTTCGTAATTAGTTTTAACGTTAGCAATTTCAGAATTTAATTTAGCTTTTTCTTCATATCCACAAGATACAGCTCCAACACTAGTTGTTAAAGTTAAAAATGAAAGCAAAGAAATTGACAAATATTTTAACTGTTTCATGAACTCCACCTACCTATTCTTAAGTTTACCATACTTGACCTTTTTTTTCAATTATAAATTGTGATTATTATTTATTTGTGATATCATAATAATTGAAATAGTGAGGTATGTAATGAAAAAATTAATAATCCCCTTTCTGGCATTGTTTGTTATTCTAATCCTTTATGGACTTTTTGTCAACCCAAATGGGCAAATTTTAGTAGAAAATACCATAAATATTAATGGTTTGCCAGAATCATATGATGGATTTAAGATAATTCAAATCTCTGACATACTTCTTGGCTCAACTAAATCTACAGAAGATTTAAAAGAGATTGTTACTGAAATAAATGATATTAAACCTGATATAGTTGTATTTACTGGTGATTTAGTAAGTAATGGTTATAATTTAAATGATGAAGAAATTGAAAGTTTAAAAGAATCTTTAAAAGAAATTAATGTAAACTTATATAAGTATGCTGTAATGGGAAATAATGATGAAGATAATATTGAACTTTTTCAAAGTGTTATGAAAGATGCAGATTTCATAATACTAGATAACGAATCTAATTATATTTTTTATAAAGATAATACACCGATTAAAATAACAGGAATTACTAATTTAGATAATATTGATAAAGCTTTAGATATGGTTGATAATTTAGATAATTGTTTAAATTTGGTTATTACCCATTATCCAGATTTTATCGATACATTAAGTAATTATGATATTGATATTGTAATTGCTGGTGGTTCTTTAAAAGGACAAATACGAATTCCTTTTTGGGGTGGTATCTTAAAACAAGAAGGAGCAAAAAAATATTTAGATGACTACTATGTTGTTGGTGATACCAAAATGTATGTTTCTGGAGGATTAGGAACAGAAACTATTCAATTTAGATTATTTAATAAACCAGAAATAAACTTATATCGTTTAAAGCAAAATTAAAAGAGGTGTAAACCTCTTTATAAGTATTCAACCATTTTATAATTAGCATTTAATTTTTCTACTAATTCTTCTGTTTTGTATTTATTAAACATTTCCGTAAAGTTACTATTATCCATTAAAAACATATCAGGATAATTAATAAATATTTCTTTGTATGTATTAATTCCTAAGTCTTTAACAAATACTAAATTTTCTTTTACAAGTTGTTCATGTTCATTTAAAACATTTATTACTTTCTTAGGGGTATTTCCCATAAATTCTTTAATATCATCTTGTTCAAACCCATATTCTTCTAAAAACTTCATGCCACTTTTCTCCCTTTAGTATATTCTTCACTTTGCATAAGTATTTCATCAATACTTGTACTTAAATAATCTACATTGTCACTATATGGTTTAAATATTTCCATTAGTGATTCTTTAATTCCCAAGCCTTCCTTTTCTACTTCTACTAATTTCTTATAAACATTTTCTCTTTGACTAGTTAAAGCAAATGTTTCCATAATTCGATCCGCATAGTCCTTTAATTCAATATTTTGGATACTGGGAGTAGCATTTACTGCCTTTCCTTGTTGCATTATGTAGTTATATCCTCTTTCACTAAATAAGAATGATTGATAACGTCCTTTTTCATTTTTATAAGGAATACCAGCATTTTCTAATGCTCCCATTCTCTTAACAATGGCTTCAATATCTTGTTTTAGAAATGATGGATTTTGGATATATGCTTCAATAAATCCTAAGTCCCTTGCTCTTAATACTGTTTTTTCTAAAACTTCTGGTTCAATTGCTAATACTAACCAATCATTTGGTTTTAACTTTATACCGTTAGTATGAAGAAATTCGATGTTTTTAGAATCAGCAAGTGCCAATGTTTGAATATGTTTTTCAGGATGTTCTTTGGTTACATCATAATCATCTTTTAACTTTTCAAATAGTACTTTTTCCATAATAACCTCCGTTTCTAATATGCCATTAATGGTACTTTCTTAGGATCAAGACCACTAATCTTTAAAACATTTATTGTATTATTTAATCCCTCTAAATTATATTTTACTAATACATTTGGCATTAAACTTATGTCTTTAGCATTTTTGCCAACGGTTAATAATTTATCAACTTTAGCACTTAATTCTTGGTCATATAATACTTCTGGGTTTGTCTTTAAAATATCATAACTTATATTTTTATTTTTCATTACATTAATATTATTTTTAATTAGGGATTCATCATAGTTTTCTAGAACCATTTCTATTCCTTTATTGCTAAGCAATCCAGGACTTACTTCAAGCTTACGAAGTAATTCATCTAATTTTTCTTTGCTAGGTTTTTCTTCTTCAAAAATCATTCCTGCAGTTGAAGCATTTAATGTGCTTTCAAATATATCTTCTAATCTAGATGGTTCAGAAATACTTTCAATAATTTCTGGAGTCTTTTCTACTACTGGAGCTACTGGAACTTCTTTTTTAGCTTCAACTAATACTTCCGTTATAGTTTTGCCACTCTTTTCACCACTTTTTTTGGAAGCATCATATTCATATAATGCATCTTCTGGGAACATTAAAATCTTGGCAGCTTCTCTTTGCTCATCTTCAGAAAAATCAAATTTTTCTAATAAACTAGTTATGGCATCACGAGTTATATTTATATTACCATCAAGAGCAAGTTTGAAGTATTCATTTAATTTAGCTTGATTTCCTAAAGCTTCATCTTTTCTAATTTCTAATTCTTCAACTTTAGTAATAGCATTATTCATTTCAGCTTCAATATTTTCTAATTCTTCAGATGCTTTTTTATTTTCAGCCATTACCTTTTCTACTGTAACCGGTAACATCTTATTCAATTTTTCACTTATAAGATCTGGGTCAAAATCTATTTGCAAACGGTCTAAAACGGTTGCAAAATCATCTCGATTGATGCTGCTTAAAACTTTAGTTAATTTATCTCCCTCTTCTTTTAAAGTTTGTTCTTCTAGAGTTAATTTTTCTATTTTATCAATTAAAACAGCCTTTTCGTTTTTAGTTCTTTCTCCTGTTTCAATCGCCTCTTCACGTTCTTTATTCATTCTTGCTAGTATAACACTATCTTCTCCACGAAGATTATACAACTTATCTAATAAATTTTTTGCTTCTGTTGATAACAATTTCATTTTTAATCACGCCCTTATTCTGAGTAAATTATAGCAAAGAATAGAAGAATTGTAAAGATTAATCCAACATTTTTAATTTTCATGGCTATTATTAGAAACTATCTTCTACATTAGTTTTTACTTCAAAGGTATAATAATTTTTTAATAAATCTAAAAATTTAATTGTATTATCCGTTAGGCAAATACGATATATATAAAGTTTTATGTTGTTTATATTCATTTCGGTATAGTCATATCCATCAAGAGGATTATTTCTAATTAATTCATGAGAATGCATTTTAAAGTTCCTAATTTCCTCAGGTATTGAATCAAATTGTTGAATATGTTTATCATTTATATAATTAATAATTAAGTTTAAAACTAAATCTTTATTAGTAAAATAATTGCCATTATAAATCCATTTATGTTTTTCGTTTCTTTTTTGTTCTTCTTCTACATTAGTTTTTACTTCACTACGATTGATGTCTAATAAGTTTTCAATATTCTTCATTAGATAATTTTGTCTATCCTTTATTCGTTCAATATTCCATTCAACTTTTCCTTGATTATACTCATCTATTATTTCTCGAGTCGTATCAAATGCCGTCTTGCCAGAATTACTATTATCTTTTCCACTATAGATATCAATTTTTCTTTTAAATCCATAATTTAATGCTTCTTTATTCTTTTTACCATAAAGTAATGCCATATTTCCAAGATGACCTATATATTGTTTTGCTTCATCTACATCATTTATGTTTGACCATTCTTTATTCTTATCAAATTTTTGAGGTAAGATATGGTCAATGTGAAGATTCTTATCAATTTCGTAAAAACCTGTATTAATTTCTTCTCTAATGTCGTATTCTATTGATAATAGTAATGGTTTTAAAAAATTATAATCATATACATCTTCATCATCTAATGCTTCATAAGCATCTCTAATTAAATGATTAACTTTAATGAATTTATTTAGTAATTCTTTTATATCTTCAATTGGTTTTTTATCAACAATGGCTGCAATTAAATTAAATGATGTTTGTTTGATTCCATTCAAAGTTTTACCTGCTATCCAAGCAATATAGAAGAATCTTCTCACTGCTTTAAATAATTCTTCTTTATTAGGATAATCAACTTGATAAGCACTAATCATGACAGTCATTACATATGCTTTCCAAGGGATATATCTTAAGCTATATATTACTGGATTAGTTGATTCAGATATCTTAAGTAGATTGCTGGAAAATATCTTTAATTCATTCACTAAAGAAGTTACTTCACTAAATTGAATAATTTTTCTTAATTCATCTGTAACTTGTTTTTTAGGATTTTCTCTTAATTTAAAATACTCATAGTAAACTAAAAAATCATCAATTTTTATGTTGCAATTATTACAATTATCTTCAATGTATTTCCAATTGGTATTAAATACATTCTTATTATTATCATAATCGTTAGCACTAGAATCATATTTATCTAATATATAAGATTTAATAATATCAGAAACAGAAAGATTCATTCCTCGATCATTTAAAACTAAAAATAATTTAATAGCAAATGATTGTTTGTAACAAATGATTTTAATTATATTTGTTTTAAATAAAATATAATTTACAAAATTACCTAATTCCTCTTCACCTTCATTTTCAAGTAGTTGAGTAAATTTATCATAAAAATAATGAGCTGTATTAATAAATTTATACTTAGGTTCGTCTTTTTTCATTTTTGCTTGACTAGGTTTTTCAAACTTCGAATAGTCTGAAGTATTTATTATTAATTCATTAAATTCAGCATTATAGTTAGGATCAACTTGTAATAACAACCTATTATTTGATGAATCAAAGTAAATAAGTTTATTTATTTTTTCTAAATCTTTTAAGATATCTGTAGAATTTGGAAAAGTTTTGGCTAGAACATTAAACATAATCATAAGGGTGGTTATTCTTTGTTGACCATCAACTAATTCATGGTTACCTTTTTTATCATCTATAACAACAATTGACCCTAAAAAATAATCGTCATCGGGATTATTTGTATAAGATTCATATAAATCAGCCCATAATTCATCTAAATTTTCCGAATTCCAACTGTATTGTCTTTGATAATTAGGAACTGTATATATGGCATTACATAAAAACAACTCACAAACGTTTTGTTTAATTGGAACAAAAGTTTCATCATTCATATTTTTCACACTCCAAAATAATAATTTAATTGGATTATAACATAAAAGCTTATTTTTTTCTATTGCAAAATAATAGCTAAACTTTTGTTATGACCAGAGTTTTTATTCTACATATATTACTTTAGAAGGAGGAATATAGTTTGAAAAAGAAGATAATGTTATTTATTTTAGTTGATTTTATTATTATATTTAGTATTTTTTTCTTGGTATTTAAAAGTAATAGTGATAATGGACTCACTAAAATTAAGTTAGCAGAAGTTACTCATAGCTCTTTTTATACTCCACTTTATGTAGCTATGGAAAATGGATATTTTAAAGATGAAGGATTAGATATTGAATTGGTACTTACACCTGGAGCTGATAAGGTTAGTGCTGCTGTATTATCTGGTGATACTGAAATTGGCTTAGCGGGTAGTGAATCTGCTATATACGTTTATAATGAAGAACAAAATGATTATTTACAAATATTTGGTGGGCTTACAAAAAGAGATGGTCAATTTATTATCTCAAAAGAAAATATTAAAAACTTTAAATTAGAAGATTTATATAATAAAGAAATATTGGTGGGAAGATCTACTGGTATGCCAGCTTTAAGTTTTATTAACGCATTAAAGAAAAGTAATGTAGATATTGATAAAATTAATATTAATACCAGTGTTGATTTTGCATCACTTTCAGGGTCTTTTATTGGAGGAGATGGTGATTTTGTTAATCTATTTGAACCTAATGCAACAGCTTTAGTTAATGAAGGGTACGGTTATGTTGTAGCAAGTGTTGGTGAACTTTCAGGAGAAGTACCTTATACTACTTTCTATGCTAAGAAAAGTTATATAGAGAATAACAAAGAAATAATAAAGAAGTTTATTAATGCTATTAATAAAGGAATAGATTATACTTTAAATAACACTGAAGATGTTGTTGCTAAAGATATTATAAAGCAGTTTCCAGATACAAAAGAAAGTGAATTAGCAATAATGATTAAAAGATATAAAGAATATGATTGCTTTTTAAAAAGTACTTATATTAGTGAAAATATATTTAATAATTTAGAAGATTTTTTGCTAGATTTTAAGTTGATTGATAAATATGTACCATATAAGGACTTAGTTAATAATTTTTATTATGAATGATATATTAGTAGTTAATAATCTAAGTAAAAATTATTATACAAAGGCAGGAGAAATTGCAGCTATAAAGGATATTAGTTTTACTTTGAAAGAAAATGAATTTTTGTGTTTGGTAGGACCCTCCGGCTGTGGAAAATCAACCCTACTTAATATTTTAGCAGATTTAGATTGGGCTACCGGAGGAGAAATACTTAAGAGTAATGATTTAAAAGTTGGTTATATGTTGCAAAATGATGCCTTATTTGATTGGTTAACTATTTTAGATAATGCTTGTTTAGGACTAGATATTGCTAAAGTAAAAACGAAAGAGAATGTAGAATATGTTAAAGGTCTTCTTTCTAAGTATGGATTAGAAGATTTTATGTATAAGTATCCTTATGAGCTTTCTGGAGGAATGCGACAGAGAGTGGCACTTATTAGAACTCTTGCTTTAAAGCCAGATATTTTAATGCTTGATGAACCTTTTTCAGCTCTTGATTATGTTTCAAGATTGGAAGTTTCAGAAGATGTTTATAATATCATTAAGAAGGAACATAAAACAGTTATTATGATTACTCATGATATTGCTGAGGCTATAAGCCTAGCAGATAGAGTCATTGTTTTATCAAAAAGACCTGCTGTTATTAAAAATATTTATAACATAAAATTAGATAAGAGAAAATCACCAATGCAAAATAGACAAGATAAGATGTTTAAAACTTATTTTGATAATATATGGAAGGATTTGGATAAAGATGACAACTGAGCAAAAGAATTATTTAAAAGCAATTAAAGTACGGAAGATTATGGTGGTTTTAGGTCAAATACTTCTCGTAGTACTGTTCTTTCTAATTTGGGAAATTCTAGCTAGGAAAAATATTATTAATAGTTTTGTCTTTTCATATCCTAGTAAGATTTTTTCTACAATTATTAATTTGTTTTTAGATGGTAATTTAGTTCATCACATTATGGTTACTTTGGGTGAGGTTTTAGTAGCTTTTTTCTTAGGAATATTCTTAGGCTTTATTATTGCTGTTATTCTTTATGAAATACCAATTATTGCAGATATTATTGATCCGTTTTTGACCATGATTAATTCCCTACCTAAAGTTGCTTTAGGTCCACTTATTATCATTATTGCTGGTGCTAATATTAAAAGCGTTATTATTATGGCTTTATTTATTAATTTAATTATTAGTATTATTACTATATATAATGGATTTTGTAGTGTTGATAAAGTTAAACTTACATTAATTAAATCTTTTAAAGCAAGTAAATTGCAAATACTTACTAAACTTATTGTACCTAGTTCTTATAATACAATTATTTCTAGTCTTAAACTTAATATTTCTATGAGTTTAATTGGAGTAATTATGGGAGAATTCTTAGTTAGTAAAGCTGGTATAGGTTATTTAATTATTTATGGTACTCAAGTATTTAATTTAAGTTTAGTTATGGCAGGTATTTTGATATTATTAGTTATCTCTTTTATTCTTTATAAAATTATTGTTTATATAGAAAAGAAACTATTACAAAAAGAAGAAGTTAAATGATTATGCTTCTTCTTTTTATAATATATATTATACTAGAGTATTTATATAGTTTAAAATATTTTGCGTTACTTCATTTATCGGTAATTCTAACCAGTTATTTCTAGTATTATTAAAGTTTTTTATAAATTTATCACTAGAAAACACCTTTGTTAATCTGCTGGTTATATCCCTCATATTATTATATGCTATTGATTGGTCTAAGAATATATAATCATTTATTAATAAATATAGTTTACTTTTATTCATATCAGTATTGTTTATTAAATAATAAAAGTCTAATATATCCTTATATCTAGTAGAATATGCCCCAAATCTTAATAATGATTTCAACTTTTCAGTAAATATTTGTTCCTTAGAATTTGCTAGAAGTACAATGTTGTTATTTAATACCTTTAAATCAAATATTAATTCAACTTGCTCAACTTCGACATTTTTATGTACTCCCAAGTCCAATTTAGTTTCAATGCTACGATTATTTCTATCCGTTAATTTTAATACTATCCTTTTTCCTTTATAATCTTGTTGGTTTAATTCTTCTATTTTATTATTTACTATTTCAAGTGTTATCCCATCTTTAACGCTATTTAATCCATTTATAAACTTTCTTATTGATTCATCATCTAATGAATATCGAATAAAGTCTAAGTCTAGGTCTCTAGTAGCTCTTCTTTGGTCATTTGAAATGTTATGCATGACAACCCCACCTTTGACAGTTACATTATTTAAAAAAGTACTTTTTGATATTTTAGATAAAATAACGTCTTGACACACTTTGCTTGATGCATCTATATATTTATAGCCATTATTTTGATACTCTTTTATTAATAAATCTAAATTCAATTACAAAACCTCCATTTCAATAGTCTCCATTATGTATTCTCTAATGTTAAAATAGCTAGCATATTCTTCTATTTTTTCCATATTTAACTCATAAACTTGACTACGATAATTATTAATTATTTCTTTATAGTAATCAATTGGTAGTTGTTTTTTTCTCCTAATGAGTTCAATTAATAATCTTTCTTTATTATACATATTTATTAGCATTCCGTCAACATCAGCTTGAGTTTTTCCTATTTCAAGTAATCTATCAGTTGAGAATATTTGAACTATTTCATTATTTTTTATTGGTTTAGCTTTTTGTTTGGTGGCTAAATAATATTTATCAGGAATTATATCAGTTAATCCATAATAATAAAAAGCACTATCTAAAGTAAAAATAGCATTTGGATATTTTTTTGCATAAATAAGTATGGGATTAGTGACTTCATAATCAGAATAAATTCCTTTGTCAACTTTAAATAATTCTTTATTTTTAACTTTTGCATATATTTTTTGTTTATTCTTCTCAGTATCCATCAATTCTTTATAAGTATAAACCATATAATATCACCTTCGATAGGTTTATTATAGCATAAAGGTCGGTACTTGTCAATTCATTACCGACCTTTGGGTGTAAATGCATTAATTACTTATTTTATAGATGAATGTAGTTTCATCAGCATTGTTGGTTGTAAAACCATTATAATTTTTAGATAAGTTAATTAGTTTTTTAGCTTTATTACTATAGATGCTTATCTTATTAGTGTATGTTACTAAGGTTTTTATTCCTTCTTGATTTAATTTAGTTAATCCAGTACTTAAAGTATTAATACCATTATTTAGGGTTACTGTTCCTTCCGTTAAAGTTGTACTACCATTATATAATTTACATAATCCACTATAAACACTCTTTAAGCCACTACTTAGAGTATTAGCACCTGCCTCTAGTTTCTCTATATTTGGTGTAAGGGTTGTCAATAAAGTGTTAGTTTGATTTAATAAATTATTGATTGTGTTGGTAAGCGTTGTTAATGTGCTTGTATTTTGTTCTAATAATATGATTAAATCTAGATTTTCTTGGAAGGCTTCTATTTGTGCTAATTCTGTTGGATCAGTTAATGTTGTATTATTAAATAATTCTTGTAGTTCAGCAGCAGTTCTGATATTTTGTAAATCATATTCACTATATGTTGGTTCAAGCTTATTTATGATGCTATTTAGATACTCTTTGTTAGCACTTATTAATGTATTTACATTAGAAAGACTACTAGTATTACTACTTTCTAATAAAG
>CAZGKC010000020.1:0-10685 GCA_964526205.1 uncultured Muribaculaceae bacterium
AATTTTGATTTTTTAATTTCTATTGATGCTGTTTTAACTAACATAACATCATCTCCTTAAAGTTATTTTATCAATATTTAATTTAAAAATAAAGTATTAAGTATAAATAAAACTAGTTTGATTAATTTACAACTAGTTTTTTATTTAGTATAATATTACTTGGTGGAATAAAATGTTAGAAGAAAAATTAAAAACAATACCTCATTTGCCTGGTTCATATCAAATGCGTAATATTAATAATACAGTTATATATGTTGGCAAAGCCAAAGATTTATATAAAAGAGTAAACAGTTATTTTAAAGGAAATGTTACAGGTAAAACTGCTAAAATGGTAAGTGAAGTCCATGATTTTACTTATATAACCACCACCACTGAACAAGAAGCGTTTATACTAGAAATAAATTTAATTAAAGAATATGATCCTAAATATAATATTTTACTTAAAGATGATAAAAGTTATCCATACATTGAATATATTAGTAAACCATATCCTAAGCTAAAAGTATCTCGATATTTAAATATTAAAAAGAAAGATAAGAAGATGTTATTTGGTCCATATCCAAACGCTTATGCAGCACGCAAGATTGTTAATTTAATTAATCGTTTATATCCATTAAAAAAGTGTGATGGTATGCCCAAACAAGTCTGTTTGTATTATCACATTGGTGAGTGTTTAGGTTATTGTGAAAAAAATATTGATACCCACGAATTAGAAAAGATGGAACAAGAAATAATTGCTTTTCTAAAAGGCAATGATAAGATTCTCATTGATAAGATAATGGCTAAGATTAATCTATTTAGTGCTAATTTAAATTTTGAAGCTGCTCAAGAATTAAAAGAAGAATTAAATTATATAAAAGTAATATTAGATAAACAAAAAGTTGAACTCCACGACTATATTAATCGAGATGTCATTAGTTATTATTCTGCTGATGGTATTGCCTCAGTCCAAATTCTTTTCATTCGTAATGGTAAGATAGTTGGTGGTAACAATGATAAATTCTATGTCATGAGTGATATTTATGATGAAGTAAATTCATATATAATAAAGTTTTATGAAAGACATGAAATACCAAAAGAAATACTTCTTGAAGAGGGATTAAATGCTGAAGTTATTGCCAATATATTAAATAATACAGTATATATACCCAAAAAAGGTAAAAAGAAAAGTTTAATTAAAATGGCTCAAACCAATGCCAAAATAAGTTTAGAACAAGAAGTAACAATTATTAAAAATGATGAAAGAAGAAGTACTAAAGCCAATGATGATTTAAAAGAATTACTTGGCTTATCCGTTCTAGACCGTATAGATGCCTTTGACAATTCCAATCTCTTTGGTACTTATGCTGTCTCTGGAATGGTTGTATTTAAAAATGGTAAACCAGCTCGTAATGAATATCGTAAATATAAAGTAGCTATTGATAAAAATGATGATTATAACACAATGCGAGAAGTAATCTATCGCCGTTATTATCGAGCTATGGTAGAACATAGCCAAATGCCAGATTTAATACTAGTAGATGGAGGTATCAGTCAAATTCATGCCTGCACAAGTGTATTAGATGAATTAAAATTAGATATTAAAGTATGTGGCTTACGTAAAGATGATCATCATCGTACCAACGAACTAGTTGATGGTCAAACCGAAGAAATAATTGCCATACCTAAATCCAGCGATATATTTCATTATTTAACTCGAATCCAAGACGAAGTACACCGTTATACCATTACCTATCACAAGACTCTCAGGGATAAAGGTACAATTGCAAGTCTATTAGATAATATTGATGGTATTGGTAAAGTTCGTAAGAAAGAGTTAATTAAAAAATATGGTAGCATTAAAAAGATGAAAGAAGCACCAATATCTGAACTTACGGAAATAATCCCTTATAATGTTGCTATTAATTTACATAAATATTTAGAAAGTAGGGATGAAAATGAATCTAATAACACTTGATATTGATAAAAACATAAACATTAATAAAAATATTACTTATTATTTAAATCCTGACTATGTATATATTCCTTGTCAAAAGAAAGATATCTTAATTAAACAAAACGAATCCGTATATATGGGAATGCCTATTAGTAAAGAAGCTAATTCTCCCATATCTGGTCAAGTAATTGGTATAAAACCCTTATATCTCTTAGAAAAGTCTCATAACTTCATAGTTATTGCTAATGACTATCGGGAAATGAGTAAAGAACAAAAGGCACGTAAGAAATTAAAAAGTAGTCAAGACTTACTTAAATTATTAGAAACTAATCAAGAAACTAAGTTATTAAATTTATTTAAAAGTAATAAAACATATTCTAACATTGTTATAAAATGTATAGATGATAACCCCTATATTTATAACCATGTCTTCCTTTTAAAAGAAGATATAGAAGATATACTAGATATATTAGAACAAATAAGTTTATTATATCAATCAAATAATAATTTAATTGTTATTAAAAATACAGATGCATATATCATAGATTCAGTTTTAAAAATACTAGGAACATATCCCAAAGTAAAACTTACTTTAGTAAATCCTGAATATCCTATAAGTAGAACAGATATTCTTCAAGATAAATTAAATTTAAAAAATGATACCTTATACTTAGATATCTTTGATATAATAAAAATTAAACATTTATTAAATAATGAACTTATTACTAAACAAATAATAACTATTTCTGGAAATGCTTTAAAAGAAAGTAAAGTTTTAATTATTAAAACTAATACTTTATTAAGTGATGTAATTGATAAGTTTATGGAAATAACTGATTCCAATTACGATATAATAATTAATGGTTTAATGACAGGATTTAAGATTAATGATTCACGTAACTTTGTTATAACTAAAGAAGTTAAATCAATTAATATTATGAAGAAAAATAATATTAAACCAAGAGAATGTATTAACTGTGGTGCATGTATTAGAATATGTCCTTACAAAGTAAATCCTCTAACTTTAAAAAACAAAGATAAATGTATTAATTGTGGTTTATGTACTTATATTTGTCCTAGTTATATTAATCTAAGAACTTATTTAGAAAAGAGGTAATAAAATGTTTATTCATACTAAAAATACTATAAAAACCAATATAATTAAAACAATAATTGGTATAATACCCTTATTATTATATGGTTTATATAAGAATGGTATATTATTATATAACAAAGATATTATTAGTATTATAGGTATCTTTAAACTAATTTATTTAATACTAATAGGATTAATTATTTATATTATAATAAATATTATATTTAAAACTAAAATAAAATTAGATTATGAATTTCTAAGTATAATAATAATACCATTATTTATGCCCATCACCATCAAATACACTCTATATGCCACAGGTTTAACGTTCGGCTTAATAATAACTCGGTTTCTAAAAATAAACCAACCAGCATTAATTATTTTGCTTATTTTAGGTTTATCATTTATAACTAAGACCCTTGAATTTGCTAATCCATTAGAATTACTAAATATTTATTCTTTTTCTTCTCTTGATTTATTATGGGGAAGAAACATCGGTGGAATAGCATCTACTAATATCATATTAGGTATATTTTTATTAGTATATTTAAGTATAATTACTAATTATAAATATGAAGTAGCAATATCGGGATTAATAACCTTTGCTTTAGGAATTATAATATTTAAAGATTATTCTTATATTTATAATTCAATGGCAATATTATCATTAATTTTAATTGCCCCCGATATGTTATCATCACCAATTACTAAAATACCTCGGATTATCTATGGGTCTTTAATAGGTATTATTGGTTATATATTAACTAAATATTTAAGCTATTATACCGGAGTTATAATAAGCATTGTTATTATTAATATATTATTTATTATTATTAAAAAGACCTATAATAAGGCACTTCCTAAAAAAATATCGAAATTGTTTGCAAAACGCAAAGAATAGTGCTATAATATTATCGATTTTTAAAGATGTTTGGGGTTCTTAGAGGGGATATTATGGCATATATTAAAGACGATGTATTAAATGAAATTAGAAGTAAAGCAGATATTGTAGATATTATAGGTTCTTATCTAGATTTAAAACCAAAAGGGAAGAACTATGTTGCTATATGTCCTTTTCATGAAGACCATTCACCCAGCTTAACGGTTTCCCCAGAACGTCAGATATTTAACTGCTTTACGTGTCGTACTGGTGGTAATGTATTCACGTTTGTGATGAAATATGAAAATGTAACATTCCCCGAGGCGGTAGAGATTATTGCCAAAAAGATTGGTTATGATTTAAAACTAGATAATTATTCTAAAGTAATTGAAGAAAAGAATCAAGCAGATTATAATGTAATGGAATTTGCCTCTATGTTTTACCAAAACAATATAATGACTAAAGAGGGGATAAAAGCTCGTAGTTATTTAAGTGATAGAGGTATTACCGAAGACATAATTAAAGAATTTCATATAGGGTTAGCACCAAGTAGTCCCGATGATTTCTATAAAATTGCTACAAACAAAAAATATAGTTTAGAAATACTCGATAAACTAGGATTAATTAATAAAGTAGGATTAAATATTTATGATACATTTACTAATCGTATAATGATACCCATTGAGAATTTAAAAGGTCAAATAGTTGGTTTTACCGGAAGAATATTTAACAATGAAGAAGATACAGCAAAATATTTAAATACTAAAGAAACGGAAATATTTAAAAAAGGTAATATTTTATTTAATTATCATAATGCTCGTAATTATATAAGAGAAAGTAAACAAGTAATTGTTGTTGAAGGCAATATGGATGCTATTAAGCTAAGTGCTAGTGGTATTAAAAATGTTGTAGCTTTAATGGGAGTTGCTTTAAGCAATATTCAAATTGAAACATTAAAGAAACTGAAAGTACCAATCATTTTAATGCTCGACAATGATGCTGCTGGAGAAAATGCTACCATTAAAAATGGTGAATTACTCTTAAATGCTGGTGTAAACCCTTTAGTAGTTCGTTTAAGTGGAGCAAAAGACCCAGATGAATATATTAGAGCAAATGGTGTTGATGCATTAAGAGAAAATATTAAACATGCCCATAAATATATTGATTTTAAATTAGAATATTTAAAAAAAGATAAAGATTTAACAACGATGGAAGACATAATTATTTACATAAAAGAGGTAATAAATAGCTTAAATAGTCAAGATGACTTGACAAAAGCAACAGTTATCGCTAAAATAAGCAAAGATTATGGCATTGATGCAGATATTTTAAAAAAAGAAATAAATGTTGTTCCTCAAAAAGAAGAGAAAAAGGAAAAAGTTGAACCGATAAAGGTAGAGAAAAAAGTATCTAAGTATCATCGTTTAAGTCATAAAGTTTTATATTATATGTTAACTAGTAGTAAGTATATTAGTATATATAAGACTAGATTAGGGTATTTTAAAGAAAGGGATGAACGAGTACTCGCCAGTGAAATAGTATATTATAATGATGAAATAAAAGAAATAAATATAGCAGATTTTATGACCTATATTATGCCTAATGAAAGAATATATAATCTTTTGGAGGTAATAATTAGTGAGAATAATGATTCAACAATTACTGATGAAGAATATGAGTTATGCATTAAGTCTATCTTAAATATCTATAAAATTGAAGAAAGAGAAGAATTAAAGTCCAGAATTAAAAGTGAGTTAGATGAAAACAAGAAAATGGAATTAATGCAAAAGCTAGCAGAAATAAAAAAGGAAGTGTAAAGATGGAACAAATTAAAACATTAGAAGAACGTGAAGAGGCTTTAATAAGCAAGGGTAAAGTTCATGGCTTCATTACTTATGAAGAATTAGCAGAAGAATTAAAGGGATTAGAGATGGACAATGATGCTCTAGACAACTTATATAATAAGTTTGTGGAAAATAAGATAGAAGTTGTCCCTGAATCAGATGTTGATACCTCTAGTGGAGAGGCAAGGATTAAACCTAAAGAACCAGTAGAAAACCTAATATTAAGTAATGAAGACATCACTAAGGATATCAATATTAATGATCCAGTGCGAATGTATTTAAAGGAAATTGGACGTATACCATTGTTATCAAGTGATGATGAACAAGAAATATCAGGAAGAGTAAATGCTGGAGATGAGGAAGCTAAAAAAATCCTTGCTGAATCCAATCTTCGTTTAGTAGTAAGTATTGCTAAAAGATATGTCGGTAGAGGCTTATTATTTCTGGACTTAATTCAAGAAGGAAATATTGGTCTTATGAAAGCAGTAGAAAAATTTGATTATGACAAAGGATACAAATTTTCTACTTATGCTACCTGGTGGATACGTCAAGCAATAACTAGAGCCCTAGCAGATCAAGCTAGAACTATCAGAGTACCAGTACACATGGTAGAAACTATTAATAAGATGTCTCGTATTCAAAGACAATTAACTTTGGAATTAAATCGTGAACCAAGTGAAGAAGAAATTGCTAAGAAAATGAATACTACAGTTGATAAAGTAAGAGAAGTTTTAAAGATTAGCCAAGAACCAGTATCATTAGAAACTCCAATCGGCGAAGAAGAAGATTCTCATCTAGGAGATTTTCTTAAAGATGAATCTAGTCTATCTCCAGAAGAATATACAGAAAATGAAATATTAAAAGAAGAAATTAAAGAAGTATTAATGTCCCTTCAAGCAAGAGAACAAGAAGTATTAGAGTTAAGATTTGGTTTAATTGATGGAACATGCCATACACTAGAAGAAGTTGGTAAAAAGTTTAATGTAACTAGAGAGCGTATTAGACAAATAGAAGCTAAAGCTTTACGCAAGTTAAGACATCCATCAAGAGCTAAGAAATTAAAAGACTTTTTAGAAGAATGAAAAGATTAGAAGCAATAGCAAGTCTAGTAGATAAATCCAATTCAGTAGTAGATATTGGTACTGACCATGCTTACTTACCAATCATCCTTTATACTTCTAATATAACTCATAATATAACAGCAACAGATATATCTAGAGAAGTTTTAAAGCAAAGTAAAAAGAATTTAACATTACACCATTTAGATGATAAAATAAAACTTATTCAATCTGATGGTTTTAAAAATCTAAGTGATACTTATGATATCGCCGTCATAAGTGGTCTGGGAACAGATACTATTATAGGTATCCTACAAAGTGCATCTATTCCTGATAAACTTATCATAAGTAGTCATAATCATTTAAGTAAATTAAGAGAGTTTATGATGAACTTAGGTTATACTATAGAAAAAGAAATAGTAATTGAAGAAAATAATAAATATTATGATATTATTAAATATATTAAAGGAATAGAAGTATTAAAGGAAACAGAAATATTATTTGGTAAAAGTAATAATCAAGAATATTTTAATTATTTAAAAAAATATTATTTAGATTTATATAATAAATCTAAAGATTCTAAGTATTTAAATATTATTGAAAAAATACCGGATTAGAAGTAGGGGAAACACTTACTTCTTTTTTATTATTTACAACAATATTCTTATCCTCATTATTATTAATACTTGTAACAATATTAATTAATTTTTTAGCATTACTTACCATTGGCCTCATTTCTTTAATTATTGGTAATGCTTGATTAACAATACCTAAAGTTTTCGAAATACCTCCTAAAAGGGAGGATATAGAAAAACTACTTCCATTCATAATATTTCACCTAATATATTTTATGTAAAAAAGCCCAATAATTGATTGTAAAAAATATCTTTTTTTGGTATACTTAGAGATAGTAAAGGATATGGTCTTATGGATACAAGTGTTACAGAACCAAAGTCTAACAAAACATTAGAATTACTTAAAACTCCATTTATAGTTCTTGGTAACATTCTAAGTCTAGCCTTAACTGGGGTAAAATTCTGCTTTTATGAATTCTGGATGGATTTATACACTGGTGCTAGTTATCAAGTAGATAAAACATATCAAGCAACTAAACAAGCTTTTTTAAATGAAGAAGAAAGACTATATGAAAGAACTAAAAAGAAAACAAAACCTAAAAAGGTTTATCATTATAATGAAAAGACCATGGCTAAAATGGAAGCCCTTAAACAAGAATTACAAGTGGATTTACAAACTGCTGGAGCAACCCGTAGTAGAGAACCACATGTTTATTTATATAAAGTACGTAACCCAGAAAATGGACAAATATTTAATGGAACTATGAATGGTTTAAGTAAACTAGATATTAATTCTTATTTATTAAGTGAAGGCTATGAAGTATATAGTATTAAAACATCTCCAATGATTGATTTTGTATACAAAGAATCTAGTTTTATGGGTAAAAAGATGTCTACGAAAGATTTAATATTCTGGTTAACTCAATTATCTACATACATTAAAGCAGGATTAACATTAAATGAATCCATTAAGATTCTAACTACCCAAATGAAAGGTAATAAAGCCAGAACTACCGCTTTTAAAGCTATATCATATGAACTAATTCTAGGTGAATCATTTTCTAGTGCTTTGGAAAAACAAGGAGATATGTTTCCGGCATTACTTATCAATATGATAAAAGCAGCAGAAGCAAGTGGGACATTAGTTGAAACTCTTGATGATATGTCTAATTATTATACAGAAATAAATGAAAATCATAAACAAATGGTTAGTGCTATGACTTATCCAGCGATTATATCATTATTTTCAATTGGTGTTATTATATTTATCATGGTTTATGTAGTTCCTCAATTTATTGATATTTATAGTAAAAATGATGCTGAAATAAGTGGTATAACCAAAATAGTTATAAATATAAGTGCATTTATTAAAAGTGACTTTATTATTTTACTTGCTATAATAATTGCTATCGTAGTAACTGTAGTAATTCTATATAAAACAGTTAAAGCATTTAGAACAACTGTTCAAATTATGCTTATGCATATACCCATTATTAAAGATGTAATAATATATAATGAATTAACTATATTTTCTAAAACATTTGCCTCTTTATTACGTAACAATGTCTTTATTACTGATAGTATGGATATTTTAAGTAAAATAACCAATAATGAAGTATATAAAGCTATATTATATAAAACTATTAATAATATAATAAAAGGAGAAAAAATAAGCGAAGCCTTTAAAGACCACTGGGCGGTTCCTGATGTTGCTTACTACATGATTGTAACTGGTGAATCTACTGGTGACTTAGCAAACATGATGCAAAAGGTTAGTGAATACTACCAATTATTACATAAAAACATTATTAATAACTTGAAGGCTTTCATTGAACCAATAATGATTTCTGTCTTAGCGATTATTGTTGGATTTATCATTGTTGCAGTTATTATGCCAATGTTCGATATGTATTCACAAATTCAAGCAAGTTAAGGGGGATTTATGGCAATATTAATGTTTGTAATAGGAACTATATTTGGTTCCTTCTATTTAGTAATAGGGACTAGATTACCCAAAGGTGAAGATGTTATCACATCTCGAAGTAGATGTGATAACTGTCATCACCCCTTGAAATGGTATAATTTAATCCCTTTATTATCCTTTATTATGCAAAGAGGTAAATGTACATACTGCAATCATAAAATATCAAGTGATCACTTTTGGGTAGAATTAATAACAGGTTTATTATTTATGCTAACCTATTTTTATTTTCCCATTGGTAGTGACTTTTTTATTGGTTTAGTTATTGTATCATTAATGGTTGTAATATTTGTTAGTGACTTCCAATACATGGTAATACTTGATTCTAGCTTAATTGTATCTAGTATCTTAATAATTATAATTAAATTAATTTATTTTGGTTTAAAATCAACTATCTATAGTATAGTTTGTGGTATATGTATGTTCTTAATTATGCTTTTAATTGAAAAATTAGGAACATTAATATTAAAGAAAGATTCACTTGGGGGAGGAGATATTAAGCTTGGCTTTATTATGGGTTTAACATTAAATTTAAAGCTAGCTTTAACTTCATTAGTTCTATCTACATTCTTAGCCTTACCCTATGCTTTAGGAACACTCTATTTAAAAAAGAACCATGAATTTCCTTATGGTCCTTTCTTAGTAGGTGCAATATTTATTGTCTTTTTCCATTATTCCAAATTTAATACCTTAATAAATTATTTATTTATGATTTAACATCTTCATAAGTAATTGTAAATAAATCACTCGGAGTACACTCTAAATACTTACATAAATCCTCAATATATTTAAAAGAAATAGATTTAGTTTCTCCAAAAATAATATTATTTAATTTTTCAGATCTAACACCCATTTTAGAAGCAAGCCAATACTTGCTTTTTCCTTTTTTCTTTAATAAATCTTCAATATTAATTTTCACCATTGCGGATCACTCCTGACAATATAAATATTACTCAAACATAAACAATTAGTTAAGTCACTTACAAGTGACTTAACTAATTATATAAAATATGTTAAAATTAAATATTTACAAATGAACAGATATGTTGTAAAATAATTATATAAAAATAACAAGCATCGACAAAATATTTAAACAAGTTATGCTATTATATAATAAAGGAGAACATATCATGCAGAAGAAAAAAGTATTTATTATAAGTTTAGGAATTATAAGTATAAGTTTGGTTATAATTATTTTAAGTACTAATATATTTAGTAATAAAACTAATGATATTGTATCTAATAAAATTAATTCTAAAATATCATCTAATAAATTATCTATGATGTTAGAAACATCTGCAGGTTCTGGAGAGTA
>CAZGKC010000021.1:0-9269 GCA_964526205.1 uncultured Muribaculaceae bacterium
CTAATCCTTGTTTTCATATGAAAGTAAGTTTTCAATATCTTCTCTAGATAATTCATTTAAAATATTCTTATCTCTAACTTCTCCATCAATTAATTTATCACTTAAAACTCTCTTTTTATTTTGTAACTCTAATATCTTCTCTTCAATAGTTCCTTTCATAATAAGATGAATTACTTCTACCATATTCTTTTGTCCAATTCTATGTGCTCTATCTGTTGCTTGATTTTCGGCTTGAGGATTCCACCATAAATCCAAGTGTATAACTACATCAGCACCCATCAAATTAAGTCCAGTACCCCCAGCTCTAAGCATAATTAAAAATACTTTAACATCACCATCTTCATTAAAACTATCTGCTAAATCCATTCTTTTCTTCGAAGATACACTACCATCAATAATATAAGATTTTATATTATTTTCCTCTAACTTATCTTTTACAATATTAAGAGCAGTTCTAAATGAAGTAAAGACTAATATCTTATGTCCATTAAGTATATATTCTTTAATTATATTAATTAACCTTTCTATTTTACCAGATTCTTCTTCATAATTATCATATAAGATATGAGGATCAATACATATCTGACGAAGCTTAGTTAAAAGTTGTAATATTAAGAATCTAGCTTTACTCATATTACCATCTTCCATAATCTTATCCATTTCATTTTTAACTCTTTCCAACTCTGCCACATAAAGCTTCTTTTGTTCACTACTCATATCAATATAAATATCATTAACTAACTTCTTTGGCAATTCTTTTATTACATCCATTTTCTTTCTTCTTAAAATAAATGGATTTATAACTCTACTTAACCCTTTAATTAAAACTTCACTATCTTCATTAAAATCCTTTATTTTATATTTACTTTGAAACTTAGTTAAACTACCTAAATACCCCGGCATAACAAAATCAAATATACTCCATAACTCCAAAACATTATTTTCAATTGGTGTACCCGTCAAAGCAAATTTAGTCTCAGCTTTTACTTGTTTTACACACTTAGTAATACCAGCCATATTATTCTTAATATTTTGTGCCTCATCTATAATCATCGTATTAAAACTCATATTATCAAATATACTACTATCTTCTCTTAAAAGACCATAAGTAGTAACAATAACATTATAATCTTCCTTTAATAACTCCATTCTTTTATCTTTAGCACCAACATAAATAATTCTTTTTATCTCTGGAGCATACATCATAAACTCATGATCCCAATTATACGCTAAAGAAGTCGGAACTACAATTAAAAACTTACTATCTTTATTATCTTTTAACATTTGTTTTAAATAATATATAACTTGAATAGTCTTTCCTAAACCCATCTCATCTGCTAAAATACCTCCAAAACCTGTTCTAGCCAAATTATAGAGCCATTTAACTCCCACTAATTGATAATCCCTAAGTACTTTTAATTCTTGACTAGAAATAGTTAAAGGAGCATCTTTAAACTTATAAAACTTATCCATTAATTCATCAAATAAATTATCAGTTTTAATAATATTATATTTATTATTTTTAAGACTATCTAAATATATAGCTCGATATTTTAAAATACTACCATGTCCATTTCTAATATCATCATCACTAAACTCCATTTCCTCTGCTAAATTACTAAGTTCAACCAATGATTCATCTTCCAAATTCAATATATCCCCATTTTTAAGCCGATAATACTTCCCCTTACTTTTAATCTCTTTAAATATATTAACTAACTCATCACTTTTAATATCTCCCAAATCAAAATTATAAGATAGTATATTATCTTTACCAATTCCAAACATTGAAGAAACATTAGTCTTCTTCTTTATACCAACACTCTTATACTTCTCAGTTGTATAAACTATATACTTAAGAGCTATTTGTTCTAACCCTTGTTCCATAAACTCTACTTGATCATCAATATCTTTAAGTACTATTTTCTTATCTTCTAAAACAAATCCCCATTTAATTAAATCATTAATAACTTTACTCTCTTCTTCTAAATCTCTTAATACTTTACTATCATCATCAAAATAACCAACATCAACATTACCATATTTAAATTTAGGATTAACTAAAATATAATTATTTCTTAAATCAAAATATAACTCTGTTACTATTTCTTTTGGTATAACAATATCTGATGCACTACTATCAACTTCTAAATTCTTCTTAACAACCCCTAAAAGACCTTTGGTAAATAAATCAAAATTATCATTAGGAATAACTATTTTTTCCATCATAATACTATCTAATCGAGAAAGTAAATCTTGTTCTTTTCCTTTTAAATGATACATAACCCCTTTATAAACAATATATTCATAATCATCATCTATAACACATTCTAAATTATCTAAATCAAAACTAAGTTCATAATTATCATTATCTTTAGCAAGTTTAGTATTAATACCAAAACCCTCAACTATTCCATCCATTTGATAATTATTATAAGTAAATTTAACATCTTTTAATTTACTTATAAACTTCTTCATTTCATTATCACTATAATAACCTCTATAACGCCCATAACTATCATTTAACCCAATATAAGCATTAATAATCTTTAAAGCATCTTCACTAAAATAATATTCCTCCGGATTATAAGTAAATTCTTTCCCAAAATAAACTTCTCCCTTTCCTCTTTCAAAGGCAGTTCTAAAGTCATTAAAGTGATTACCCATAGTATATAACTTATTAACACCAATCAATATTTTAGGTACTATTCTTTTATAAGAACCATAATACATTTCTATATTTATATTTAATAAAACATTAACTTCTTTTTTTATTCCATTATTACTTGGTAAAAATTCTTTTAAAATATCTTTAGATATTTTTTCAAAATCATATTCTTTTACATCAAATAATATTTTATAATAATAATAAAATACTGCTGCAATATGACAACAACTTCTATTACGTCGATAATCTTTACAATCACATGTAGTCCTATAAATACTTTTTGTATCATTCATAAAAATCATTACATCATAATAAGTATTCAATACTTCATCATCTACTTCAAAATGAAAATATTTCATTAATGATTGATATTGCTTTTTCTCTATTAATACTATTTTATCTTCATCATATTGCTTCCCTAAAACAATATCATCCATCAGAACAAAAGCTCTAAAATTAGTTTTATTAATAAGATCATCAAAAGATTGTAAATTCATAATTAACCACCAACGCTTATATTATCATGAATATAATTAAAAGGCAACCTCAAAATTAACAAATAGGCAAATTTTATCTATCTTCATTTTTTTCTTTACTTCCTTTAAAATCTACGTTATTATTAATTAGGAACAATAAGATTAAATTAGTTTAGATAAATTATGTCTAAATCTAAATAGTCGTTCATCATCTGTAATATAATATATATGGTGGTTTTATGAATAGACTAAGGGAATTAAGGGAGGATAATGACCTACTACAGCGTGAAGTTGCTGAACATTTAGGAATAACTCAAAGAAATTACAGTTATTTTGAAACTTGTCAGACCATGCTAACGGAAGATATTTTAATCAAATTAGCAGATTTCTATCATACTAGTATTGATTATATATTATATCGAACCGATGAAAGAAGACCTTATCCGAAATCCATAATGAATAAGGAGAAACAAAAAGTTTCTTAGTTCCAATTAAAAAAGTTTTAAAACATTAAATATGGTTTTAAAACTTTTTCTTTTACTTCATAAATAGCAATATCTTTATTATTATAAGTAAATATAACTTTATCTAAAACATTATATTTATTTTCTATAATACCTCCATTACTAATTACTTTTATATCATTTTTTTCTACTTCCCTAATATCACAATCTAAAAACTCTTTTACATTTAATCCTTTATATTTTCCTTTTTCTATATCTTCCAAAGTGTAAGCATCATTAATTTCAAATTTTCCTTGTTTTATTCTTTCCAAACTCTTCATAACCCCAAACGTCCCCATCTTACTTGCTATATCTTCAATTAAAGCTCTAATATAAGTTCCCTTACTTACATGTACTTTAAACTTAATTACATTATTATTAAACTCTAATAATTCTAAAGAATATATTTTTACTAATCTCTTTGGTAATTCCACTTCTTCATTACTTCTTGCATATTCATATAACTTTTTACCCCTTACTTTAACCGCAGAATACTTAGGAACAGTTTGTTCATACTCTTTAGGAAAACTAACAAATACTTTATTTACCATCTCTTTAGTTATTACCATATTACTTTTATTTATAATATTACCTGTAATATCTCCGGTATCTGTTTTTATATTAAGTATTGCTTCTGCAATATATTCTTTATCATAAGCTGTAATTAAACTATTAAGTTTGGTATATCTTCCCACCAAGCAAACCAAAACCCCAGTTGCTAGTGGATCAAGTGTCCCCGTATGTCCAATCTTTTTTGTTCCTAAAATCTTACTTAACTTATTAACTACATCCCTACTGGTATATCCACTAGGCTTTTTTACGACTACGAGTTGGTCCATCATTAGTTAATACCTTTTTTCTTTCTAAAAGACTAGTAGGATATAAATGATCATTTTTATCACATTCAGAAAAACCATAACCGTACATAATATTAAGTAATTCATCATCCCCCTTAGGAACTTCAATTGACAAAGGAGATACATCTTCCTCTTGCTTATCCATCCAATTACTTATACTATCCACCAAATACTTTACATATTCTTCTTTTTCTAAAAAATCTGGATAATCAGTAAATATAACTTCCGCAATATGAGTAGAATTAATGGTTCTAAATCTAGCCATAGCTTTAAGTAATTCATCATCATAAAGACAAGCAAAATTAATTTTATCACGTGGTGATAAGAAATCTACACAAAGAGCCAAAGCCCTATTATCAAAATCTCTCTCTACCCATTTCTCACAATCTCTTGTATAAGTAACATCTCTTTTTCTCCTATAACCATAAATATTACAAATTAATTTATAATATTCTTCCATTATAACTCTTTCATAAGCTTTTGGTATATCATTAGTTATTTTAACAACCTTTTCCATAAACCCTCCTTACTTATCTAAATTATCTAAAATACTTTCAATTCTTTCTCCATAAGCAATTGATTTATCATATTTAAATATCAATTCTGGAGTATGTCTAATATCTAATCTTTCACTAAGTTTACCTCTAATAAAAGGTGCTGCTTCATTTAATTCTTTCTCTAAATAATCTTGTTTTAATTCATCATCAATACAAGTAAAATATATTTTACAATAACTTAAATCATTAGTAACTTCACATCCCGTAATAGTAATCTTTTTTAATAAAACATCATTAGCCTCATTAGCCATTATATCACTAACATATCTAAGTATATCACTATTAATTCTTTGTATCTTATATTTAGGCATGTTTAACCTCTACCATTTCATAAACTTCAATAATATCATTTTCTTTAAAATCATTAAATTTTTCTAAAGTAATACCACATTCAAAACCTTTTTTAACTTCTTTAACAGCATCTTTTTCTCTTTGCAAACTAGCAATAACTTCATCACTAGCAATAACTACACTATCTCTAATTACTCTAGCCTTAGCACCATTCTTAACAATACCATCCGTAACATAAGAACCAGCAATATTACCAATCTTGGAAAACTTAAATATCTTTCTAACTACAACACTACCTAATATATGTTCTTCATACTCTGGATCAAGCATTCCATTAATAGCAGATTCCATATCTTCAACTAATTTATAGATAATAGTATATAGTCTAATATCAATTCCTTTATCTTTTGCTAATTCTTTACTATTAGTACCTGCAACTACATTAAAACCAATAATAATCGCATTAGAAGCACTAGCAAGTATAACATCTGATTCAGTAATAGCACCAATACCACTTCTAATAACTTTAACTGCTACATCTTTTTCTTTAATCTTTTCTAAAGCATTTCTAACTGCTTCTTCACTACCTCTTACATCAGCCTTTAAAACAACATTAATCTCTTTATTACCAGCATCAACTGAAGCAAATAAATCATCTAAACTTATCTTTTTCTTTACATTATCTTTATTCTTCATTGCTTCTTTTCTCTTATTAGCAACATTCTTTGCTTCTGTTTCCGTTTCAAAAGCCATAAACTTATCCCCTGCTTCAGGGTTTTCTGTTAATCCTGTAATCTCTACTGGAGTAGAAGGACCAGCAAAAGCAATTGCTTCTCCTCGATCATTTTTCATTGTTCTAACTTTAGCATAACTAGTACCCACAACTATTGGATCACCAATTCGAAGTGTACCATTTTGAATTAAGAAAGAACCAACCCCACCGACATTTTTATCCATCCTAGATTCTATAACAGCACCAACCGCATAACGATTTGGATTAGCCTTTAATTCATTCACCTCAGCAATAGTTAAGATAGTCTCAAGAAGTAAATCCACCCCTTCACCAGTCTTAGCAGAAATATTAATAAATGGTACATCTCCACCCCAGGCTTCTGGTATAATACCAATCTCATTCATCTCCGTTAGAACTCGATCAATATTAGCATCTGCTTTATCAATCTTATTAACTGCCACAATAATTGGCACATTAGAAGCCTTAGCATGATCAACCGCTTCTTTAGTCTGAGGCATAACCCCATCATCAGCAGCCACAATAATAATGACAATATCAGTTACACTAGCACCTCTTGCTCTCATCTCCGTAAATGCCGCATGTCCAGGGGTATCAATAAAGGTAATAGCTTCACCCTTATATTCTGTTTGATAAGCACCAATTGCTTGCGTAATACCACCTGCTTCCCCTTCCGCAACTCTTGTCTTACGGATATAATCAAGCAAAGTAGTTTTACCATGATCAACATGACCCATAATAGTTACAATTGGTGGTCTTTTAACTAAATCTTCTTCTTTATCTACTATTTCATATGCTTCAAAATTACTAACATCTTGTGTTTCTTCTCTTTTTAAAGTCTTATTATATAAAAGAGCAATAATCTCAGCATTCTCAAAATCAATACTTTGATTCAAACTAAGCATCAAACCATTTTCCATTAGCTTCTTAATTATCTCAGTTCCACTAACACCTAAACAATCAGCAAATTCTGCTACACTCATCCCATTTTTATATAATACTACACTATTATCAACTTCATTCTTCATTAGTTTATTTTTATGCTTATACATTTCTTTTTTAAGTATATTAAATTCTTGATTATTAGAGTCTTTCTTCTTTAACTTCTCTTTATTAGAACTCTCTTTCATCTTTTTACTAACATTACTAGAAGCTATTATTTCATCAATCGTAGCATCCATTTCATCACTTTCTTCAAAAGTAATCTCATCATCAGTACTGATAATATTAATAGTATTATCAAGCATAATAATATCATCATCACTTAAAATATCTCCACCATTACTAACATTAATAGCTAACTCCCGACACTTCTTCAAAATCTCTGCTACTGACAAATTAACATCATTTGCATAATCCTTTACTGTCATCAAACATCACTTTCCTTTCTTTAATTATATTACATTTTTTAATTTTTCATAAACCTCATCATTTACTTTTACTTCTAATATTCTATCTAAAACTTTACTATCTTTAGCTTTATTTATTACATCAATATCTTTCTTTAAATAAGCTCCTCTTCCATTCATCTTACCAGTCTCATCTACTACAACTTCCCCTTCTGGTGTTCTAATAACTCTAATTAATTCTCTCTTGGGTAATTTCTCATGAGTTACTACACAACTACGCATTGGTATCTTCTTCATTATTCATTTCCTGCTTTATTAATTTCTTCCATTGTTTTAATATCTAACTTATAACCAGTAAGCTTACTAGCAAGTCTAATATTAGAATGTTTCTTTCCAATGGCTAGAGCTCTATTTTCTTCATTAATAATAACTAAAGCTTCTCTTTTATCTGGATCAGGAATACTTACAATAACATCTTTGGCAGGCAACATTGCTTCTTTAATATATTCAATAGGATCTTCACTATAAAGTACTAAATCTAACTTCTCTCCATTAAGTTCCTTTAAAATACCAGCAATTCTTGAACCTCTTTCTCCAATACAAGAACCCTTAGCATCAATCTTTTCATTAGTAGAATATAATGCCACTTTACATCTAATCCCAGGTTCTCTAACAATCCTTTTAATAACAATTGTTCCATCAGCTACTTCAGGTATTTCTAATTCAAACAATCTTTTTACAAACCCATAATTAGTTCTAGATAACTTAATCATAGGTCCTTTATTCTTCTTTACTTTACCATCTTTATCTTTAACTTCTCTTGTTCCATCATCAAACTTAGTTACATACACTCTAATATTAGATCCCATTTTAATATTCTCACCAGGAATAATATCTTTCTTCGGTAAAATACCCCTAGTTCGCCCCAAATCTATGTAGTAATTAAACTGATCTTCCATAGCAACCATACCAAGTAATAATTCATCTTGCTTATCAGAAAACTCACTTATTATACTATTCTTTTCGGCTTCTCTAATCTTTTGCATAACCACTTGTTTAGCAGTTCCAGCAGCAACTCGCCCAAAATCAGCTGGAGTAACTTCTTCTTCAATCGTCTCTCCAACATTAATACCAGGAACTCTCTTTTGAGCATCTTCTAATAATATTTGAGCATCACGATTAATTTCTGGTTCAACATGTACTACATTACCCTCTTCATCAGTTACATCCTTTCCATCATCATATGCATCAACAACTACTAAATAAGAATATACTTTAATATCTCCCGTTTTACGATTAATATCTACTTTAACATTAGTCTTAGCATCAAAATTCTTTTTATAAGCAGTTTGTAGAGCTAACTCTAATGCCTCAAAAATAACATCTTCACTAATATTCTTCTCTTTAACAATTGTTGCAATAGCTTTAATTAATTCTTTATTGTCCATTTTATCCTCTCTCCTTACTAACAACATCTAATATATAACTATCATCAGTTATATCCATTTCATCAACTACTACATTAACATCTTTTGTAGCATCCACAATCGTATCCAAGTCTATGCCACCAACTTTATCTAAAGTCACTGTCAAAAACTTATAATTTCCTTTTTCTTCAAAAGTTACATCATCCACAATAATTTCTTTTTTAATTAAATTATCCTGTAACTTACTTTTGAGTTCTTCCAATACTTTATCCATATCCACCTCCATAACTAATAATAAAAGTGGGTTTTTCATGCCCACTTATTCACTGATACCTAGATTATACCACAATTTTTAAATTATTAAAACCCCTAAATTAACCAAAATTTTCC
>CAZGKC010000022.1:0-8561 GCA_964526205.1 uncultured Muribaculaceae bacterium
TATAAAGGAGAATATAAAGGACTTTATTGTACTCCTTGTGAATCTTTTTGGACAGAATCTCAATTAGTTGATGGTAAGTGTCCTGATTGTGGAAGAGATGTGGAAGAAAAGTGTGAAGAAGCTTACTTTTTTAGATTATCTAAGTATCAAGATAGATTAATTGATTATATTGAAAATAATCCAGAGTTTATTAAACCTGAGGCAAGAAAAAATGAAATGATTAATAATTTTCTTAAACCAGGATTACAAGATTTATGTGTTTCTAGAACATCTTTTAAATGGGGTATTCCTGTTACTTTTGATGATAAACATGTTGTTTATGTTTGGTTGGATGCTTTAACTAATTATATTACCAATATTGGTTATGATGTTGATGGTTCAACTGATGAATTTAAGAAGTATTGGCCAGCAGATTTACATTTGATTGGTAAAGATATTATTAGATTCCATACTATTTATTGGCCAGCATTTTTGATGAGTTTGGATATTCCACTTCCTAAACAGGTTTTTGGTCATCCTTGGCTTATTATGGCTGATGGCAAGATGAGTAAGTCTAAAGGTAATGTTGTCTATGCTGATGATTTAGTACATGAGTTTGGTGTTGATGCTGTTAGATATTATTTCTTACATGAAATGCCTTATGCATCAGATGGAGTATTTTCTAAGGATTTATTAATTGAAAGAATTAATAGTGATTTGGTTAATGTTTTAGGTAATTTAGTTAGTAGAACTGTTAGTATGGCTCACAAATATTTTGAGGGTAATATTAAACAAGCAAATGTTAGAGAAGATATTGATGATGAACTAGATGCTTGTGTTAATAATTTAAGAGATAAAATAGTTATAGATATGGATGATTTACATATTGGAGATGCTATTGAAGATATATTTAATGTATTAAGAAGATGTAATAAATATATTGATGAAACAGAACCATGGGTTTTAGCTAAAGATGAAAATAAGAAAGATAGATTAGAAACTGTATTATATAATATATTAGAAGCTATTAGAGTTTGTGCCGTTTATTTGCAAGCCTTTTTACCTGATACTGCTATGAAGATATTTGAGACATTAAATACTCAAAATACTAGTATTGATTCTGATAAGTTATCACTTCCTTTAGTTCTTGGAGATTCTATACATTTATTTTCAAGAATTGAGGTTAAGTAATGTTTTGGGATACTCATTGTCATTTATATAAAGAGTATTATAGTAATCTCGATAAAGTAATAGAAGATGCTAAATATAACTTAGTTAATTATTATATTAATAATGGAAGTAATAGGGAAAGTAATAAAGAAGTTTTAATGTTAATTGAGAAGTATGATAATATGTATGGTGCAATAGGCATTCATCCAGAAGAAGTAGATAATTATAGTTTGGATGATATAAAGTTTATAGAAGATAATATAGGTAATAAGAAGATAATTGCTATTGGGGAAATTGGGTTAGATTATCATTATACAAAAGAAAATAAAGATAGACAGATAGAATTATTCGAAAGACAATTAGAGTTAGCAGAGAAGTATGATATTCCTGTTATAATTCATTCTAGAGAAGCAACAGAAGATACTATTAATTCGTTAAAAAAGTTTAAAGTTAGAGGAACAATTCATTCTTTTTCGGGGAGTTTGGAAGTTGCTAAAATTTATATTAAAATGGGATTTTTGCTAGGTATAAATGGAGTTGTTACATTTAAGAATTGTAATCTAAAAGATATTCTTAAAGATATTGGAGTTGATAATATTGTATTAGAAACTGATGCTCCGTATTTAACACCAGAACCTTTTAGAGGTTGTCAAAATAATCCTGGGCACATTATGGATATTGCTAGGTTTGTCGCGGGTGTTTATGGTATTTCGTTAGAGGAATTAGCTAATATTACTAATAATAATATAAAAAGAATGTATAAAATATAGTATGAGTGAGGTAATTATGAAAAAGAAGAAAAAGGTTTTATTAATTTTGTTAATTGTTATTATTTTACTTGGTATAGGTTTGGGAATATATTTTAGTTTTAGAAATAAAAATAATAATGATAATATAAAAGAAGAAGATAAAAAAATAGAGGTTGTTGATAATTTAAATTTATCTTTGGGAAGTAGTATACCAACTTTTAATGATTTTGTTAATGATGAGGCTGTTGAGGGAGATATTGCTATTTATTATCAAGATACTTTAGTAGATACGGATACTTTAGAGAATTTTGGGGTATATGATGTAGAAATTACCATTGATGGAGTGGTTTATAAGTCTGTTATTACTATAAATGATGAAGATGCTCCAGAACTTGTTTTAAAAGAGGTTTCAATTACTGCTGGTAAAAGTTATGATATTAATGATTTTGTAGAAAGTTGTATTGATAATAGTAAAGAAGATTGTGAGATTGATTATCAAGATAAGAATATGGCAAAATATACTGATGCTGGAAGTTATGATATTGTAATTGTGGCTAAAGATAAAAGTGGTAATGAAGTTAGCAAGAAAACAGTTTTAACTGTTACTGCTAAGAAGAGTAATACTAGTAGTTCTAGTTCCAGTAATTCTAGTTCTAATAATAGTTCTAGTTCTTCTAGTAGTAGTTCTAGTAAAGTAACACAGGTTGATACAATTGAACAAAAGAATTTAGTAGAAGAAAAATATAAGTATGGTATTAAAATATCTGTTTATGAAAAAATATATATTGCTGTTTATAGTGATGGAAGTCAAAAAGAAATAAATAGAGTAAGTATTACGGAGTATGATCAATCAACTTTTAATGCTACTACTGATGATTTAAAGGATGAAGCATTAACTGTAGTTAGTAAGAATGCTGCTATTATAAGTGAAATTTTAAATAGTGTTAATGAATTAAGAAGTAATGTTGGGGTTGCTGCTTTGACAAATGATAGTGATTTAAATTTAGCTGCTACAATTAGAGCGATGGAAATGGGTTATGCTAAAGTGTTTTCTCATACAAGACCAGATGGTAGAAGTTGTAATACCGTGTTGAAGGACTTAGGGATATCTTTTTCGTTTATGGGAGAAAATATTGCTTCTGGTCAAACTTCTGCAGCATCAGCAATGAAATCTTGGACTAATAGCTCTGGTCATTATGCTAATATGATTGGAAGTAATTATACTAAATTGGGTGTTGGTTATTTTACATTTAGAGGAAATACCTATTGGGTACAAATATTTACTTAGGTAATTTTTGGTAATTACTTGGAGTATTTTGACTTAATAATGGTAATAGTGTTATAATTTAGTTATCCAGTGAGGTGGATATAATATAATGAAAGTAGTTAATTTCTTTGTTAGATTATTTATTATTATTGGTGTATTGATATTTGCTAAGAGTACTGCTGAGGATAGATTTAGTTCAGTGGAAAATCAAAATGAGAATAAGACAATTAATTTAGATACAATGGCAATGAAAGTTTTAGAAGTAGAAGAAGCTTTGAAGTTTCAAACTTTAGATACATTTACTGGTGATTTGACGGGTTATGCGTATAATTGTCCATTATGTAATGGTACTCTTGCTTGTTTACCAAAGTATAATATAAAAGATGGAACTAATACTTATAATGATTATGATTATGGTTTAGTTTATATAGTGGCTTCTAGTAAGAATTTACCTTGTGGTTCAATAGTTAGTTTTTATAGTAATAAAATAAGTGATGATAGAACTTTAGCAATTGTTTTAGATCGTGGAGTTAAAGGTAATGCTTTGGATTTATTAGCTCCAAGTGAAGATTATGCAACTAAATATATTGGAAGAAGTTCAATTACTTATGATGTATTGAGGTATGGTTGGTAGTGAAAGCAAAGAAGAGTTTGGGTCAAAATTTTTTGATTGATAATAATGTAATTAATAAAATAGTGGATGTAATAGATGCTAATGAAAATGATTTAATAATAGAGATTGGTCCTGGTAGAGGGGCTTTATCAAGGTTACTTAAGAAGAAAGCTAATGTTATTGCTTATGAATTAGATAGTGATTTAAAAAGTATTTTAGATAAAATAGAAGATGATAAGTTTAAAGTAATATATAAAGATTTTTTAAAGAGTAATATAGTTGATGATATAAAAGATATTAAGTATGATAGATTGTTTATTGTGGGGAATTTACCATATTATATTACAACACCAATTATTGAACATATTATTGATTGTAATGTTGATTTTAGTAAATTGGTGGTTATGGTGCAAAGGGAAGTTGCTGATAGGTTTACTGCTAGTTGTGGGTGTAAAGATTATGGATATATTACTTTAGTGTTAAAATATTATTTTGAAATTAAAAAAATAATTGATGTTTCTAAATATGCATTTAACCCAGTACCTAAGGTAGAAAGTACGGTTTTAGAATTTAGAAAAAAAATAAAAGTTGATGAAATTGATGAGGAAAAATATTTTGCTTTTTTAAAAGATGCTTTTAGACAAAAAAGAAAGACTTTAAAAAATAATTTAAAAGATTATAATTGGGATAAAGTTTGGAGTGTACTTAATAAGTATGGCATGAATGATACAGTTAGGGCAGAAGAGTTGGATGAACATATTTTTAGGGAAATATTTGATGTTATAAACAGGAAAAATAAATTGTTGTAATTAGCAATTTATTTTTTGTTAAATCTAATTGACAAAGAATTGGCTTTTTGATAAGATATACAATAATTAGTGGGGGATTATGTTATGAAGAGATATTTTAAACTTGTGTTGTATGTTTTAGTTACTTTAGTATTGTTTGGTTTTTGTCCTTTTGATAATCTCAAAGAGATTAAAGTTGCTAGTTATAATTCTGCTAGTATTCTTTTAAGTAATAGTAATGAATATAGTACTGCTGATTATGTTTATTTGTCTGATATGACAACTTATAAGGCTAGTATTGGTTATGGCTCTTTAGGTATAGATAAGACGCCGACGGGATTAATTACTCTTAAAGTTAATGGTAGTAATGTTGAGTTTGATAAAGGTTTATTTGCTCATGCTGATTCTACTTTAATCTATGATTTGAGTAATTATCAAGATTATGCTTATTTTACGACTTATTATGGAGTTAATACTTCTTCTAATAACAATGGAGATGGTGTTAAGTTTTATATTTATACATCTGTTGATGGTAATACATGGGATTTAAAGACTAGTGAAAATCCAGTAGCAATGATGAGTTCAATGGATGCTCAATATGTTAAAATTGATATTAATGGTGTTAAATATCTGAAGTTAGTTGCTAATAAAAATATAAGTAATGGTAATGATCATTCAGTTTGGGCAGATGCTAAGATTATTAAAGATAATTATAAAGAAAATGACTTTAATACAATTGAAGAATATGATTTAGAAATTAAAAATAGTTATCAAGATAATATAGATAATAACTTAGAATTGTTGGTATTACAAAGAGAGTTGTTAAATAAAGTTGGTAATTATCAATTGAATAAGATAATTAAAAATAATAAAAAGGCATTTTCTTATATATTTGATGATTTAGATAATATTAGGTTGTATGTTTTGGGAGGTACTCCGAGTGGAACATATGTTAAGTCTTTTGCTGTTTTAGAGGAATTACTTAATGCTTATCAAGATGATTTAAGTGATGAAAGGGTTACTAGCTCTGGAGTTTTATATAAGGATGTATTTAAGAAGATGATTATTAGTCTTTCATTGACACATTCCGATACGGTTAGTTTTTGGATTAATCCTGGTACTACCGAATCTGATATTAATCCTAATGTTTCTGATGCTGTTACTAGATATAGTGTTTTTAAAAATTTATTTGTTAATGGATTATTAGATGGTAATGTTTTTGAAACTTTGGAAGTTGAAGAAATGCGTTATATTATGAATAGTTTTATTAATGATGATGAAATAGAATGGTTAAATAGTTATGCTTATACGAAGAATAATCGTTATTCAGGTTATAACTATATTGATTATAAGAATGTTAATACATCTTTGTATAGAAGTGATGAATTCTTTGATAATTGGGATAATTATGTTGATAAATATCAATTAACTTCTGAGGTTTCAAATATTAAGTATTATCCAAAGTTATGGATGATTATGGAAGTTGGTGGAGTGTGTTGGCAAATATCTAATGTAGGACAAAATGTTGCTACTTCCTTAGGGTTGCCAAGTGTTGTGGTTGGTCAACCGGGACATAGTGCTTATATGATTTATACATTAGATAGTAATGGTAATGGCTTCTGGCAAATGTGGAATGATGTTTTTGGCTGGCCTTTGACGAATAAATCTGCTTATTCTGGACATAAAGGTTATTATACAGTAAGATATATTAATGGTTGGGGTAATGGTAGTTATGCCAGTACTAATAATGGTTCTTATATATTACTTGGTCAAGCAGCAATGAATGATTATGATAATTATGTTTTAGCTAATAATTATGTTTTGATTGCAAATACTTATGATGATATAGATATGCAAGAAGAATTGTATTGGAAGGCATTAGAAATAGAAGATTTTAATTTAGATGCTTGGTATAATTTAATTAATATTTATAATGAGTCTAAGACAGATGAAGAAAAATATGATTTAGCAGTAAAATTAATGGCAGCTTTGAAGTATTATCCTCTGCCAATGAGTGATTTAGTTAAATTAATTAATATTGATAGTGTTGCTTATAATGTTAAAATGACTACTTTATTAAATAGTAGTTTGATTGATGCTAGTAATGCTACTATTAATGAATCTATTCAATATAAGGTTGTAATAGATATGGCTAATTATTTGCTTGGTACTTTAGATATGTCTGTTGCAGAATTTTCTTTTGATGATAATACATTATCTCTTGCAAGTCGTTATGATGCTACTAATGTGGCATGGCAATATAGTCTTGATGGTGGAAGTACTTGGACTGATACGGAACTTCATAGTGTTGTTTTGGGTGAAGAAGAATTAGCAAGAATAAATGAAATTGATGATATTAAAGTTCATATTTATGGTGTTGACTATTCAACTGAGAATATTTATACAATTGATATATTAGAATCTACAGGATTACCAAATAATTTATATGGAAATGATTTAGAAAATAAATTATTTGGTGATACATTATCTTTGGAATGGCGTTATATTGATAGTAATGACTGGTATAGTTATGATGATGAACCAGATTTAACAGGTGATAAAACAATTGCTGTTAGGAAAAAAGCTAGTGGTGTTTATTTACCTAGCGAAGAAAAGAAATTTGCATTTACGCAAGATGTTATAGATGAAACAAAGAAATATGTATCAATAGATCATTTAAGTATAGTAGATTATTCATCAGAAAATGTTAGACCTGGTTATAATCAATATGAATATGCTAGTAATGTTATTGATGGAAATATTTATACAAAATGGCATACTAATAGAACAGTTACTAATGATGAAAGATATATTGTTATTAAATTAGATAATCCTCGTTATATATCTAAAATAGAATACTTAAAAGAAACCAATTATTTGTATGGTATTTTAAAAAATGGAGTTATATCTACTAGTTTAGATGGTATTAATTTTACGGATGTTTATAGTATTGTGGATTTACCTAATACGGATGGTGTTAAAGAGTTTGTCTTTGATGAGGCTGTTTATGCTCAATATATTAAAATACAAGTTACTGGTTCTTATGACTATTTGCAAAAAGCTGGTGCTGATTATTTTATTAGTGCTGTTATGATTAATGTTTATGAAGATGTTACTAAGAGTATTCCAACTGCTGATGTAGAATATAGTAAGACTAATACTACAGCAGGGATGGTTGTTGCTAAATTGGTAAATCCTAGTACTAATATTACAATTACAAATAATAATGGTAGTGACACTTATATCTTCTTAAATAATGATGAATTTATATTTACGTTTGTTGATGAAAATGGCAATAAAGGTAGTGCTGTTGCTAAAGTTGATTGGATTGTTGATAATAGTTTTGCCTTTGATGGAGATGATCCTTATACAATTATCTTAAATAATAAGTATAAAGATGTGACTTGGGAATATAGTATTGATGGGGGTATTACTTGGAAGAGTGTTACTGATCTTAGTTATACTTTGAGTAGTGATGAGATTAGTGCTTTAAATGCAACTGATGATTTGAAGATTAAAATAAACGATGAAATTATTACTTATGATATATTAGAAGCTAATCCACTACCAACGGATTTATATGGCAATGATTGGGAAAATAAAGTAATTGGCATTGATGATACGATGGAGTGGCGTATTGGTGATGCTGATTGGAGTTCATATGCAACTTTACAACCAGATTTATCTGGTGATGTTACAATAGAAGTAAGAAGAAAAGCAACAGGGACAACGCTTTGCAGTGATTCCCAAACATTTAATTTTACTTCGGATGATACTGATGCTACTAAAGCTTATGTATCAATAGATCATTTAAGTGTTGTTGATTTTTCATCAGAAAATGTTAGACCAAATAATAACGAATATGAATATGCTATAAATGCAATTGATGGTAATTTAAATACAATGTGGCATACAGATAGAACCTCTTCTAATGATGAGAGATTCATTACTTTAAAGTTGGATAATCCAAGGTATATTACTAGTTTGGAATATAT
>CAZGKC010000023.1:0-8555 GCA_964526205.1 uncultured Muribaculaceae bacterium
CCTAAATTTTACTTATTATACCATTTAACTATAGCATCACCAATAACTTCTGCTAATTTTTCTTGATATTCAGCAGTTATAAGCAAATTTCTTTCTTCTTCATTCGATAAAAACCCACACTCTATTAATAACCCTGGTTTATTTAACTTTTTATACATATATGTACTACTAGGTATAGTTTTAATATCACGATTAGAATCAGTATTTTTATTAATATAATTCTGAACAAACTCTGCCAACTTTTTATTTTCTTTATTATAAAATACTTGTGCACCATAATAATTAGTATCACTCAAATAATTAAGATGAATTGATAAATATAAATCCGTATATTGATTATTAATAATCTTAATTCTATTATCAAAATCAGTTTTCTTCCGATGATGATTAACACCACCACTTAAATCCATATCACTATTCCTTGTAAGTATAACTGTAGCACCCATCTTACTTAAATATTCTTCTAAATACAAACTAATTTTTAAATTAATATCTTTTTCATAAATACTTTGATAAATTGAACCCGGATCTAAAAACCCATGACCGGCATCAACAACTATCACTTTACCTTGCAATGGTAAATCAGCCTTCACTGGCAAATAACTCAAAAGACTAAACACAAACAAAAAAGAAAGTAACACATTTCGATAATATTTATTCATATTATATTTTATGTTACTATATCTTATAATTAATCCATTTACTTAAATATATTCCAAGGATATTCATCCCACTTAGGTTCTAACTTAAAATCCATTTCTTCATTTGTAGTTGGATGTCTAAAATTAATCTCATAACTCCACAAAGCAATTTGTTCTCCAACTTTTGCCTTAACATTATATTTTTGATCTCCCCACAAAGGACAACCTCGATGGGAAAACTGTACTCTAATTTGATGTGATCTACCCGTTTCTAAATAAATTTTAATTAAACTAAGACCATCAATTTCCTTCAATACCTCATATTGCAACACAGCATGTTTACCTTTTTGATTAACAACAGTTTTATTTTGATTATCTAATTTCAATAAATTATCTTCCATTAAACCAGATTTACTTTTTAAATAACCACAGCCAATTGCTAAATAAGTCTTTTTAAACTGATGATTTCTAATTTGATTAGAAAGTCTACCTGCAGCTTTACTAGTTCGAGCAAAAACCATAAGTCCACCAACAGGTCTATCAAGACGATGTACAAGACCCAAATAAACATTATTAGGTTTATTGTATTTCTTTTTAATATACATCTTTAATTCACTTAGTAAATCTAAATCATTAGTATTATCTGCTTGTACCAACACATTCCTTGGCTTTTCCACTACTAACAAATGATTATCTTCATAAATAATATTATTCATCTTGCCACTTTCCATAAATTCCACAAGGTAAAACCAAATCTCCTTTTGTAACTGGAAGACCAACCTCTCCATTAGTAATTACTCCTTTATATTTAGTACCAACAGTAAGCTTCAATATATTATAAAGTACCGTACTAGAAATACCCGTAGTATACGCATTAATTAGAAAGAACAACGGTTTATCACTCAAAAGCTCCGTACATCTGCTAACCAAATATTCCAAATTTTTTTCTAATTTCCACACTTCTCCATTAGGTCCTCTTCCATAGCTCGGAGGATCCATAACAATGGCATCATACTTATTACCTCTTCTAATTTCTCTTTCTACAAACTTAAGACAATCATCAACAATAAAACGAATATAATTATTTTCTACTCCACTTAACTTAGCATTTTCTTTCGCCCATTCTACCATTCCCTTAGCAGCATCAACATGGACTACTAACTCAGCACCAGCCTTGCTACAAGCAACCGTTGCAGCACCCGTATAAGCAAATAAATTAAGAACTTTTATAGGTCTATTAGCATTTCTAATCTTATCCATCATAAAATCCCAATTAGTAGCTTGTTCTGGAAATAATCCAGTATGTTTAAAATTAGTAGGACTAACTTTAAAGGTTAAATCTTTATAATTAACTGTCCAATACTCTGGCAAACTAGTATTAAACTCCCAATGTCCCCCTCCATCTTTAAACCTATAATATGTCCCACTTACATCATCCCAAGTATAATCTTTTTCCACTGGCCACATTGCTTGAGGCTCTGGTCTTCTTAATACCACATTACCCCAACGTTCTAACTTCTCTCCATCACCAGCATTCAAACATTCATAATCAATCCATTTATCACTTAAATTCATAAAACTTCCCTCTTCTAAAATTTTACTAAAAATACTATTATTTGTCTACTAAAACAATTGACAAACCATCGGCATTTTGATATATTATCAATACCGGAATCAATTAGATTTGTCAGGTCGATAACTAGTGATTGAACGAAAGTTTAAGTGTGCTATTTGTACATCAACCTAGTTGGGGAAAAGCCTTTTAGGCTTTTTTTCTTTAGGGCAAAAATACTTTATAATTTACAAAACTTATATAATTATTTAAATCTATCATAGATTCATAACTAATTAATACTCTTCTTCTCACTGTACCAGCCACTAAATCCGCCGCTTGAACAGCAAAACTTTTATCAGATTTTTGATAAGATAAAGCAATATCTAAATCACTATAAACAATTGGTTCATAATTAGCTCCATAATTGAAATTAGTAATACCATATCTCAATTCTTCTATTAACCCCTCTTTTAAATTATAATATCCATTAGACTTAGTAGTTTGTTCATCTATATTAAGAATTATTTTAATTGGTTTATATGGATCAATTCTTCTTTCTTTAATTAACCCTATAATAATTTCTTTTATTGTTCTTCTTAATGCATAATCACAGTATCTCCCTCTAGAGGCTTTATTACTAATAATGTGATTATAAACCTTTTCATTATTAATAATACAAGCCACAACCGTATACTTTTTTATATAATTAATAATTCTTCTTCTATCACAATTTTTTAAATTACTATGTTTTAATTCAGGACAATTTCCTAATAAACAAGATTCACGACAATACTTACATTTCAAGTTATTTACAATACTTCTATATTGAGTTATAAACTTATCTTTTTCTTTCTTATCTAAAAAAACAATTCCTCCATAAATAGCAACTTTTTCTTTCTCCGACAATTTACCTGAATCATCTAAATTAATATAAATATTTTGCATATCATCATTCAAAACCAACACCACCCTAATAATCACATGTTAACACAAAATAAATTCATTGTCCATAGTTAACATCCAATTAAAACAAAAACCCCATAAACACTTAAGTTTATGAGGTATAAAAGAAAACTGTATTCTATCTTTTTGAAAATTGAGGGGCCTTACGCGCCTTCTTAAGACCATATTTCTTTCTTTCTTTAACTCTAGGGTCTCTTGTAATTAATCCTTTGTTTTTAAGAATATGTCTATAACTATCTTCTCTTGTTTGATCCGTATTTTTATCAAATTCTAGTAATGCTCTAGTAATTCCTAATCGAATTGCACCAGTTTGACCAGAGAATCCGCCACCTTTAACTTTAACATCAATGTCGAATCTATTTTCATTACCAGTTGCAACCAACGGTTGTTTCAAATCCATAACTAATGTTGCATAAGGCATATATTCATCAACATTAACACCATTAACAACTATATTACCAGTACCACCAGTCATTCTTACTTGTGCAACACTTTGTTTTCTTCTTCCAGTAGCACACCATTCTTGTTTCTTCGCCATAATTTCCTCCTAATCAATTTCTAAAGTTTCAGGTTTTTGTGCTTCATGTTTATGTTCACTACCAGCATAAACAAATAACTTTTTACCCATACTTCTACCTAAAGAATTATGAGGAAGCATTCCTTTAACTGCTCTTTCAACCATTTCTTCTGGATAACTTTCCAACATAACTTTTGCAGTTCTTTCTCTTAAGCCTCCTGGATATCCACTATGGTTATAATATTTCTTGTCTTCTAACTTATTACCAGTTAAAACAACTTTAGATGCATTAATAATAATTACATAATCCCCACAATCAACATGAGGTGTATAAGTAACTTTATGTTTACCTCTCAAAATATGAGCAGCTTTAGTAGCAACTCTACCTAAAGTCTTTCCTTGAGCATCAATTACATACCATTTTCTCTCAACAGTTTCTTTCTTTTGCATAAATGTTTTCATAAAAAATCCTCTCACTGTATGTGTTATTTAAGTTTTCCCACGACTAAACAAAACATACAAATAAAATGTACCGATTTAAATTATATGAAAAAACTCCCAAAAAGTCAAACATTTTACATTATTTTCTTCAAAAATTTACTTATTTTGGCAATTTTTTAGTTCTTTTAATCTCATGTAAATTCAAAGTATTATTAATTCTAGCAACAATTCTATCATCTTTAGCAGAATCAATTCCCATCTCCAAGCACCTATTAGCACATAAATACGCCAAAATAGTTTCTCCAACAATCAAATATCCATTAGTATCTAAAATATAACCATTAGAACTAAGCATCATCATTAACATGGCAACCCCAGAAGCCAAAAGCATAACTTTAGCAGTAGCATACTTTTTACATCCCATACTATTAACATCTTCCATCTTCTTAACTAAATATTTTTTCGCATCATGAACCTTATCAGCAGCATTAAAACTTATATCTTGCAAATCCAATTGCTCTTGCAAAGTATCAGCTTCTTCTTCCATATTAGCAATATCATTATATTTAAAAGCATTGGAAACCAAATTCAATCCAGCTGCCCCCAAACAAAAAGAAGAAACAGTCTTAAATAAATTAGGATTAGTAAATATAAAACTATCATTCTTAATTAGATAAGAAATAATAATACAGGTATAACTATAAACATTTCTAAGAATTAAATCTCTTCGACAATACTTAACATTATCATTCAAATTATCAATTGATTCTAAAATATATTCTTTAGGATTAACAACATCAATATCTGCCAAAACCCTTCACCTCGGCTTAATATGTTAGCATAAAACCAGCAAAAATACAACAAATAAAAATTGCAACCAAATAAGGTTACATTTTTTTACTTTTTAACTTATTAATATCCTTTTCCGTTTCTTTAACAATATATACAGGTCTTCCTTTAACCTCGGAGTAAGTTTTTGCTAAATATTCACCTAAAATACCCATGCAAAACAATTGTACACCACTTACTAAGAAAATAATACAAACTAAACTTGGCCACCCTTGAACAGGATCTCCAAAAATAAGAGTCTTCACAATAATTACAATAATCATAATAAAGGATATAAGACAAAATAGAATCCCCACAAAAGCTGCAATAGAAAGAGGTAACGTTGAAAAGCCAATTATACTCTCCAATGAATAACCAAACAATTTAAAAAAGTTCCATTTAGTTGTACCAGCAACTCTTTCTTTATTTTCAAAAGTAATCCATTTTGTATTAAAACCAACCCAACTAAACAACCCTTTAGAGAATCTATTATATTCTTTTAAAGAAAGTATTGCATCAACCATTTGCCTAGTCATTAACCTAAAATCCCTTGCCCCATCAACAATAGTAGTCTTGGAAATCATATTAATTATTTTATAATACATTTTAGTACAAAATTTTCTTACAAAACCATAACCATTCCGTGAAACGCTTCTAGTTGCAACACAATCATAATCTTCATTTTTAATTATTTCATACATTTCTTCAAGTAACTCTGGTGGGTCTTGTAAATCAACATCCATCATTGCCACATAATCTCCAGTAGATGCCTCTAATCCCGCCAATATGCCAGCTTCTTTGCCAAAATTCCGTGAAAAAGACACATATCTAACTTTCTTATCTTTTAAAGCTAATTCTCTTATAATTTCCAAAGTTTTATCTTTTGAACCATCATTAATAAAAATAAGTTCAAAATTTACCTTTTCCATTTTCTTCATAACCTTTTCCATTTCCTTATAATAAATAGGAATACTTTCCTCTTCATTAAAACATGGAACAATAATACTAATCTTCTCTTTCATTTTTCCTCCTTATATCTGAAATACCGATTATACCCCATAAAACAAAACCAACAATTGTCACAACCAAACCTGTCTTTTTCCAAGGTGCTTCATAAGTAAGTTTTATTTCATGTACTCCTTCATCTAATTTAAAGCCAATAAATGTTGTATCAACAACCTCATATTGAACTAAATCACCATCAACATAAATTTTAAAACCCTTATCATAAGGAATACTCATACTAAAATATCCCCCTTCAGTATCTACTGTACCTACAATAACATCTCCTTTAGTTTTATCTTTATCAATTACAAAATCATCAAAACTATTTCTATTATCAATTAATTCTTGATAAGAATATATATAAGATTCAATATCACTAATTACATAAGTCCCTGGATTAATCTCTACCATCAAATTAGATAACCATCCATCTCTAGAAATTACATAATCAAATGTATAATTTTCATTCTTATATTTCCAACTCCTACAAGTAAGAGTATTCTTAACCCCATTAATAGTAATCGCAGTATCACCAAAACTACAAGTAGATTCATAATTCATTTTAAATCTAATTAACAAAATTTCATCATTTAATGTTTTACCAATTGGAACTTTTAAACTAACAACATCATTAGCTTTTAAAACAATCGTTCCATCATCTTTTTTAGTAACACTTAAATCACCAGTATCAATATTACTATAATCAATATCATAAGGCTCTAAAGTAGACTCATAATCATCAACAACATCTTCATCCACAATAGTATACTTCATTAACGCTTCTAAGCTATAAGGATAATCTAACTCTTCAAATTTTTCTACACTCATCACATTTTTATTAACATACCCAATTGGATAAACTAAATCATTTTGATATAAAGAATAATCCCCAATAGTATCGACCTTACTGTATCCAAGTGGAGCACTACTAGAAGTTACAAAGTATCGAACACCCATATAAGTATTCCATAAAATACTTCTGTTACCACTAATCATTAAATAATTACGATAAGAAATTGGATTAGCAAAAGTGTCTTTGTAAAACTCTTTATACCCCGAGTTATATCCGGAACTATAAATAGAAGTATTATAATAATTCATACCATAAACTCTATTAGCAGTAACTAACTTATTCTTATTTAGAAAAGACCTATATAAATTATCATCTAAATCTTCCGTTTCATCAAACAACTTAATCATATCATCATTAAATAATTCATCATATTGATCTTTTGTCATTAAACTATCATTATAATTAACTAATCCACAAGTAACAAAAGCAGAAATAACTACAACCACCAAACCATATTTAAAGTTCTTATAATAATATAAAATCAAAGCACCACAAACTACTAAAGCATCCACTAAATAATAATTTATCAAACTCCAATCAGTCGTTAAATAAAATACCCCACTAACAATTAATACTAAACCAATTAATTTTAAAACATTAACTTTCTTATCTCTAATTCCTTTAATTAATTCTAATATCAAAAAACAGCCAATTGGTAAAAAAGGAATTAAAACTTTCGCATTAATATAAAGCATGCCATTTAAAACATAAATAAATATAGGAAAAACAACAACTATACTTAATACTATACTTAAAAATATATTCCCTTTATCTTTAGACAAAAAACCATAACAAACAGCAAAGACAATAATAGCAGTTAACCCAACAGAATAAGAACCATATAATAAATAATTTAAATTTAACCCTGGTACAAGAGTAGATATCAAAGAAATATCAGATGCCGTACCACTTCTACCAGCCAATATGGTTTGCATTGTGGGAAGTAAAAGTACACCAGCCATTAAAACTGCTACAACCATTAAAGAGACAAATTTTATTCCCTCACTCATAAACAGTTTAAAAGTAATCTTATCATATTTCTTTAAGAAAACATAAATCCCATATACTAAAATAACTAATAAACTAGGAATACTATAGTAATAACTAGTCATAATAATTAAAAACATAGCTAAAACAAGTCCCATTTTTTTATTATCTTCAAAATACTTATCAACCCCAATTAAAGCCATAAGTAAAAAAGGCATATAGGAAACAAACATAATATGTCGATGACTATGCAAAATAAAAGGAGCAGCAAGCATAAAAAGCAAACTACCAAAGAACGTCAAATTACTAGATGTACCATGACTTCTAATCCATTTATAAAAAAGAATTATACTAATACCAACACCCAAAATACTGACCACTTGAATATAAGTAGCCATACTAACAAATGGAAACAAATAAGATAATAGTACAATGGGACTTAAAAGACCATAATATGACAAATTATAAACATTTTGACCAGCCCCAATATTAAAAGCAAAATCTGGAAACAAGTCTTTAGTTTCATAAAAAAGATTACGAAAATATTCCGCAAAAGACCAATGTTGAGTTTGCCAATCCAAAGTAGATCCATACAAAAAATTACCCCTTGTGAGTAATAATACAATTATTGCATAGATAAAAAGTAATATCAAAATATATAATAAATCTTTTTTCTTGTTCTTCATAATTATCAAAATCCGTTATCTATCACCATTATATAATAAAGTATTAATTTAATCAATAGAATACCTTTTCTAAATAAAG
>CAZGKC010000024.1:0-8413 GCA_964526205.1 uncultured Muribaculaceae bacterium
CGTTATAATTCAAATTGAGAATTGTATAAATCAGCATAAAAGCCATTCTTTGCCATTAATTCATCATGATTACCAGTTTCCACTATATTACCATCTTTCATAACCAAAATCAAATCAGCATTTCTAATAGTAGACAACCTATGAGCAATAATAAATGAAGTCTTTCCCTCCGTCAGTTTATCCATTGCTTTTTGTACTAACTCTTCCGTTCTTGTATCAACATTACTTGTTGCTTCATCTAAAATAAGGAAAGGTGAATCTTCAATCATCCCCCGAGCAATCGTCAAAAGTTGTCTTTGCCCAGCAGAAATCATATCAGCATTAGATAAATCCGTATCATATCCATGAGGTAATGTTTTAATAAAATGATCTAAACCAACAGTCTTACATACTTCTCTTACTTTATAATCACTAACATTTTCACGATTATAAACAATATTTTCTTTTATTGTACCACTAAACAACCACGTATCTTGTAATACCATTGTAAACAATCTATGAATATTATCTCTACTTAAATCTTTAATAGAAATACCATCTATTTTAATATCACCATCATTGATATCATAAAATTTCATAAGTAAATTAACCATCGTTGTTTTACCTGCACCAGTAGGTCCAACAATAGCAATTTTTTGCCCAGGTTTTGCCTTAGCACTAAAATTATATATTGTAGGTTTATCATTACCATCATAAGTAAATGTAACATTATTAAATTCTATTTCTCCTTTAACGTTCTCACTTTCTAATCTGGTCGTAATCTTACTTTCATCAGTCATTTCCTTCTCATCAAAGAATTCAAATACTCTTTCACCAGCAGCAGCTGTTTGTTGTAAGTTATTCATTGCTTGAGCAATTTGAGAAAGTGGAGACGTAAACAATCTTACATATGTAATAAAAGCTACAATAACGCCAAAACTAATATAACCATTTAAAGCAAGTAAAGCACCAACAACACAAACTGCTACATAGCCAAAGTTACCAATAAAGCCCATCATTGGTTGCATTAATCCCCCAAGAAAATGGCTCTTCCAACTAGCATTATAAAGCTTATCATTTAACTCATCAAATTCTAAATCAGCCGCTTTCTTACCATTATAAGTTTTAACAACATTTAATCCAGAATAAATTTCTTCAATATGACCATCCAAATTACCTAGCTCTTTTTGACGGGCAATAAAATACTTTTGTGATTTACTTAAAACAGCAAACATAAATATAAACCCAAAAACACTAGCCAAAATTGCAGTAATAGCCATTGTCCAATTTGTAACAAACATCATAATAATTGTTCCTACAAACAACGTTATAGCACTAACTAAAGTAGAAAGTGATTGATTCATAGTTTGAGCAATAGTATCAACATCATTAGTAACTCTTGATAATGTATCCCCAATAGCATGATGATCAAAATACTTAAGAGGTAACTTATTAATCTTTGTTGAAATCTTACTTCTCAATTTTCTAGCAAAATTATTAGAAACATCTGTCAATGACAAAGATTCAATATAATTAAACAAAGCACTTATTAAATAAATAACTAAAAGAAATATTACAATAGACTTAATCTTATCCATATCCATAAATGGTTTAACAATCTCTTGAACAGATTCAGGCATATTATCAATAACTCCATAAAGTTTTTCAACATCCATATCATCACTAATTGTACTAGCAAATTTCAAAAACTCTGCTTGATCAACTGCACTAATTTCTACGCCATCAATTTCAAAAGAAGTAAATAATACATTAGCAATAGAATCAGGAATATTTACATTTCCATCAAGACTTTTTATAAAACTTATTCTATCACTTTTACTTATTTCATCATCTTTAAGTATCATCTCTAATATACTATCTGGTAATGATGCAATTTGCTCAGTATCCCCATTTTCAACATTAGTCATTATTTCATTAAATTTAACCTTATCACTATTAGAAATATTAGTATCACTCATAATATTCATAATATTCTCTTGTGACAAATCAAAATTTAACACTTCTATAATCTTTTCTTCATCTAAACTGCTGGTAACACGCGTTGCCAATTCTTCTAAATTATCTTGATTAACTACCAATCCATCTGAAATTTCATCAGTTAAATCCGACAAAATATTTGGTGTAAAAATAGTAAGAATTGATCCAGCTGCTGCCAAGATTAAACCAATAATCAACAATTTTCTAAAACTACTTAATTCATGAAACAATCTTTTAATTGCTAATTTAAAGTCTTTCGGCTTCTCACCAGCACCTCTTCCAGGTCTAGGCATTATCTAATTCCTCCTTTGACAATTGTGACAATGCAATCTGACGATATACATCACAACTCTTCATTAAATCTTTATGTGTACCAATACCAACACAATCTCCATTATCAAGCACAATAATCTTATCAGCATTCATAATAGTTCCAATTCTTTGAGCAACAATTAAATTTGTAGCATCTTTCGTATATTTCTTCAATTCTTTTCTTAATTTAGCATCAGTCTTATAATCAAGAGCTGAAAAAGAATCATCAAAAATATATATTTCAGGATCTTTAGCAATAGCTCTGGCAATAGCAAGTCTTTGTTTTTGACCTCCAGATACATTAGTACCACCTTGGGCTATATGAGAATCATATTGTTCATCCATATTTAAAATGAAATCTTGTGCTTGAGCAACTAAAGCAGCCTCACGAATCTTTTCATCAGTCTTTTCTTTACCATTATCACCATAAGCAATATTAGAAGCAACAGTTCCATCAAACATTACTGCTTTTTGAGGTACATAGCCAATTAAATTGTTTAAAAATTCTCCTTTATATTCTTTAACATTAACACCATCAACTAATATTTCCCCGTCAGTAGCATCATAAAATCTTACTACTAAATTAACTAAAGTCGATTTACCAGACCCTGTTGAGCCAATAAAAGCAACAGTTTCTCCTTTTTCAGCTTTAAATGAAATATTCTTTAACAAATACTCTTCAGCATCCGGATATTTAAAGGAAACATTCCTAAACTCAACAGTACCTACTTCATCATTCATTTTTTTATCAACAGTACCATCCTTTATTGAAATATCTTTAGCTAATACTTCATTTATACGTGCAGCAGAAACTTGAGCTCTTGGCAACATCATAAATATCATGGCTAACATCAAGAATGACATAATTATTTGCATAGCATAACTCGAAAATACTACCATATCACCAAACAACACAATTTTATCAGCTAACATAGCCTTATTAATAAGAACAGCACCAACTGTATAAATAGCCAAAGTAAGCAAATACATAACCAAGTACATAATTGGTGACATAACTGCCAAAGCCCTTTGATTCTTAAGTTGTAAATCAGTTAATTCATTATTAACATCTTCAAACTTATTTTGTTGATATTCTTCGGCATTGAAAGCTCTAACAACTCTAATACCTGTTAAATTTTCTCTTGTCACCCCATTAACTCGATCAATCAATCTTTGAACAATCTTAAATCTAGGTAACACAGTCATAATTAAAATACCAACAACAACAAGTAAAATCACCACTGCAATAGCAGTTATAGCACTCCATTCCCAACTCTTATTTAGAATCTTCGTAATCGCCCAAACAGCAGTTATCGGAGCTTTAATAAGAAGCTGTAAACCCATTCCAATAAACATTTCAATTTGACTAACATCATTTGTTGTTCTAGTAATCAAACTATTTGTAGAAAATTCTTTAATCTCACTCATTGACAAAGATTCAACTTTATCAAACAATTTCTTTCTAATCTTTTGGGCAAAACTTGCAGATAATTTACCAGTTAAAAAGCCCACAATAACAGTCCCAAACATACTACCAAAGGCACATAATAACATATATCCACCATTAATAAGGATATCCTTCATTTTACTACCTTCAGTTTGAACCAAAACAGTAATATTTGACATATAATCAGGCATTCTAAGTTCCAACCATACTTCAAAGATAATTAAAAGTAAAATTGCCACAATTATAAAAATATCTTTCTTTTTAAAATTCTTAAATAACTTTAACATAAAATTTCCTTCCTTCTATAATTTATTTTTATTTGTATAATTTGTTAAATTCTTTTGCATAACATCTAAAGTATTACTAAATTGCCTCAGCTCATCATCACTTAAACCCATAGTAACTACATCTTCAAGTTCTATCATTTTATCTTTATTAGTCCCAAAAAAGATTTTAGTTCCTTCATTAAACCTAATTACTTTAATTCTAGCATCATCAACACTAACACTTCTTGTAATAAGACCATGCTTTTCCATAGTTTGTAAAACCCCAGAAACGGTAGCTCTTCTTAAATTTAATATACATTCCAAATCTCTTTGCAATACTTCTTCATTCTTGTGTTCAAGAATATAATCCATTATAACCATCTGCGTCGGCGTTGGTGGCATCATATTCCCTTTACAACTTTTTATAAACTCTCTTGCCAACATTTTATCTAACACTCTCAATTGATACAAAACTCTCTTTTCCAATGAAACCACCGAACTAAATCATACAACACTAGATATATTTTGTCAAGCACCTTACAAATATCTAATTGACAAATTTTTAAAAATAAGTATAATATAACATACCATTTATTGAAAGGGGGATTACTATGGCACACAAATGTGGAGAATGCGTAAAAATGCAAACTAGTGGTGACTGTCGTTGGGGTAATGAATACTATTGTGAAAAAGATTGCAAATATTATCCCATAAACAAAGATGCCTGTTCATCATTTATTCAAAAACCCGATAAAGGATATCATCGAGCAGGAATACCATGGTATATAACTAGCATTATCTGTGAAAGACTAGGTTTAGGTGCTGAAAGTGAAATGTTAAAAACAACATATACTTTAAAAGAATTATATTTTGCAAAACATAACCAAGAATTTCTAAGTGAATATGATGAAATTGGACCACAAATAAGTATAAACTTAATGACTGAACCAATTGAATACATCGAAAGCTTATATAACAGATTTCTAATTCCATGCCATGAAGACATTAAGTTTGGTTTATTAAAACCAGCTGCAGATATATATCAAAATATGGTAAATGAATTAAAAGCTAGATACTTAACACCTGATGAGACTCCAAGTCTTCAAGCTCAATTGTTAAGAATTATACCAGAACCAGCTTTATAACATAAGATTGTTGATTTATCAGCAATCTTTTTTATATCTCCTTTGCAATATCAACCCATTCTTTAAATGAAGATAATTCTTCTAACTCATCTAAACTTAATTTAATAGCACTATTAGAACTCCCACACGCCGGATAAAGATATTTATATTCTTTTAGAGAAACATCTAAATATACAACTACTCCCTCATTAACACCAAATGGACAAACACCACCAGCATCATGACCAACCAATACACCCAAATCTTCACTAGGAATCATCTTAGCCTTTGTTTTAAAAGTTTCCTTATATTTATGATTATCAACTTTTTTATCCCCAGCCATAACCACTAAAACTGGCTTATCATTAACCAGAAAAGAAAGAGTCTTAGCAATCTCTCCCATAGAACAGCCAATAGTAGTTGCAGCATCACTCACCGTTGCACTAGAAGTATCAAACTCCATTATATCTTTATCCCTACCAAATTTTTTTAAATAATTTTTAACTCTATCAATCGCCATTATTCATCACTACCTTTGTTTTAAATATTAAATCATGAATACTTTTATTATCATTTCTAAAAAGAATTAAAGCAAATGAAACATAAGTAATTACTGTACTAATAAAATTAAGACCTAAAACTGGCCAGAAAGAATTAGATTTAAGACCTAAAACAAAACAAATTAGCAAGCAATACAAGATTACATTATATGCAATAATACTTCTACCTATCATTCTAGTCCAAGAAACATCTTTACCATCATCACCAACTACTTTTATTTTAAATAACTTTTTACCTAAAGTTTGACCACCAGTAGCTTTTTGAAATACGCCAAAATACAAAACATAAACAACAGCAGTAACAACATTTGTTACTACATTATATTTAAGTACATCATAATATGCATCTTTAAATTCATTACTAATAACTAATTCCGTTACATCCCCATCAAGTAATTCCTCAGATACTTCTTCATAATTTTCATATGCATCCATATATTCATCTAAATAAGGATTAATAAATCTAATTTCACTAATCAAACTAGCAAGCAAAACAACAAACAAATAATCAATTATATAAGCACCAATTCTTCTAAAATTTATATTCACTTCATACCTCCATAGCAAATAAACAAACCTAAGTAGTTTGTTTATTTGTTCCTAATTTAACACTAATTTCTTTTGTATTACCATCTCTAAACACAGTTATCTTTACTGTATCACCAACACTATATTGATATAAATAATACTTTAAATAAGCCGAATTTTTAACTTCATTACCATCTATCTTAGAAATTATATCATTAGCTTTTATTCCCGCTTCATATGCAGCAGAATCTTTTTCAACACTTCTAACAAACACCCCATTAGTTGAACCATAATCTTCAATCAAGCTTCTATAACTAGAATAATAAATTTGTGATAAATCATACATAGAAACCCCTAAATAAGGATATTCAATTTCTTCTCCATTAATTAATTTCTCTGCCATTTCCACTGCATCTTCAATTGGTATAGCAAATCCCATACCTTCAACACCATCACTAACAAGTTTCAATGATGTAATACCTATAACTTCTCCTTTAGCATTACATAAAGCACCACCACTATTACCACTATTTATTGTAGCATCAGTTTGTAAAACTTTCATTATATAATTATCAGAATTATCACCATTTAAAGAAACTTCTACCATTCTATCCTTACCGGATAATATACCTCTAGTAACTGTCCAAGAATAAGCACTATCTAAAGGTGCACCAACTGCAAACGCTGTATCACCAATTCTAGCCTCCGTACTACTACCAATTTCAGCCAAGGTATAATCATTATCAGATTTAAATGATAATACTGCAACATCAGAATACTTATCAGCACCAACAATGGTTGTTTCAATAACATCATTATTAGTAAAAGTAACTGTAACATTTGTTCCATCTTCTACAACATGATTATTAGTTAAAATATAATACTTATTACCATCTTGTTTGTATAAAAAACCTGTTCCAGAAGCATAATATGTATCATCTTTATAAGTAGATACAACAACAACAGCATCATAAATCTTTTCTACTGCATCTGCTATACCAGTATTTTCTTCCGTAATTTTAACTTCTTTTATATTCTTCGTAATTTCTTGTGTAGCTTCATAAGGCAAAAAATATATAAGAGCATACATTGCTAAACAGCCAAGAAAAAAAGACAAAATGTACCAGCCAAATTTACTTTTTTTACTTTTACTATTATTTTCTTCCATCATTTATCCAACCTCACTATATCTTTCCAATTATTAGGGAATCCCATTTCATGTAAAACTTTCTCAATTTTAATAACCTTCAACTTACCAGATAATTGATCAAATTCATAACTAATCTCACTAGCAAATAAATGAAAGTCATCATCATCCAACATTTGTTTTAAGATAATAACCAAAGCAAATAAGTCATCTTTTCCATAAATATATTCCCCATTTACAAGTGGAATATATAACCCTCTATGAAACTTAGTATCTGCAATAACTTTTTGGGTTCTATTCAGATAGCAAATATCTTCATGAGCACATAAATTTCTATAATTAGCTAATATCGGTAAATAATCACACATATTGTCAATATCAACTCCAAAAACATTTGCTATTTCTAGTTGATCTTGATGTTGTAAAACCGTATACAATTCACCAACTATCCCAAAAGATAATACTTTAACTACAACCCAAAGAGGTATATAACCATAATTATTCAAATAGTGAGCTGTAGCAGAATGCTGTTTACCATTAACATTAATTTGTCTTTTCATCTTTCTAATCAAGTCATTTATTTGCCTACTTTTACGATTATCATTAGCAAAATTATTAGGGTTCAAATAATTATTTTCTTTAAAACCATGATTCTTACTCATAACATAAGCTAAAATACTTTTTAAATTATTCTCAACAATCATAATATTTTTAAAAATTATATTTCTAATTTGTCTATCAAAAGAAAACATAGCATAAAGTTCTCTAAAATTAGTACCCTCTAAATATAATCTATTATCTTCTGGACGCAAAAATAAATGACGGTAACCATTCAAAAAGAAATAATTTTCTCGAAGTAATATTTGCTTAGTTGCTTGGATATCATCAATAACTAATCCTTTTTCTACCAGTATGTCAATTTGCTCATCTAATGTTTTAAACGTTTTTGCTCTCACACATCATACCGCCTTTACCCTAACATTATATCACAAACGACATAATAAATATAGAACAAAACAATGTTTTTCTTGTCAAAAAAACGTGATAAAAAA
>CAZGKC010000025.1:0-8403 GCA_964526205.1 uncultured Muribaculaceae bacterium
AAAGCATAGCATAAATATTTGATAATTGCCTGTATAATATTGGATATTTTCATGTTTTATGGTTGTTTAGAAATTGAATTTGTGATAATATTAATATGGATAAGGAGGAGTTAAGTGTGGCTCGTAAATTCTTTAATCAAAAAGTAAAAAAATCTGGTAATGTGCCAACTGGAGCGATTGTAGTTGGTGTAATTGTATTGGTATTAATCTTGATTGCTATTGGAGTTGCTATTAGTGTTTCAAGTAATAATAAACAATCAAAAGATGCAATCATTGAATTAAATGAAAGTATTTCAGTAGAGGTTAATTCACAACTTCCTGATAAAACCACTTTCTTTACTCAATTAGAACATGTACCAGAAAGTGATATAAATGTTTCATATGAAGCTGTGGATTTAACTAAAGTTGGTGATTATACAGTTACTTTTACTATTTATAAGAAAATCTACCAAAGTACTTTAAAAGTAATTGATACAGAAAGCCCTGAATTAGTATTAAAAGATTATAGTATATCTGCTGGTGATACTTATAGTGCAGATGATTTTGTGGAAAGTTGTAGTGATAATAGCAAGGAGGATTGTAATATTTCATTTTATACCTTAGGTTTGAATCAAGATGGAAGTAAAATTGATTATAGTTCTTTTAAAGATGAAGGAACATATGCAATTCAAATTGTTGCCACTGATGCTTCCGGCAATTCTAGTAGTCCTAAAACTGCCAATTTGATTATTGGTAATAGTACTACACCAGTTACTTGTAATTATGGTGGTAGTGAATATGATACTAGTAAATATATATTAGCAGTTAATGTAACGAATAATGGTTGTGCTCTTGATTTAAATTTATATCATGATGAAACGGTTCAAGCTCCAGTTATTGCTGTTGCTGATGCCGAACAAGAAAAGTTAGAAAAAGAATTTAGTAAAATTAATTTAGGGGTTAAAGATATATATGTTGATCGTAGTATAAATCCAGTATTAAATACTATTGGTACTGGCGTTGTAGGTTATACTTTGTATATTGAAGTTTCTATTACTAATACTAGTGGTGAAAGAGAAGTAATTGAAAGCTATTATGTAAATTTAAATGGTGGACGAGAATACGTTATAAATAAATATTTAAGTTAAGGCATTTAAAAACTTGTGAGTTTAAATATTCACAAGTTTTATTTTTTTCTAGAGTATATTATTAGACCTCCAAAGCCAATGATTAATATACCAAAGATTATTCCTAATACCATTGTATCACTTAAAGTACTGCTAGATGTTTTACATGTTACTCCTGCTGTAGAACAGGTTTCGATGAAAGTTTTGCTTTCAGCAGTAGAATTAATATTTTCTTTGGCAACTTCTACCATATCAATATAATTTTCATCTTCGTAGGCTTTTAGAGCTTCTTTGATAATATTAGTACCATCACTACCAAACCCTTGTTGTTGATAAGTATCACCGATGATAATTACTGGAATTGAGGTTCCACTTATGGTGCTTGGATAGTAACTAATTACTTCTTTAAATAAATTAGAATTATCAGTAGAATTATTAGTTTGATAAGTTACTATTTCAAAATAATCAGTATAATCTATATATTTATCACTAAAGTATTCAATTAAATTATGACAATATTGACACTTACTACTCCAGAATAAATATACTTTAACTATCTCATGGTCAGTTTTTTCAGGTAACTCTATTTCACTTGCTTTAACATTTGGTATTAGTATAATACTTAAAGTAATAAGTATTGTTATTATAATTTTTTTCATTACTTCCTCCATACATATAAGATTATATATTAGTTAGTAGTCTCCTGTAAAGATTTTTCTTCATGATTTGTATGAAGGATAACATTATTCTTACTAATGTAAGATATATAGGCGTCTTGAATTTCAGGATTTAAATAACTTTCTTTAATATTTCCTTTACTATCATCATTATACATGCTTTCAGTTCTTTTCTTTCTAATTTCTGCCATGTCTTTAATTGCATTTAGAGGTTGACCTGCACCACCAATACAACCACCCGGGCAACTCATAACCTCAATAAAATCATATTTCTTTAGCAAGTCATAATTGGCACTTACTGTTGATATCTTGTTGGCAACTGCTATTTTTATCTTGAATTTATTCATATCTAATTCGGCAGTCTTAATATCTTTTTCTCCCCGAATTTCTTCTAAATGATAAAAATGTTCAGGAGCTTTCTTTCGATTAATCATGTAATAAGCAGTTCTTAAAGTTGATTCCATTACTCCACCAGATGTACCAAAGATTAAACCACCACCAGAGCCTTTACCTAGCAATCTATCAAATGGTTTATCTTTTAAAGAATTAAAATCAATATTGTTCTCTCTAATCATCATGGCAAATTCTCTTGTTGTTAAAGAAAAATCATTATCTTTAAATAAAGCATTTTCACTTTTCTTGGATACACATGGGGTTATTGATACTGCTATTATCTTATTCTTATCTAAATTGTACATATCCGCAAAGTAGGTTTTTATCATTGTCCCTTGCATAGCAATTGGACTTTTACATGTACTTAAATTTTTCAAATCTTCTTGATGATATTTTTTCATATATAGTACCCATGATGGACAGCAACTAGTAAACATAGGTGTTGTTTTATTATTTAATCTTTCAACAAATTCATTTGCCTCTTCCATAATAGTTAAGTCTGCTCCAAATGTAGTATCAAATACATAATCAAAGCCTATTTCTTTTAAGGCACTAACCATTTTCCCTTCGAGAAAAGTTCCTGGTTCAAAGCCAAATTCATCTCCAATAGCAACTCGTACTGCAGGAGAAGTAAAAGCAACTACTGTATAATCAGTGTCATTGATGTAATTTAGTACTTGACGATAATCAAATTTGGGTATTAGACAACCACTTGGGCATGTTAAAATACATTGTCCACAATTTATACAATCTTTATCAAAACCATTTATTGTTTTACATGTATTTAAACACATACCACAATGAATACATTTTTCCTCTATTCTATCAATGCTTAAATTTCCTTCTGTTATTTCTATTCTATTCATTATTATTTTTTAGCAAGCAGTTTATATAGTTTTACTAATCTTACTAATATCTCCTTTTCTTCAAGTTCTAATTCATTAGTAGCAATTAAGGTAGCAAGCCCGTTGGCGTATAACCAAAGATTCATAAATAATTCTTTTGCTTCATTAAAAGTATAACCATGTTTGTTAACAAGATTTACAATAGTTGATTGATTCCACTTTTCATCTAAGACATTTTCAACACTTTGCCATTTTAAATTATTACTTAAAAATAAACTAATAAATAAGTTTTTGTACTCTTGAGCAAATTCAACATAAGCAATGCATAACGTAAGTAAGGCTTTTTTGGAATCTATTCTACTGGTTAAAAATTCATCATACAAACGTGATATTTCTTTATACATGTCTTTTTTAATTTCATCCATATTGTTGTATATTCGATATAATGGTTTGGTTGATATACCTAGCTTCTTGGCTAGACTACGAGCATTGATGCTATCCCAACCTGTTTCTTGTACCATATTTACCGCGACTTTTACTATTCTCTCTTTGGTAATTTCTACAACCGCTGGCATAATACCACCTCACTTTTATTTACCTTGGTAACTTATGTTATTATTATAGCATAAACAATATAAACATTAAAGTATTTTTATTAATATTTATCTAAATAATTAATTCTTTTATTATCTTTAATATATCCCATTACTTGATCTAAATTTATATTTTCGACACTTTTAAATATATTGTATTCTACATATTCATTGGTTTTACGTAATGCTTTAATTAATTCTTTGATTTCTTGTCTTTTAGAATCTTCTTTTTTTAATGGACAAGCACAGTTTATAAATTCTAATTCATTAAAATTTTTCCAATTAATAATAGCACTTTCTCTTACCAAATATAATGGTCTAATTAATTCCATTCCTGGGTAGTTTTTACTTTTTAGTTTGGGTAACATAGATACTACTTCACCATTATAAAGTATGGACATAAGAATTGTTTCAATAACGTCGTTGTAATGATGTCCTAATGCTATTTTATTACAACCTAAACTCTTGGCATAGTTATATAGATGACCTCGACGCATTCTAGCACACATGTAACAAGGTGATTTGGTTTGCATTTCTTTTACAGAATTAAAAATATTACTTTCATAAACTTTTATTGGTACTCCAAGTAATTGAGCATTATCCTTTATTCTTTTTAAATTATCTTTGCTATATCCAGGATCCATTACAATAAATTCTAATTCAAACGGTATCTTACCATGACGCTTTAGTTCTTGCATACACTTGGCAAGTAAAAAAGAATCTTTACCTCCGGAGATACATACTGCTATTTTATCATTTGCTTCTATTAGTTGATATTCTGTGACTGCTTTAGTAAATTTACGCCATATATCTTTACGATAGGTTTTAATAATACTTCTTTCAATTTCTTCTTGTTTCATGAAAATCACCTGCAAGGATATTATGGCATAGATTTAGGCTTTTGACAATATTATAAAAGAAAAAAGGTATAAACCATTTTTGTTTATACACTTATTCTTCTCTCAATTTAGCACCATATAATTTATTTAAAGATTTTAATATGCCATCAATTTTCTTGTTTATTTCTTCCATTGTCATGGTTGTATCAACATTTTCTAACTTTATTCTAAATGTTATAGATTTTTGACCTTCTGGTACTTGATTGCCGCGATATTCTTCAATAAATTCTAATTCTTTAACTTTAGATTTAACTATTTTTTCAATATCACTCCATAAAACGTTTTCATCTACCAGAATAGCTAAATCTTTTTCTACTAATGGTAATTCTGGTACATGTTCAAATTCATTAGTACGTGATGCATATGGTATTAGCTTATTCATGTTTATTTCAAATATAGCAACATTCGTTCTTTTAATCTTAGCACTACTCATAGTCTTAATTGATACTAAACCTAAATCACCAATTACTTCATTATTTAAAGTAATATTTAAATATCCTTTGGCATCCGCCCACGAAGGCTTGGATGTTTGATTAAAACTTAGTTTTTCCATATGGGTATAAGATGATAATGATTCAATTACTCCTTTTAATTCATAGAAAATCTTTTTAGCATCTTTACCAACAATACAACCCGTTAGATACTTTTCTTGAATTGGTAATATTTCATCTTCACTGGAAGGACTATAATTACCTTTACGGTATATTTCCGTGTTTTCAAATAATTTAAATTCACTATAATATCTTAAATTTTTAGCAATTGCTTCAAGCATACCAGGAATTAATGACTTACGTAACACTTTTAGTTCTGGTGCTGGTGGAGTGGCTAGACTAATGCAATCTTTAATATCTATACCAGCAGCATTTATATACTTCTCATCAATCCAAGGATAAGTATATATTTCATAGAATCCACATCTAGTTGCTAAATATTCACGTATTCTTCGCTCTAGTAGAAAATTATTTTGTTTAACAAAATGATCAAAAGTCATGGTTATTGGTTTAGCTTCAAAGCTATCATAACTAAGTATTCTAGCAATATCTCCCATAACATCATCTTTTAAAGTTACATCTCCAGTTGATCTATAAGTTGGGGCAAGGCATGTATATACACCCTTTTCTAATTTAACTTCATAACCTAAATTAGTTAATATTTCTTTTATTTTATCTTCAGATATTACTTTTCCTAATCTTTTATTTAAAAAGTCTACACTTACTTTAATTTCATTTCTCTTAGTTTCTTCAAGATAATTATCACTATACTTTACTATTTCACTTTCAGGATATATTTCCTTTATAAGATTTAAAGTTAAGTCTCTAGCTTCATCAATTCTTTGGGTATCAATTCCTTTTTCATATCGCATGGCGGCATCAGTTTTTTCCGCAAATCTCTTGTCAGTCTTTCTAATAGTACTGGCATTGAAGTTGGCTATTTCAATTAATACGCCCTCTGTTTGGGGTAAAATAGAATCATTTTTTCCACCACGAATACCAGCTAGTCCTAGCGGATTCTTGGTATCTGCAATAATTAAATCATCTGTTGTTAGACTTATCTTGTTATTATCAAGTAATAATAATTCTTCTTTTTCTTTAGCATTACGAACTATTATCTTTTCTCCTTGAACATGAGTTTTATCAAATGCATGAAGAGGTTGTCCTGTTACAAGCATGACATAATTGGTTATATCAACAATGGCATTGATTGGCCTTAAGCCACATTTAACAAGGAATGATTGCATCCAAATTGGAGCATTTTTTTCTTTTACATTATCTATTTCAATAGCAACATATCTACTACATTTGCTGGGTTCTTTTATTTCAACATTATACTTTGGTAAATTGTTATCTATTGGGTACTTATCAATTTCTTTTAGAGGAATATTGTATATAGTAGATAATTCTCTGGCAATACCAATATGTCCCCATAAGTCAGGTCGATTAGATAAGGATTTGTTGTCAATTTCTAAAATAGTATCATTCATATCTACTACATCAGCAATATTATCTCCAGCAGCACAGTCTATTCCTTTTAAATCAATAATACTATGTTCATCTGCTAGAGGGAAGAATTCTTCTAAATATACTTCAGTAGAGGCACAAATCATGCCATATGAAGATACACCTCGCATTTTAGTTTCACTTATTTTAATCGGTTCACCTTCCCCGTGCCATACAACTTCTGCTCCTGGTTTACATACTACAACCATCTCTCCTTGATATAGGTTTGATCCTCCACAGACAATTTGAACAGGTTTATCTTCACCAATATCAACCATGCAAACGTGAAGTCTGTCTGCATCAGGATGAGGTTTTACTTCTAATATTTTTCCTACTACTATATCATGATATTTTAAAGCTGGTTTTTCAATGTTTTCAACCTCAACTGTGCGTAGGGTTAAATCACGAGCCATTTGCTCATCTGTTATATTTTTGGGTAAATCAATATATTTTTTTATTTGTTTTAAAGATACTCTCATTTTTTCCTCCTTATTTAAATTGGGTTAAGAATCTTAAATCTGCACTATGGAATAATCTTACATCATCAACTCCATAACGCATCATGACAAGTCGATCTAAACCAATGTTAATATAAAATCCTGTCCATTCTTCAGGGTCTAGACCTGCAGATTTTAATACATTTGGATGAATTACTCCACCAGGCATTACTTCAATCCAACCATTGTGATTACATACTTTACATCCTTTGCCACCACAAACTAAGCATTCCATATCTATTTCATAACCTGGTTCTGTAAATGGAAAGAATCCTTCACGCATACGAACATTTATCTTGCGACCAAATACTTTTTCTAATATTGTTTGAATTAAAACCATACCTGATGAAAATGATATGTCTTTATCAACAATGAGTGCCTCATATTGAAAGAAAGCTCTTTCGTGTCTAGCATCAGTTGTTTCATTACGATATACACGACCGGGATATACAAATCGAGCTGGTGCTCCATGTTTAAGTAGATATCTTACTGATCCTCCAGTCAAATGGGGTCTTAAACATAATCTTTCAGCACCCTCTTTTTCCTCAGTTTTATCTAACCAATATGTATCCATTGATTGACGGGCTGGGTGATCTTTGGCAAAATTTAAATTATCAAAAGCATATTTTTCACTGCTTATGTCATCTTCACTATAAATCTCAAAACCTAAAGATAAAAAAGCATCATTTAAATCATAACACATTTGAGTTATTGGATGTAATGCTCCACCACTTACTTTACTACCAGGAATGCTTAAATCTAATGGTTCTTCTAAAACACTCATATTAGCAATTAATTCTTCTTCTTTGGCACTTAACTTTTCCGTGAATGTGTTTTTTATTTCTGTTGCTAACATGCCTACTGTCTTTTTTTCTTCAGGACTTAGACTACCAATACTCTTTAATACTTCAGTTAAATTACTTTTCTTTCCCATTAACTCTTTTCTAACTTCTTCTAATTCGTTAGTATTTTTAGCACTGGAAATTTTACTTAACCCTTCATTTTTGATACTTTCTAATTTTTCTTTCATTTTCTCCTCCATAAAACAAAAAATCATAAACTAATTAAGGACGAGTTTCCCCGCGGTACCACCTTAGTTCATGATTTAATCACACACTTTAATTGATAAGGAAATTACCCCTTTAATGCTCCACAATTGAAATTCATTTAATAAGTCTTTAAAATACTTGCACCATCTGTATTTATTCTCTAAAAAGTTACTTATTTAAACTACTTAGATTGCTTCTTTGCATAAGTACGATTTTATTTTATCAGTATTTTGTTATTTTGACAAGTATTATTTGGTAGATTCTTAATGGAATTTATATGAGTTAATAAAAAACATAAACCCGAAGGTTTATGAATTCTTTTTAATTTTTTTGCTTTTAGTTTGTTT
>CAZGKC010000026.1:0-8109 GCA_964526205.1 uncultured Muribaculaceae bacterium
AGCACTTGAACTTGACAAGCGCTAATTGTAGTAGTATACTTTAATTGTTGGTAGGGAATAATACCAACTAGAATAAACATTTTTCAATAACATAATTGAAAATAAGAAAGGATGATGATTATTTATGTTACCTAGTAGAATGTTTTTTGATGATATGTTAAGTGATTTAACATTAGAAAATAAGATGAAGTGCGATATTTATGAAAAGAATGATAAAGTCTTTATCGAAATGGATGTTCCAGGTTATGATAAGAATGACATCAAAGTAGAATGCAATCAAGGAAATATTGTTATAATAGCAGAAAAAGAACAAAAAGAAGATGAAAAGAAAAAATACCTTCATAGAGAAAGAAAAATGTATGGTAAGATTGAAAGAAGCTTCCATTTAGATGATATTGATGAAGATACTATTGAAGCTGAATTCAAAGATGGAATATTAACTATTAGTGTTTCTAAAGTTGATGAAGATAGAAATAAAAAATTCATTGAAGTTAAATAATTAAGCCACAAATAAAAAGACGGTTACAATTGTAACTGCCTTTTTTATTCCTTACTAATCTAGACAACTGAAATTAGAACCCTTTAAATGCCAACTGACATTAACAATATCTGTATCTTCAAAACAATAGTAAGTATCCATTAAAATTCCTTTATCAACATAACTATCACCATATTGCTTTTCTTTCCAACTAATAATTGGACTATTTTTAAATATTCTTGCCTGTGCTGTATCCAAGATAATTATTCCTATTAAAGTACCAATGACAATTAAGAATATTTTCCCAACTTTTTTCATGCATCCTCCATTTATATACACTTAGATTATATCAAATTATTATCTTAAATAATAGATATATAATATGAAATTATTGTGTTAAAAAAATAAAAAATATGATAAAATTAAATCACAATAGGAGGTGACATTATGTGGTTTTATATTATCATTGCCATAATTCTTATAATTATTATTTATGTCTTTATTTTATATAATAGTTTTATTAAACTAAATAATAAGGTAAAAGAAGCTTTTTCTACTATGGATGTTTATTTAAAAAAGAGATGGGATTTAATTCCCAATATAGTAGAAACTGTAAAAGGGTATGCTAAACATGAAAAAGATACTTTAACCGAAGTTATAAATTTACGTAATAGTACTTATAATCAATTGTCAGATGAAGAAAAGATTAAGACAAACGAAGAATTATCTAGTGGAATTAATAAGATTATGGCACTAGCAGAGTCCTATCCGGATTTGCAAGCTAATGAAAATTTTAAAAATTTAAGTAAAGAATTAACTAAAGTTGAAGATGAAATTGCTAATTCAAGGAAATACTATAATGGTGTTGTTAGAATTTATAATAACAAGATTGAAATGTTTCCAAATAATATAGTTGCTAAGTTATTTGGTTATAAAGTAAAATCAATGTTTGAAGCAAGTGCAAATGAAAGAGAAAATGTAAAAGTAGAATTATAATTATGGAGGATACAATGAAAAAAATTAATAAAATTATTTCTTTATTTGTAGTATTTATACTATCTTTGCTATTTACTTATCCAACAGATGCTTATGCCTTAAAAAGTAGAACACCCTTTGTGGTTATTAATGATACTGATAGCTTGGAGGTTGGAGATTTATCTTTTACCAACATTACATTTAAAGATTATTCTACTACATCTACTCAAGCCTTTGGTATAACTGGTATCGTTAAAAATAGCTCAAGTAATGAAATAAATTATACTGCTACTACAGAATACTATGATTCCCATTATAATTTAATTGCTCAAGGATATAGTTCTGCCATAGCACTAACAGGAGCAAATAGTTTTAATCAAATGTCTAATTTAAGCATATTGGAGGGACACAGCATTAGTGAGATATATTATTATCGCCTGGTGGTAGAAATTACATCATCAAATGTTACAAATAATACACCTAGTAATGATACCCAATACATTTCTTATGATTATGTTATTGATAAATATGATATTAACATTACTGTTAATGAAAATAATACATTTGATATAATAGAAACCATTACAGCATATTTTAATGTTTCCAAACATGGAATATATAGAACTATCCCTCTTAGAAATACAGTTACAAGATTAGATGGAACAACATCAACTAATCGTGCCCAAATAACCAATGTTAGTGTAGATAATGAATATAGTGTATCAAGAGCAGATGGTAATTACAAGTTACAAATTGGTTCTTCTAGTAGTACTTTTACGGGAGAACAAACCTATGTTATAAAATATACATATAATTTAGGGAAAGACCCTGTAGATGATTATGATGAATTATATTACAATATTATTGGTGATGAATGGGATACTGTTATTGGTAATATAACATTTACAATAACTATGCCTAAAGAATTTGATTCAAGTAAGTTAGGCTTTTCCTCTGGTGTAACAGGATCAACTGACAATAGCAATGTCAGATATACCGTTAATGGAAATACAATAACAGGTAGTTATGATGGTATTCTAGGTGCTGGTGAAGCTTTAACTGTTAGATGTGAATTACCTGAAGGTTATTTTGTTGGTGCAGGACTAACTATTAACTATCTTAATTATATTACATTTATAATACCCATTATATTACTAATAATAGCAATACTATTATGGCGTAAATATGGTCGAGATGATGAAGTTATTGAAACAGTTGAATTTTATCCACCAGAAGGATTAAACAGTCTAGAAGTAGGTTTTGTATATAAAGGAAAAGCTGAAAGTAAAGATGTAACATCACTATTAATATATTTAGCTAATAAAGGATATATAGAAATTAGTGATGATAAAGTAAGTATAAATGAAAAAATCAAAACAGATGCTAATCAAAAAGTAATTGAATTACAAAATAAAATAGAAGATGAAAAGGAAAATAATCCTGATTCTAAAAAGATAAGATATTATGAAAATATGTTAGACATTTATAAGAATATTGATACACCAATTGATTATAAACAATATGGTATTAAGTCTTCAATAAATATACTTAATAATAAAAGTGAATTTGTAATTAAAAAATTAAAAGATTATGATGGAACAAATATTAGTGAAAAATGGTTTATGGAAGGATTATTTGAATATGATACAGAAGTAACAGATAAAATGTTACGTAATAGTTTCTATCTAACTAATAATAGAATATTAGGTAACGTTAATAAAGATAAAGATAAAATATTTGAAAAATCAAAGAAACAATCTTTACTTACATTAATGATTATAATTTCTTATTGTGCTATTACTATACCACCAATTATTAATTATGGACTTCCTGATATGATAATGATTACATTTCTGGCAATAGCGTTATTATTTCCAATTATGAGTTTTTTAATTGCTTATCCAATTATTAGAGCAATTGGTAAAAAACATATTATTATAAAATTATTTATATTAATGTGGGCATTATATTTTGGTGGAATTCCATGGATTAGTATTGTAATACCAGTAATAAAAGAAGATATAATATATATAATAGGATATGTAATTGGTATAATATGTATTATTGGTATAACTATATGTTCAATTTATATACCAAAAAGAACAAAATATGGTAATGAAATGTTAGGAAAATTAAGAGGGTTTAAGAACTTCTTAGAAACAGCAGAAAAAGATAAACTAGAAGCAATGGTATTAGACAATCCTAATTACTTCTATGATATCCTACCATATACCTATGTTTTAGGAGTATCTGATAAATGGATTAAGAAGTTTGAAACAATTTCCATACCAGCACCTACTTGGTATGACAGCCCAAATACCTTTGATGTTACTGACTTTGGTAAATTTGTAGATTCTACTATGTCTTCAGCCCAAAGAGCAATGACATCAAGTCCATCAAGTAGTTCCGGTGGTTCTTCCGGCGGTGATTCTGGTGGTGGAGGATCATCTGGTGGAGGCTCTTCAGGAGGTGGCTCCGGCGGTGGTGGCGGCGGTTCATGGTAAAAATTAAGCAATTCTAGTTAGAGTTGCTTTTAATATCCACTAGTTTACAATAATTATGGCAATATTTTAACAAAATTTCAAAAAAAACATATATTTTTTTGAAATTTATGCTATACTAAATATAGTAGAGATAACAAGCAAGGGTATTTATAAAATATCCACAGAATAAATCCGTAATTTTTCAAACATTTAAGAGGAGGAGTTTATAAATGATGAGAAAGAGATTTATTATGTTAATTGCATTAGCATTTTTATTAACATTGGCTAATGTAAGGGGAGTTAAGGCGTTAGAGGTTACTACTGCAAAGGAATTATATAACTGTCTAATAAGTAGTGAAGAAACAGAATGTAAATTAATGAATGATATTGATGTCGCTGATATTACTAATCAAGTCACATACATTAGTGCTAATAACAGTGATAAAACATTAGATTTAAATAATTACACCTTAGATTTATCTACATGTCCATTGTATATTCGAATAGGTTATAATATTACTATTCAAAATGGAACAATGATATCAGATAGTACATCTTATACAATTTATGTTTATCATGATGCAACATTAACATTAAACAATGTTTCTGTTACATCAAATACTACAGTACAAGCAATTGTTGTTAATTATAATGGAGCAATAACATTAAACGATTCAACGCTTACTTCTGATACAGCAAGTGCATTATTATATTCTAACTATGGATCTGACGTTACCATCAATAATAGTAAAGTTACTTTAAATACTACTTCAGGTAAAGCTTTATATATTAAAGGGCAAACCGGTTATGAAAACAACGTTTTAGTAGATAGTGATAGTGTTATAACTGGTTGCTATGCAATTACTATTGATGGTGTGGGCAATAATACTGATGCATCTGGAGTTAAATTAGATTTCTATGGCAAAGCTTATGCAACTTCTATGGGTATGACTATTAATGGTCTTGTTAAAGACACAACTGGTGATGTACCTGTAATCAATATTTATGATGGAGCAGTAATAGAAGCTGATCCAGGAGTTGCTATTTATGCCGCAGGCTATGGAATTTGGAACATCTATGGTGGAGAATTAACTGGAAATACGGTTCTTTCTATTAAATCTGGTGTATTTAATATTACGGGAGGAACTTTTAACGCTACTGGAGAATACGTTGAAACACCAGATGAAACTACTGGTGTTGCTACTAGTACAGGAAGTGCTATTAGTATAACTTATAATGACGATTATGCACAAAATGTTGAACTTAATATTGCAAACGCTACAGTTATTAGTGAAAATGGTTATGCTTTATATGAAGAAAACCAAGGAACAGAAAGTGCAGTTACAAGTATTGCCATATCATCTGGTTCATTTGAAGGAGCTCAAGGAGCAATTAATATTGCCTCTGCCGATAATGAAGTGTTTTCTGAATTCATAACTGGAGGAACATTTAGTTCTGAAGTAGAAGAAAGTTTTATTTCTCAAACCTTAACTCAAAAGGAATCTGATGGAGTATATATTGTTGGTGCTGAAAATAATATTGTCATAAATGAATTTGCCAATGGTCAAGCTACTGTTTCTCAAACAAGTGCTATAAAAGGTGAAACAATAAAGATTAATATAACTTTAAATGATGGATATGTTTTAAATCAATTGACCGTAGTTGATGCTTCTGGTAATGAAATAGAAGTTGTAGATAATGAATTTGTGATGCCAGATTCTGATGTAACAATTACAGTATCTGCTGTACAAGCCGAGGTAGAAACTCCAACGGAAATTGCCAATCCTCAAACGGGAGATAACATTATATTCTATCTTATCACCTTATTAATTGGTATATCTGGTCTAATTGGTGCAATGATATATAATGCCAAAAAAAATAGATGAGTAATTACTTATCTATTTTTTAAAGGAGGGTATAGTGGAAAAAATAAGATTAAAAAAACATAAGAATATTATTTTAATAACCAAATTAATATGTATTATAGCAATTATATTTTCTGCTTATAAAATAACTTTTTGGTATACATCAAATAAAGAGAATCAAGAAATAAAAAATAAAAATAATGATTCAATTACAATAAATAAAACAGATAATGACTTTTTAACATATGATATTGATTGGGAAACATTAAAAAATCAAAATCCTGATACTATTGCATATTTAAGAGTAAATGGCACAAACATAGATTATGTTGTTGTTAAAGGAACAGATAATAGTTATTATTTAAAACATAATTTTAATAAAGAGTATAACACTGCTGGTTGGATATTTTTAGATTATCACAATAAATTTGATGGTACAGATAGAAATACCATTATATATGGTCATAATACTCAAGATAATTCCATGTTTGGTAGTTTAAAAAATGCCTTAAATGAAAGTTGGTATAACAATGAAGATAATTTAATTATTGATTTAGTCTCAGAAGAAGGATTAAAAAAATTTAAAGTATTTTCAGTATATACAATAGAAAAAGAAGATTATTATATTACTACTGAATTTAATAGTGATAATGAATATTTGGATTTTTTAAATACAATTAAAAATAGAAGTATAAACGATTTTAATGTGGATTTAACAAGTGAAGATCAAATATTAACATTATCAACATGTGTAACTGGTGGAGTAATGAGAGTTGTTCTTCATGCTAAATTAATTAGTATTTACATTTAATAGAAATGCTATAAAATTCTTTTAGCCTACACTGAATTTTTTAATTAACATTTGATAGAAATTAGAGTTGATATAGTGTTAATAATTAATTTTTATGCTATAATTTATTAAGAGGTGACATTGTGATTAAAATAGAAAATTTAGAAGATTTGAAACTAAGTGGAATTACTTATGGTGGTCATAGTGGAAGTAAAAAAGGAATCATTTTAAATGGAGAAAAGTGGTTCTTAAAATATCCTAAATCAACTAAAAGTATGAATGTTGCTGGTATGTCATATACTACTTCACCAATATCAGAATATTTAGGATCACATATATATGATTTACTTGGATTTGAAACACATGATACAAAATTAGCATATACGAATGGAAAAATAGTAGTTGCTTGTAAAGATTTTTTAAAGCAAAATGAAATAATATTAGATTATAATTCGATTAAAAATGATTATGATGAAAATATTGAGAGAGAAATTGAAGAGTTGTCTTCTTCTAGCAATTATCGTTTTGGTACTGATTTAGATGAAATTAATATTATTATGAATAAGAATATATATTTTGAACGAGTACCTGAGTTAAAAGAAAGATTTTGGGATATGTTCGTTGTTGATGCTTTTTTAAGCAATAATGACAGAAATGACAATAATTGGGGCTTAATATTGAATCGTGATACAATGAAACTGAGATTATCACCAATATATGATAATGGAGCATCTTTTTATAGTAAATCTTCTGATGAAAAAATAGAATCAATATTAAAAGATGAACATAAAATAAAACAAGTTATTTACGATAGTGCTGTTTCTTCGTTTGTAAAAGATGATAAGATTATTAATCCGTTAAAATTCATTGAATCAATGAACTGTGATGATTGTAATAAAGCATTGTTAAGAATTTTTCCTAAGATAAATTTAATAAATATAAAAGAATTATTTGAAAACATTCCTACAGAATATAATAATATTCCTGTATTAACAAATCTGCAAAAAGAGTTTTATTATAAAAGTTTAACATACAAATATGAGTGCATATTTGAACCAATATATAATGAACTATTATCTTTAGAAAAAGATGGATAATATATCCATTATGGCAGTTTTAAATTCAGTGGGGAGTTAAAGAAAGCCTTCATCAAAATTTGATGGAGACTTTTTATATGGAAGCTTCTAAATTTAGTTGAAAAATAACCTCAATAAGAGTTTTATTTTGAAGTTTAATTTATATTATTAAATAATTTATTAGGAAGTACAATACTTATATTCATAATTAACTCTGCTTGTATATTTATATCTTGAAGAATTGATTAGAAGTATAACAACTCAATGAGAAAGAAATTTTTAGACAAAAAAGTAAAATAAAAAGAAGAAAGCTTGTTTAAATTTATTAAAATTAGAAAAAGGTGAAAATAACGAAATATTTGTATCGCTAACTTTATCAACAGATTTTAGAATTTTATTTTTATATTCTTCCGAAAATAGTGTAGGTATTTCTTATAATAGG
>CAZGKC010000027.1:0-8104 GCA_964526205.1 uncultured Muribaculaceae bacterium
TAAAGTATTTGTTTATAAAATAAAAGATTTAACTTGTTTTGGTTAAATCTTTTTCCTTAATATACGCTTTTAAGAGTTTTAGCACAACTACTTTTTCATCTTCATCAAGATTACGGAATAGCTTAATTGCTTCATATTCTTGATCTGATAAATTTGATTGGTTACGATCATAATATGGTCGATCATCTGCAGTTAATCCCAAAATGTAGTCAGCATTAGTGTCTAAGTACTTAACTAGGTCTCTTAGTGTATCCTTGTTAGGTTCTCTGTTACCACTTTCATAACGACTTATTTGGTCTTGACTGGTGTTAACGTGCATTGCTACCTTTAATTGGCTATACCCTCTTTTTTCACGAATAATTTTTAGGGTTTCTATAGTAATCATTCCCTTCTTATAATAATTATATATTATAAATCGGGAGTTTAAATGTCAGTATGACATATTGTTTAAGAAATTGTATGCTATAGGGTTTCAATAGCTGTTTCTAAGCTCTCTGGTTGTACTGAAGTTGTTGGTTTACCAATGAATGCTTGCTTAATCTCATCATCATTTTCACCAAAGTCATCTTCAACATCAATTACTCTTAATATTTCATCAATACTAGTTAATCCTTGAACTACTTTGTCTAATCCATCTTGAAGAAGGCTAACAACATCACTATGGTTATATACAAGATCTCTTAATTTATCTTTTCGGACATTGTTGGTAATGGCATCTCTTATCTCTTGATTTATTTCCAGTACTTCATGCAAGGCAATACGACCTACATAGCCGTTGATACATTCACTACATCCAGCAGGGGTATATATTTCATTTATTTGTTGGTGTAATACTTTTTCAAATAAATTCTTTTCATAATCTGTTGTAGGTCTACTAGTACGACATTTTGGACATAGTCTTTTTACTAATCTTTGAGATATTATACCTGTTAGGGCTGTACCTAATAAATATCTTTCTACTTCCATATCTAATAATCTTTCAATGGTATTAAGAGAGTTGTTAGTGTGGATAGTAGATAATACTAAGTGTCCAGTGATTGATGCTCTTACAGCGATACGTGCTGTTTCATCATCACGAATTTCACCAATCATGATAACATCGGGGTCTTGTCTTAATATACTTCTTAACGTGTTACCAAAAGTTAGACCAATATCACTCATTACTTGTACTTGATTAATACCGGCGATTTTCATTTCAACGGGGTCTTCAACTGTTATTATGTTTCTAGATACAGTGTTTAATATTTGGAGCATTGAATAAACGGTGGTTGATTTACCTGAACCAGTAGCACCTGCTACTAAGATAATACCGTTAGGCATTTTGATTAGTTTGTTTATTTTAGCTAAATTCTTTTCAGATAAACCAAGGTTTTCTAGTCCTCCTTGACTCATAGTATAGTTTAAAATACGGATAACGATTTTTTCACCATCTACAATGGGTAGAGAAGAAACACGAAGGTCTAGGTCTACTTGATCTGTTAAATTTTTAATTGCTCCATCTTGGGGTAGTCTGGTTTCGGTGATATTCATACCAGATATTATTTTGATTCTGGTTAAGAGATTTTTTTTAACAAAACTAGGTACTTTGGCGTATTCTAAAAGTTCCCCATCTATTCTAATGCGGACATTTAATACGTCTTCAGTTGGATCAAAGTGAATATCTGATGCGTTTTTATTAATAGCATCAATAATCATTTCATTGACAATATCAACAACAGGTTTATTTTCATAGTCAAAATCTCTAAACATCTGTATCACACAATTCCTTTATTCTTATATTATTATACACTATTTTTTCTTATTTAACAATGTAAAATTAGAAAAATATTATAAATACATATGTTCGTTAATTTTTTGTTGTTCTTTCTAAAAAAATAGTGTATAATGAAGTTGAAGGTGATTAAAATGGTTTTAGGTATTGATATAGATGATACAATAACAAAGACTACGGAAAATGCAACTAAGATATTAAATAAAGATGTTAAATATAAAGATGTTGTAGATTATCATGATATTGAAGAAGAAGAGTTTTATAAATTTGTTAATAATAATATTAGAGATATATTAGGTAATGTGGAGTTAAAGGAAGATGTTAGAGATGTTTTAAAACGGTTGAAGGATAAGGGAAATAAGATTATATTTGTTACTGCTAGAGGAAGTTTAGCTAAAGAAGTTTGTGGTATTAGTTGTGCTTTTTTAGATAGATGGAATATACCTTATGATAAAGTTGTTTATTTTAAAGATAGTAAAGTGGATACGGTTTTGAGAGAAGGAATAGAATTATTTATTGATGATAAAGAAGAAGTGTTGGATGAGATAAGTAAGGAAGGAGTTTTGGCTTTACAAATGGGTAGGACTGTTAAGAGTTGGAAAGAGATTGAGAATATCTTGGATAGTATGGAGGTTAAAAATGGATGATCGAATTATGGATGCAGAGTTAAAAGTTGAAGATACATTTGATAAAAGTATTAGGCCAGAGTCTTTAGATGAATATGTAGGACAAGAAAAGATTAAAGCTAATTTAAAGGTGTTTATTGAAGCTGCTAAGATGAGGGGAGAGTCTTTAGATCATGTGCTTTTGTATGGTCCTCCAGGGTTAGGGAAAACGACCCTTGCTCATATTATTGCTAATGAATTAGGTAGTAATATTAAAACAGCTACTGGTCCTTCGATTGAGAAAAGCGGTGATTTGGCAGCTATTTTGTCGACTTTAGAGCCGGGGGATGTTTTGTTTATTGATGAGATACATAGAATGCCTTCATTTGTAGAAGAAATATTATATTCTGCAATGGAAGATTTTACGATTAATGTAGTGATTGGAACTGAGGGTAAAACAAAGAGTATTAAGATTGATTTACCACCATTTACTTTGGTTGGAGCAACGACAAGAGCAGGAGATTTGTCTAGTCCATTGCGAGATAGATTCGGTATTGTTAATAAATTAGAATACTATTCTGAAGAGGAATTGGCAAGTATTGTGAAGAGAACTAGTAATGTACTGGATATGAAGATTACGGATGATGCGGCGGTTGAACTGGCTAAAAGGAGTAGAAAGACACCAAGAATTGCTAATAGATTGTTTAAAAGAGTTAGAGATTTTGCCCTTGTTGAGGGGGATGGGCAAATAGATTTAGATATTACTCTTAAGTCGTTGGATCGTTTGAATGTAGATACTTATGGGCTAGATAATGTCGATATTGAGTATTTAGATGCCCTTATTAATAAATTTAATGGAGGACCTGTGGGGGTAGAAACAATAGCAACTGCTATTGGAGAAGAAATTACAACAATTGAAGATGTAGTTGAACCTTTCTTGTTACAAGAAGGATTTATTAAAAGAACGAGAAGTGGAAGAGTTGCTTGTGAGAAAGCATATAAACATTTGGGAGTTATACATAATAGAACATTGTTTGATATTTAAGGAGAATTTTGATGATTTTAGATGGAAAATTAATAAGAGATAGAATATTTTTAGAATTAAAGAAGAAAATAGAAGATAATAATTTAAAAATAAAGTTAGCTGTTATTTTAGTAGGAGATAATGAAGCTAGTAAAATTTATATAAGAAATAAAAGGAAAGCTTGTGAAAAAGTAGGGATTGATTTTGTTTTATATGAACTAGGAAGTGATATTAGAGAACAAGAGTTAATAGAATTAATTTGCAATTTAAATGATGATGAGAGTGTTACGGGGGTTATATTGCAAAGTCCAGTACCTAGTGGAATTGATTATGATAAATGTAGTGGAATGATTGATTCAAGGAAAGATGTTGATGGGTTTACTAAAAATAATATATATAAATTGTATTTAAATAAAGATACAATTATGCCTTGTACTGTTCGAGGTATTATTAGGTTATTAGATGAATATAAGATTAAGTTGGATGGTGCTCATGTTGTTATTGTTGGAAGAGGCAATATTGTGGGAAAACCTCTTAGTTTGGCATTAGAAAACAGAAATGCTACAGTTACTCTTGCTCATAGTCATACTAAACATTTAGAAAATATTACCAAGATGGCTGATATTGTAATTGGGGCCTGTGGTGTTGCTCGAATTATTACGGGGGATATGATTAAAGATGGTGCTGTAGTGATTGATGTGGGGATTTCTAAAATTGATGGTAAAATTGTTGGAGATGTTGATTTTGAAAGTGTATTGGAAAAAGCCTCGTATGTAACACCAAATCCGGGGGGAGTTGGACCTATGACAGTAGCTATGATTGTAGAAAATTTAGTGGATATGGTTAGTTAATAGCTATTGACAAGCGTAGGTATTACGCTTTATAATTATAATGCATATTTAAAATTGAGGAGGTAATAAAATGGATAAGATTTTAGAAGATGCTTTAAAGAAAGAAAGAGAAAGGCAAGAAAATAATATTGAACTTATTGCTAGTGAGAATTATGTTTCCAATGATATTCTTAAATTACAAGGTAGTATTTTGACAAATAAATATGCGGAGGGATACCCTGGTAAGAGATATTATGGTGGATGTGAATATATTGATGTATTTGAAAATGAAGCAAGAGATTTAGCTAAGAAGCTGTTTAATGTAGCATATGCTAATGTTCAACCTCATTCAGGATCAAGTGCTAATATGGCTGTTTATCGGGCTTTATTAAATCATGGCGATAAAGTTATGGGGATGAATTTGTCGAATGGTGGACATTTAACTCATGGTCATAAGCTATCTTTTAGTGGACAAGATTATGAGATAGTTGATTATGATGTTGATCCTAAGACAGAAGAAATTGATTATGATGAATTGGAAAAGAAAGTTTTGAAGGAAAAGCCCAAAATGGTTATTGCGGGTGCTTCGGCATATTCCAGAATTATAGATTTTAAAAGATTCAGAGAAATATGTGATAAAGTAGGTGCTTATTTGATGGTAGATATGGCTCATATTGCGGGATTAGTAGCAACTGGATTACATCCATCACCAATACCTTATGCTCATGTAGTTACAACTACTACTCATAAAACTTTAAGAGGTCCAAGAGGTGGTTTGATTTTAACTAATGATCCAGAAATAGCTAAGAAAATTGACAAAACTGTATTTCCTGGTGTTCAAGGAGGACCTTTGATGCATGTTATTGCTGCTAAAGCAGAGTGCTTTTATGAGGCGTTACAACCAGAATTTAAAACTTATCAAGAACAAGTATTAAAAAATATTAAGGTATTAGCAAAAACATTAGAAAGTGAAGGTTTTAGAATTGTTTCTGGTGGTACTGATAATCACTTAATATTAGTTGATGTTAAGAGTGGTAGTGGTTTAACAGGAAAAGAAGCCCAAAATTTACTTGATACTATTCATATTACTGTTAATAAAAATACTATTCCAGGAGAAACAGAAAGTCCAATGGTTACAAGTGGTATTAGATTAGGATCACCTGCCATGACAACCAGAGGTTTAAAAGAAGATGATTTTGAAGAAATTGGTCATATTATTGCTAAGGCATTAAAGAATCATGATAATAAAGAGATATTGGGTGAATTAGAAAAGCAAGTACTAACTTTAACGAGTAAGTATCCATTATGGTATTAGGGAGGATAAGATGGAAATTGTTAAACCATGGATTAAAGTAGAAAATTTTGATGGAGTTAAGATAATGAAAAGGCTTGAAAAAGCCTGCCGTACTTGTTATCGTACAGAAGGGAAGATAACTTCTGATAGTTATAAAAAATTATTAACTAATTGTATATCTAAAGGGCATGAATCAGTATTGGAGCATGAAAAAATAACAGTTAGATTCTTTAGTGATGTTGGGGCTTATAAAGATTTAACTAGGCATCGTGCTGGAGCATCTTTTTCAATAGAATCTACTAGATATTGTAATTATAGTAAAGATAAGTTTACTAATAATATTAAGTTTATAGATCCAGTGTTTATTACAGATAAAAAGAATTATGAAATTTGGAAAAAAGCAATGGAAAATTTAGAGAAAGCTTATATGGAAATGGCAAATAATGGTGCTACAGTTGATCAACTTAGAATGTTGCTTCCTCATTCTACTTCTGGAGAAGTTACTATGACTTGCAATATTAGAGAATGGAAACATGTTCTTTCTTTAAGAACTACTAAACACGTTCATCCATCTGTTAGACAAATTATGATACCATTGCTTTTAAAGTTTAAAGAAGAAATGCCAGAGATTTTTGGAGATGTTGAATATGATGAGGATTTTCCTAAAGAATGGTATGCGGAATTGACGGTAGATGATATGTTATAAAATATAGAAAAATTAATTTAATAAATTAAAGGAGAAGGTTATGAGTAAGGGTAAGTTAATTGTTATTGAAGGTACTGATTGTTCAGGAAAAGAGACACAATCAAATAAGTTAGTTGAAAAATTAAAGAGTGATGGTATAAATGTATTTAAGTTTTCTTTTCCTGCTTATGATACACCGACGGGTAGAATTATTGGTGGACCTTATTTAGGGAAGTCTTATATTTGTGATGGTTGGTTTAGGGAAGGGGCTGCAAATGTTGATGCTTTGTGTGCTTCTGTATATTATGCTGCTGATCGAAGATATAATATTGGAATTATTAATGAACATTTGGCTAAGGGAGATATTGTAATTCTTGATAGATATGTGGAATCTAATATGGCTCATCAAGGTGGTAAAATAGAATCTAAAGAGGAAAGAGAAAAGATATATCAAAAGTTAGATACTTTAGAATTTGGTATTATGGAACTTCCTCGACCTGATATGGTAATATTTTTGTATATGCCTTTTGAATATGCATCTGCTTTGAAAAAGAATCGAGCTGAAACTCCAGATCAATTAGAAAAAGATAAGAGGCATTTGGAAAATGCTGAAAAAGCTTATTTGGAATTAACGGAGAAGTATGGTTTTGTTAAGGTCGATTGTGTTAAAAATGATGTTATAAGATCTATTGAGGATATAAATAATGAAGTTTATGAAAAGGTAAAAGGTTTTTAATATGAGTACTAGTGAATTTGATTATGAATTACCACAAAAATTTATTGCTCAAACTCCTTTAAAAAATCGTAGTGATTCTAAATTGTTAATTTTAGATAAAGATAGTGGAAAGATAGAAGAAGATGTTTTTAAAAATTTAAAAAAGTATTTACAACCAGGTGATGTTTTAGTTTTAAATGATACTAAAGTTATTCCTGCTCGATTGATTGGAGAAAAGTTGGATACGAAAGCTGTAATTGAACTTCTTTTACTTAAAAATACCGAAGGTGATGTTTGGGAGTGTTTAGCAAAACCAGCGAAAAGATTACATGTTGGTACAATGGTTTTATTTGGTGATGGTTCTTTAAAGGCTAAAGTAATTGAGAAGAAGGAAGAGGGTATTGTTAGAGTTGAATTATTGTATGAGGGTATTTTAATGGAAATATTAGAAAGACTTGGGACAATGCCACTTCCACCTTATATTCATGAGAAATTAGAAGATCAATCAAGGTATCAGACTGTGTATGCTAAGAATTTAGGTAGTGCTGCTGCTCCGACGGCTGGGTTGCATTTTACTAAAGAATTATTAGAAGAATTAAAAGATTATGGCGTGGAAGTACTTTATGTTACTTTACATGTTGGGCTTGGTACCTTTAGACCAGTGGAAGTAGAAGATGTAACAAAACATCGCATGCATAGTGAATATTATGTAGTAAGTAAAGATGTTGCTGATAGATTGAATAAAGCAAAAGAAGAAAAAAGAAATATTTATGCAGTTGGTACTACTTCTACTCGAGTGTTAGAGACAATTAAACATGAACATGATGAATTTGTTGCATGTAGTGGTAATACACAGATATTTATTTATCCTGGGTATGAATTTAAAGCAATAGATGGGCTTATAACTAATTTCCATTTACCTAAAAGTACTTTGCTTATGTTAGTTTCTGCTTTGGCAGGAAAAGATAATATTTTAAATGCTTATGAGTATGCAAAAGAACATGATTTTAGATTTTTCTCCTTTGGAGATGCTATGTTTATTAAGAAAATTGATTAGATAAAAGAAGAAAGTAGAAAAAATTTTAAAAAATTTTTTTCTTTTATTTTGGGATTAAAATGGGTATTTGACCCGAAATATGTCGTTTTTTGTCGACCGATTTTTCTTGACTTTGTTATTATT
>CAZGKC010000028.1:0-8063 GCA_964526205.1 uncultured Muribaculaceae bacterium
TTTCTTGAAAATTATCATAACCAATTGGTAAACCTTTTTTCATATTTATCCCTCATTTCTTATCTTACAATACATTTTTTTCCTTGAAATATAATGGCATATTCTTGAATAGTTTCAATTTTATCTAACAGTAATTCTTGATAATATTCTTTTTCTTTCATTTGCTTTAAGGCTTTACTAGCACTTTCTTCCATATCATCTTTGGTAATTTTAAATTCTATAATAATTCCTAATGTTTTATCTATTTTTTCTATCATTAAATCGAATCTACCCATACCAGCTTCTCGATTGGATTTGATGATAAAATTTTTATTTAAAAACATACTAAATAATCCTAATACATAACCATGATAGAATGATTCTGTAGAATCCATGAATGATATACTAGGTAATATTTTATTTAAACTATTTTCTATTTTTTCTTTATTATTTAAAACTATATTTTCTGCAAATTCTCTAATCATACTTAATGTAATATTTGGATTATCAATTAATTCTTCATTTAATATTTTAGCAAATAAACTTCTCACTTCCTGGTTGGGAAGTTTTACCTTCATAACTGCATTACCAAATAAATCAATTTCTTGTTCTTCTTCTAAAGTTAAATAACCACTAATTAAGAATAAGTTTAAAATGGTATTTTCTGAGTGGATTCGATTATAATCTAGAAATGTTACTTGTTCATCATAAATAATTTCTATAGATTCACCTTGTAATAATTGTTCGATTTTAATTTTAATATCATCACTTGTTTCACGTACTGTTTTTGTAATTAATTCATTACCTGAGGTATTAATCCAGTAAGGAATTAATGTTTTATCAGTCGCATAATTTATGATACTCCAAGGATTATAAATTGCAACTCCATTAAAGTTATATCCATCATACATATTTTTAACATCACTAGTTAATTCTAAATTGTAATAATTTAATAATGTTTCAGTTTCTGTTTCTGTAAAGCCAAAATATTCATTGTAATCTTTATCAGTAATTCCATAGACTTCAACATTATTCAAATCACTAAATAAACTTTCTTTACTAACTCGAAGTACGCCTGTCATAATCGCCATTTCAACATATTCATTTCCTTTTAAAGCACTGGAGAATACTTCTCTGATAAAACTTACAATATCATCATAAAATCCTTCTAAATAACCTTGTTGAATTGGAACATCATATTCATCAATTAAAATAATTACTTTTTTATGATAATAACGATATAAAAAATAACTAAGTAATTGAATAGACTCTTGATATTTAGAAATATTCGCCTCTTCATTTAAAAATTGATAAAATAGTTTTTGCTCATCTTCTTGTAAAGTATTTAATAAATATCTTTTTTCTGAATATAATGCACGAATCATTTCTTGAAAAGAAGTTATCATAACATCAAAATTATTATCTTTTAATTTTTTAAAATCGAGTTTAATTACAGGGGTTGTACTTAATTCGGAATAATATTTACTTTTACTAATGTTTAAATTTTCAAATAAATGTTTATTTTTTTCTTTCTTTTCTATATTGAAAAAATTATCTAACATTGAAATAAATAAACTTTTACCAAATCTTCTCGGTCTTGGGAATAAAGCAACTTTATTGTGATTTTTAAGTAAATCTTCAATAACATTTGTTTTATCTACATAATATAAATCTTTTTCTATAATTTCTTGAAAATTATCATAACCAATTGGTAAACATTTTTTCATATTTATCCCTCATTTCTTAATGATATTATATAATATAAATTAAGAAATGACTAGTAAATTTTTGAATTTATTTTTTAGCTCTTAATTGACTATTGAGGGTAATTTCGCTATAATGTAGATGTATACTAGAAAGTAGGGATAATATGATAGATAGAATAAAACAACTAGTTAGTAAGAAGAATATGTATTTATTATTATTGTTGATTATTTGTTTGTTAGGGTTTATTATTGTACCTACTTATGCAAAATTTGCGAGTAATTATAGTACTAGTGAAGATATAGTAGGATTAAATTTAAGTTTTAATATATCTCTTAGCAGTATTGAAGAATATGAAGAATTAGTTATTCCAGCAGGTGGAAGTGAGTTATTTAATGTAGAAATAACAAATAATACTGATAATGTTGTTTACTATGGTATTTGGTATAAGATGGTTAGTCCAGATACATTAAGTAGTGATATGGCTATTGGAAAATTAAGTGGTAGTAGTGTTAGTACTAGTGGTAGTATAGATACGGGCGATGATACTACTACTAGTGTTGCTGTAGTAAATAGTAGTGATACAGATATGAAAATTTATGTAGGAGTAGCAAGTTCTAGTACGAGTGCTAGTGATATTGAGTATTTGAATGGAAAATATTTAATTACTGGAGAAGTTAGTATACCTAGGGATATTTTGATTAGTTCAATTACTATTGATGGAAGTAGTAGCACTGGTTTACCAACTGGTGGAACTTATACAATGAGTGCTAGTTGTAATAAAGGATCGACTTTAACTTGGAATACCTATAATAAAAATATTACTTATAGTGCTGGAGCAGTGATGGGGGATAGTTGTAGTTTAACTTTTACTAGTAGTACGGATTATCCATTACTAAGTAGTATGGCAGTTGGAAGTTATGTTACTTATACAGGAAGTGGTGGAACAGTAGGTAGTACTAGTGTTTCTTGTCAAACTGATGGTAGTGCTTCATCTTTAAAGGAAACAGTTGGAACAGAAGCACCAAATTCATGTTTAGGACAGAATGCCAGAGAAGATTTAGATACATCTGGGTATACTTATGGTTATTGTCAGAGTAGTAACTATAAGTATTATGTAACAGGTTGGAGAATTGCTTATATTTTAAATGGAAAAGTAATGTTAGTAAGTGCAGGAAGTCCTGAATGCAATACTAGATCTAGTAGTAATGCGAATACAACTTATATAAATACTGCCAATACTTTGGCATTAAAATATTGTAATACTGATTTTGTAGATGGAGATTGTACTTGCACGGATAGTAATGGGGATGGATTATGTGATATGGCTTCGACAGATGTTTGGGCGATTAATGATGCGGATTTCTATTATATGACGAAATCTATTAGTGGCTATGGGAAGAGACTTACAGATGGTTCATCTACTTTGGGGGATAGTGGTGGAACATTAGGGACAACTTTGTATTGTTCTTCTCAGTATTCTTACCAGGAATGTGGATATAATGATGATTTAATTGATAATGGAGGATATTATTGGTTTACATCACAAAATAGTTCTTCTAGTAATTATGGTGTGTTTTGGAATCCATTAAAACGATATGTCGAAGGAAATTATGATACATATGCTTATGGTTTACGTCCTGTTGTAAGACTATCATCTCTTATTTATGTCACCGGAGGATCTGGAACAATGAATGACCCTTATGTGATTAGTAAATAATAAAAAAAATAAGGAATGAAATGGGTTATGAAGATTATTTTGGTTTTATGATAAGGAATCTAAATTATATTTAACACTTCATAATTATCTGATTTCTCTTTATATTGTCAATATTAATTGGGTATGACTTGTTTGTAAACTATATTATCAAAGTTAATGTTCTTTAAATAGTATAATTGATCTAAAGATGAGTTTATCTTAATGACTTAACGGAAAGAAAGGTGTGATAATCAAATGAGAAGAAATTTAAAAAAATATATGATGATTGTTTTATTAGTAATAATAATTTGTTTTATTTCTTGCTTTTTTGATTCTTCTTCTACTTCTTCAACAGTGGTAATGAGTCAAGGAAATAATTTAATGATTAGTGTTGATGGAGTAAGTGCTACAGCATTACCAACTAGTGGTACTTATTATTTAACAACATATGAATGTGATAATCGAAATACAGTTGTTACTTGGAATACTACAACTTATGAACTTACCGTAACAAATGGAACAAGTGGAGGAGGAGTATCTTGTGATTTAACATTTGAGTCTAATCCAAAATTGAGTAGTATGCAAGTTGGAAGTTATGTTGCTTATAGAGGAAGTGGTGGAACAGTAGGTAGTACTAGTGTTTCATGTCAAAGTGATGGTAGTGCTTCTTCTTTAACGGAAGATGTTGGAACAGAAGCACCAAATTCATGTTTAGGACAGAATGCTAGAGAAGATTTAGATACTTCTGGATATACCTATGGATATTGTTATAGTAGTGATTATAAATATTATGTAACTGGTTGGAGGATTGCTTATATTTTAAAGGGAAAAGTAATGTTGGTAAGTGCTGGAAGTCCTGAATGTAATACTCGAACTGGTAGTGATACTAATGTAACATATATAAATATGGCTAACGCCTTGGCTTTAAAGTATTGCAATACTGATTTTGTGGATGGAGATTGTACTTGCTCTGATAGTGATGAAGATGGATTATGTGATATGGCTTCGACAGATGTTTGGGCGATTAATGATGCGGATTTCTATTATATGACGAAATCTATTAGTGGCTATGGGAAGAGACTTACAGATGGTTCATCTACTTTGGGGGATAGTGGTGGAACATTAGGGACAACTTTGTATTGTTCTTCTCAGTATTCTTACCAGGAATGTGGATATAATGATGATTTAATTGATAATGGAGGATATTATTGGTTTACATCACAAAATAGTTCTTCTAGTAATTATGGTGTGTTTTGGAATCCATTAAAACGATATGTCGAAGGAAATTATGATACATATGCTTATGGTTTACGTCCTGTTGTAAGACTATCATCTCTTATTTATGTCACCGGAGGATCTGGAACAATGAATGACCCTTATGTGATTAGTAAATAATAAAAAAAATAAGGAATGAAATGGGTTATGAAGATTATTTTGGTTTTATGATAAGGAATCTAAATTATATTTAACACTTCATAATTATCTGATTTCTCTTTATATTGTCAATATTAATTGGGTATGACTTGTTTGTAAACTATATTATCAAAGTTAATGTTCTTTAAATAGTATAATTGATCTAAAGATGAGTTTATCTTAATGACTTAACGGAAAGAAAGGTGTGATAATCAAATGAGAAGAAATTTAAAAAAATATATGATGATTGTTTTATTAGTAATAATAATTTGTTTTATTTCTTGCTTTTTTGATTCTTCTTCTACTTCTTCAACAGTGGTAATGAGTCAAGGAAATAATTTAATGATTAGTGTTGATGGAGTAAGTGCTACAGCATTACCAACTAGTGGTACTTATTATTTAACAACATATGAATGTGATAATCGAAATACAGTTGTTACTTGGAATACTACAACTTATGAACTTACCGTAACAAATGGAACAAGTGGAGGAGGAGTATCTTGTGATTTAACATTTGAGTCTAATCCAAAATTGAGTAGTATGCAAGTTGGAAGTTATGTTGCTTATAGAGGAAGTGGTGGAACAGTAGGTAGTACTAGTGTTTCATGTCAAAGTGATGGTAGTGCTTCTTCTTTAACGGAAGATGTTGGAACAGAAGCACCAAATTCATGTTTAGGACAGAATGCTAGAGAAGATTTAGATACTTCTGGATATACCTATGGATATTGTTATAGTAGTGATTATAAATATTATGTAACTGGTTGGAGGATTGCTTATATTTTAAAGGGAAAAGTAATGTTGGTAAGTGCTGGAAGTCCTGAATGTAATACTCGAACTGGTAGTGATACTAATGTAACATATATAAATATGGCTAACGCCTTGGCTTTAAAGTATTGCAATACTGATTTTGTGGATGGAGATTGTACTTGCTCTGATAGTGATGAAGATGGATTATGTGATATGGCTTCGACAGATGCCTGGGCGATGAGTGACACCGATTTTTATTATATGACGAAATCTATTAGTGGCTACGGAAAGAGACTTACAGTTAGTTCATCTAGTTTAGGAAATATTGGAGGAGCTTTAGGCACAACTTTATATTGTGCTTCGCAGTATTCTTATCCAGAATGTGGATACAATAATGATTTAATTGATAATGGAGGATATTATTGGTTTGCCGCATCAGACGGGCTTGCTAGTGCAAACGGTGTGTTTTGGAGTCCATTTAAACGATACGTCGATGTTGAAAGTGGTACATATGCTTATGGCTTACGACCAGTTGTAAGACTATCATCTTCTATCTTTGTTACTGGAGGGTCTGGAACAATGGATGATCCTTATCAGATCGGAAATTAGTCATTAAAAAAATTTATTAATTTGATGAAATGATTTCTTTTATGAAGTAAAAATTTATTAACATTTATTAAGGTTATAACTAATATTTTAAAGACAATCTTTATCTTTTTTATGTTATAGATTTGTCTTTATTTTCCTTTCTTCCATCTATTTACAGAAATTATTCAAAATGATATAATGAAGTAGAAAAAAGGTGATTATTATGTCTTTGGATTATAAATTAGGTAGTATAGTAGTTATGAAAAAACAACATCCCTGTGGCACCAATAAATGGGAAATTACCAGAGTGGGTACTGATATTAAGATAAAATGTTTGGCTTGTAACCGAACAATTATGCTACCAAGAATTGAATTTAATAAAAAAGTAAAAAAGGTGGTAGAAAATGAAAATTAAAAAGAATTTAAAGAGAGTGAAGTTTCATCCTGCACTAGTATTTTTTATTTTAACTATTGTTATTATGATAATTAGTAGTGTTGGTGGAATCTTAAATATCGAATCAAATTATTATACAGTAAACACTGTATCAGGAGATTTAGAAGCTCAAGTAGTGAATATAAATAATTTATTTAATCGAACGGGTATTCAATATTTAATTAGCAATCTTTTATCTAATTTTATTAATTTTGCTCCTTTAGGAACTTTGATTCTTGGATTAATGGGAATAGGAGTAGCATATAAATCTGGATTTTTGAATACATTGAATAAAATTATTGCTAAATTTTTACCTAGAAGATTTTTAACATTTTTAGTTGTTTTATTAGGTGTTTTATTTTCGATGTTTTATGATGTTGGTTATGTTATTTTAATTCCTCTTGCTGCCATTTTATTTATTGATTTAGGTAGACATCCTTCCGCGGGTATTTGTGCTGCTTTCGCGGGAATAACTTTTGGAACAGGGGCTAATATTATTGCTAACTCTTTAGACAGTAGTTTACTTCCTTATACAAAATCTGCTACAACAATTTTAGATGTAACTTATAAAGTAAGTACTAGTGGTAATGTCATTTTTCAAATTATAAGTACTCTTCTAGTTGCCTATGTTGGAACTTTTATTACGGAAAGAGTAATTATTCCAAAATTAGGAAAATATAATTTTGAAGATGAAGAAATAGAAGCAAGAAAACAGGAACCTACTAAAACGGAAATAAAGGGACTTATTATAGTTGTTTTAGCTATAATTGTTATTTTAATTCCATTGATTTATTGTATTATTCCTGGATTACCTTTTTCTGGTTTATTACTATATTTAAAAGATACAGGATATGTGAATCAATTATTTGGTAGTAATTCTTACTTTTATCAAGGTTCGGTTTTCATCTTTAGTTTCTTATTAATGATCGCGGGTCTTATATATGGGCTTAGGGTAAAAACTATTACTAATAATAGAGATTTTGTTGATGGGATGAACTATTATTTAAAAGATTTATCTTCATTACTAGTATTAATTTTCTTTGCTGCTCAATTTTGTTTAATTTTTAAGCAAACAAATATTGGTGTTTTTTTAGTATCTAGTTTAACTAGTTGGATTAGTAATTTTGAACTTTCGGGAATTGTTTTGGTATTAACTACATTCTTTTTAACATTAATTTCTACATTTTTAGTCCCTGTTGCTGCTACTAAATGGGCAATTATTGCACCAATCGTTGTTCCAATGTTTATGCAAAGCTCTTTAACTCCAGAGTTTGCTCAAGCTGTTTTTAGAGCAGCTGATAGTTCTGTTAAGGGAATTACTCCATTTTTTACTTATTTTGTTATATTAATTGGTTTTTTACAGATTTACAATAAAAGAAAAGATGATACTGTAACAATATCTAGAGCTCTTTCTTTAATGGCGCCTTATACCATAGCTTTTACTATTCTTTGGTTAGCTATTGTGATTGTTTTTTATATTTTAGGAATACCAATTGGTAT
>CAZGKC010000029.1:0-7678 GCA_964526205.1 uncultured Muribaculaceae bacterium
AGTCTTTAGATAAACTAATATATTATTATAAAAAATTGCCAGGAATTGGTGAAAAGAATGCTGAGAGATTAGCTTTAGCAACTCATAATTTTAAAGAAGAAGATATTGATAAGTTTGCTGATGCAATAAGGGATATTAAAAAAATTAAAAGATGTTCTATTTGTGGTCATCTTACTGAAAATGATGTATGTAATATTTGTGCTGATGAACATAGAAATAAAAATGTAATATGTGTTATTGAGGATTATAAGAGTGTATTTTCATTTGAAAAAGTGGGTAATTACAATGGTGTTTATCATGTTTTAAATGGACTAATATCACCAGCAGATAATATTGGACCTGAAAATATTAATTTAGCTTCATTAGTAAAGAGAGTGGAGGGATTAGAAAATCCAGAGTTAATTCTAGCTTTGAAGTCAACAATTGAAGGTGAAACTACAACTCTTTATATTAAGAAGATATTTGAACATAAGAATGTTTTAATATCAAGGCTATCTTATGGTATTCCAATGGGTGCAGAAATTGATTATTTAGATATAATTACATTAGATAAAGCCTTAGAAGATAGAAAAAAAATAAGTGAATAGAAATAGGAAAAAAGTCATAGTGTTTGATGAGGGATGCTATGAAAAAAGTAGTGTTGGAAACATTAAAACGAATTATTATGGCTGTATGTATGGTTTATGTTTTTAATTTAGTGGGAGCGGGTTTAAATATATTTATTCCCATTAATATAATTACAATATTAGTAGTTTCTTGTCTAGGCTTTAGTGGATTGTTATCTTTAGTGGCAATATTTTTTGTTTTAGCATAAGGAGGTAGTAGAGGTGGAGTTAGAAAAAATTGTTAAATATTACCATGAGAATAAAATATCTCATGCTTATTTAATTGAAACTAATAATGTAGATCTTTGTTTAAAAGAATTAAAAGATGTAATTAAGCAAATATTTTGTGAACATGAATATGTTATTAATTGTAATAAGTGTAATATTTGTAATTTGATTGAACAGAATTATTTACCTTCTTTAGTTATTATTAAATCTGATGGTGCTACTATAAAGAAAGAACAGGTTTTGGAGTTAAAAAGAAATTTTAGTTCACTTCCTGTATATACTAAAGAAAATATATATGTTATTATGGAAGCAGAAAAATTAAATGGAGCATCCGCGAATACGATGTTAAAGTTTGTCGAAGAACCAGAAGAGCATATATTAGGATTTTTTATAACAAATAATGTTAATAATGTAATTGCTACTATTAGAAGTAGGTGTGAAATATTAAAAGTTAGATATGATAGTGCTAAGGTTTCTATTAATACAATTAAAGATGATGAAATGTATTTAGATGTTGTTAATTATTTAAAGAAATTAGAAGTGGAAAAATATAAAGGAATAATGTATAATAGAGATGAAATCTTAGTTAAATATAAAGAAAGAGATGAAGTTACAAAATTTTTTCAAATAATACTTATTATTTATGAAGAGGCTTTGAAAAAAATAACTTGTAATTCTGATAAGTTTGACTTTAGAGAATTGGATTTTATTTTGAAGTTGTCTATTCAAGATATTTTAAAAAGAATTAATTTAGTAACTAAGTTATTGGATGATATTGTTTATAATGTTAATATTGAATTATTATTAGATAAATTTGTAATAGAATTGGGTGATTAAATTGGTTGTTTATGGAGTTAAGTTTAAAAATGCTTTGAAAATGGATTATTATAAGTTTGAAGAAGAATTAGCTATTGATGATTTAGTTGTAGTTAGTACGGATAGAGGAGAATATTTGGGTAGAGTTGCTACGATTAAAGATATAAAAGATGATAGTGAGATTGAATCAATAATTAGAAGAGCAAGTGATGATGATTATGAGGCTTATATTACTAATTTGAAGGATTCTTCAATAGCTTATAAAAAAGCGATTGAATTTGCCAAAGATTTAGGTTTAGATATGAATATTATTAGTGCTAATTTTAACTTAGATAGAAGTCAATTATTATTTAATTTTACTGCTGATGGTAGAGTTGATTTTAGGGAACTTGCTAAGAAGCTTGCTGGTATGTTTAGAACAAGAATTGAATTAAGACAAGTTGGTGCTAGAGATAAAGCAAAAGAAGTTGGTGGCTTTGGTATTTGTGGGGGAAAGCTATGTTGTACTAAGTTTTTAGGGAATGTTGGAACTATTAATATGCAAATGGCAAAGAATCAAAATTTGGCGTTAAATCCTAGTAAGATTAATGGTGCTTGTGGAAGATTATTATGTTGTCTTTCTTATGAAGATGAAAATTATATTGAAAATTTAAAAGATATGCCTAGTGTTGGAGATGTTATTAAGACACCAAAAGGAGAGGCTCAAGTTATTGGTCTTGATGTTTTAAATTGTAAATGTAAGATATTGATTGATGGAGAAAAAGAGGATTATGTCATCAATAGTAAAAAATGATTTGTTTGATTATCCAAACCGTTATATAATGCAGATGGATGATGGTTTTAAGTTATCAATTGATGCTATTTTACTGGCAGAATATGTTAAATTAAAAAAAGATGCTAAGATTTTAGATATGTGTACTGGTAATGCTCCGATACCTTTAATTCTTAGTCTTAAAACTAATGATTTAATTGTAGGTTTTGAAATTCAAAAAGATATAGCAGATTTAGCCCAAAAGTCAGTTGATATTAATAAGATAGATAATATTAAAATTATTAATGCTGATGTTAAAACAATTGGGGACTTTTATAAACCTAAGTTTTTTGATATAATTACATGTAATCCGCCGTATTTTAAGACTAATGATAATGGTTTTAAAAATAAGAATGATTATAAAACTATTTCTAGACATGAAGTTTTTATTACACTGGAGGATATATTTAATATAGTTAGTATTTATCTTAAGAATAATGGGACTTTTTATTTAATTCATCGAATAGAAAGACTTGATGAAATTATTAATTTAGCATTTAAATATAAGTTAAATGTAAAAGAAGTACAAATTATTACAACAAAGAAAGATATACCTAAGATGATAATTTTAAAAATAGTTAAGAATGGTAAATTAGGTATAAAGTTTAGAAAGATAATATGTGTTGATAACTTAAGTACATATCAACATTTATTTGTAGGTGAAGAATGAAGTTAATTGTTGGTTTAGGAAATCCTGGAAAAGAATATGAAATGACAAGACATAATATCGGTTTTATGGTAATCGATAGTTTTTTGGGTGAAGTTAAATGGCAAAAGAAGTTTAATGCTTTATATTATGAAGATGTTATTAATGGAGAAAAAGTTATCTTTGTAAAACCACAAACTTATATGAATAATTCTGGTATGGCAGTTGTAGAGTTTGTTAAGTATTTTGATATTCCTCTAGATAATATTTTAGTTATTCAAGATGATTTAGATTTAGTGGCAGGTACTTATCGTCTTAAAGCTCAAAGTAGTGATGGTGGACATAATGGAATTAAATCTATTATAAGTCATTTAAATAGTAATTATATACCTAGACTTAAAATAGGTATTAAGACAGAATATTGTAATGATGTTATTGATTATGTTTTGGGTAAATTAAGTAAGAAAGAATTAGATTTATTTAAGAATAATGAAGATAATTTTAAAGAAATAATATTATCTTTTATAAGTGATGGTATAGATAAAACAATGAATATTTATAATAGTAGGGGTTAGTTATGGATTTTTTAGATGAATATTTTAAATATGATTTAAATACGGAAATATCTGGTTTAACGGAACAGTTAAATGTTTTTTATTTGGCTAAATTAAAAAATAAATATAATAGTAATATTATTGTTTTAACAAGTACTTTATATGAAGCTAATAAAATATTTAATAGTCTTTCTAGTCAAATTGATAATGTTTTGCTTTTTCCAATGGATGATTTTTTGTCATCAATGATGGTGGCTCAAAGTCCAGAACTGAAGTATAATCGATTGGAAGTTATAGATAAATTAAAGAGTAATGATAAGTTTATTATTGTGTCTAATTTAATGGGTTATTTGAAATTTTTACCAAATAAGAGTGATAATAATACTTTAGATATATTTACCAATATGGAAATTAAGAGAAATGCTTTAGTAGAAAAATTAAGTGATTTAGGGTATCATACAGAATCTTTAGTTACGATGAGTGGTGAGATGGCAGTTAGAGGGTTTATTGTTGATATTTATCCAATTGGGGAAGTGCATCCAGTTAGAATTGAGTTTGATGGTAATATTCTGGAATCTATTAAGTATTTTGATGAGAATACTCAAATGTCTTTTGGCAAGATTGATAGATTAGTAATTAAAGCAATTGATGAGATTGTTACAGATGGTAATAGTTCTATTTTTGATTATGCCAATGATCCTTTGGTGGTTTATATTGATAAAAGTCAGATTGAAGCGTCATATAAAAAGTTGACAGAAGATATTATTATGTATCAAGAAAAAGAAGATAATCATAATAAACTTATGTATACTCTGGAGGATATACCTGATAATAAAAGAATTTATATTAATTTATTTAGTAGTGGTAAATATAATATAAATGCTAAATCTTTAAATAATTATGATAGTAATTTAGATAAACTTTTAGATGATTATAATGGTTGGATAAAAAGAGGTAAAGTTGTTTATTTTTATCTTAGTAATGAAAGAGAAAAAAAGATTATTCATGATTTAATACCAAGTGCTAATATAATAATGCTAGATATTGGTAATGGTTTTATGTTGGATAAATATGTAGTTGTTACTGATAAAGATATTGAAAATGTTCATCATGATGTGGGTAATTATAAGAATAATTTTCATGTAGGAAAGAAAATTAAGAATTTTAACCAATTAGAAAAGGGAGATTATGTTGTTCACGTTGCTCATGGTATTGGGGTTTATCAAGGCATTTCTACATTAAATGTAAGGGGAGTAAAAAAAGATTTTTTAACTATTTTTTATGATGGTTCTGATAAGATTTATGTGCCGGTGGAAAAGATTAGTACTATTTATAAGTATAGTGCTAAAGATGGAAGTGCACCTAAACTTAATAAATTAGGAAGTACTAATTGGGAGAAAACAAAAAGATATGTAAGGGAGAAAGTTAAGGATATATCAGCAGAATTAATTAGACTTTACAAAAAGAGATTGGAATTAAAAAAGAATCCTTATAAGTCTTATCCGGAGGAAGATGTTTTTGCTAGTGAATTTAAGTATACTCTTACTGTTGATCAACAAAAAAGTGTTAATGATATTAATAATGATTTAGAAAGAGGTATTCCTATGGATAGACTTCTTTGTGGTGATGTTGGTTTTGGTAAGACAGAAGTAGCAATGAGAGCAATGTTTAAAACTGTTTTAAATAATGAACAAGTACTTTATTTGTGTCCAACTACTATATTATCTAAACAACAATATAATGTGGCTAAAGATAGATTTAAAAATTGGCCAGTAACAATTGCTCTTTTAAATAGACATGTGACAGGAAAAGAAGCTAAGAATATATTGGTTGATTATAAACAAGGGAAAATTGATATATTATTCGGTACGCATCGAGTTTTAAGTGATGATGTTAAACCAAAGAATTTAGGACTTTTAGTTGTGGATGAAGAACAAAGATTTGGAGTTTCTCATAAAGAAAAAATAAAGAAATATAAAAGTGATGTGCATGTACTTACTTTAAGTGCTACTCCAATACCAAGGACACTTAAGATGGCTTTGTCGGGGCTTAGAGATTTGTCAGTTATTGATACACCACCAGTTAATAGATATCCGGTGCAAACTTATGTAACTTGTGAAGATGATCTTTTAATTAAAGATGCTATATATAAGGAATTGGCTCGAGGTGGTCAAGTATTTATGCTTTATAATAAAGTAGAATCAATTGAAAGTTATACTAGTCATATTAGAGGTTTAGTTCCTGATGCTAAAGTAGTATTTGCTCATGGCAAGATGGAAAAAAATGAATTAGATAATATTATGAGTGATTTTATATCAAATAAATATGATATTTTAATTTGTACAACAATTATTGAGTCTGGTATAGATATTCCTAATGTTAATACTTTGATTATTCATGATGCCGAAAATTTTGGTTTAGCTCAACTTTATCAAATAAGGGGTAGAGTGGGTAGAAGTGATAAGATTGCTTATGCTTATTTGATGTATGAGAAAGATAAAATGCTTAATGAAATTGCCATTAAAAGACTTAATACAATAAAAGAGTTTACAGAACTTGGTAGTGGGTATCGAATTGCCATGAGAGATTTGTCACTAAGAGGTGCTGGTGATATCTTTGGTTCTTCCCAAGCAGGTTTTGTAGATAGTGTGGGTATTAATCTTTATATGAAAATGGTTGAAGATGAAATAAAAAGGCAACAAGGAGAAGAAGTATTGGAGGAAGATACAAGTAATCAAGCCTTAATTAATGTTGGTACTCATATAAGTGATGAATATGTAAGTGATGAAGATATTAAGATAGAAATACATCAAAAGATTAATGAAATAGATTCTTATGATAAATTACTAGTTGTTAAAAATGAATTAGAAGATAGATTTGGTAAAGTAACTGATGATATGTTAGTATATATGTATGAAGAATGGTTTGAAAAGATAGCTTTAAAATATAATATTAAACAAGTTGTTCAAACGGATAGATATGTAGAAATTACATTACCAGAAGAGGTTTCTAAAAATATTAAAGGTGATAGATTATTGATGGAATCTATGTCTTTGTCGACTTCTTTTAATATTAAATATATTAATAAAAGAATAGTAATTACTTTATATACTAAGAATTTAAATAAACATTTTATATTTTATATTGTTACTTTATTAGAAAAGATACTTTAAAGCATAATTATAAAAAAATAATCCACAATATATATGAATTGGAGTGAATTATTTGAAAGCAACTGGTGTTACAAGGAAAATTGATGAACTGGGAAGAGTTGTTATTCCTAAAGAGATTAGAAAAAATTTAGGAATTAGAGATGGAGAGTCTTTAGAGATTTATACTAGTGATGAGGGTATTGTTTTAAAGAAATATTCAGAGTTACAAAGTATGAGTAAATTATGTATTAAATTATGTGAGATAATAAATAATATTTTTAGTGTTAATGTAATTATTAGTGATAGAGAAAAAGTATTAGCAACTTCCTTAGATAAAAAAATAATTAATACTTTTTTAGATAATAAATTAATTAATTTAATTGATAATAGAGAAAGTGTTAGTGGTAGTAGTATTAGTTCAATTAAACTAGGTGATGAAATATTTCAGGGATATATAACAATTGCTCCAATAATTGCATCTATTGATTCCTTAGGTTTAGTTATACTTGTTAGTAATAAAGAAGAATGTTTAGATAATTTAGTAAAGTTAATGGTGAAGATAATAGTAGATAATATAAGTATCTAAGATGTTTTGATGGGATTAAATAATTCTCTAATATCTATTTCTAAGGCATCGGCGATATGTCCAAGGACTGTTATGGTGAATCCTCTTTGCATTTTAGTGCTTTCAATTTTAGCAATATAATTCATGGTTACACCAGCTTTGTCCGCCAATTGTTGTTGAGTTAATCCAGCTTCGATACGGTATTTTTTGATATTATACCTTACAACATTAAAATAATATGTATCTTCATGTTTCATTACTATTCTCCTTAATAATATTATGGACTAAAAGTCCAATAAAA
>CAZGKC010000030.1:0-7665 GCA_964526205.1 uncultured Muribaculaceae bacterium
GAAGAAGAATTTAAAAATGAAAGGATAAAATTATTATGATTGAAATAAAAAATTAGACAAAAATCTACAATAATGAACAAAAGGGCGGATAGTAGATAATCTAACTTTTAACATTAATGATCGTGAAATATTTAAATCAAACGTTAAAAATAAAGGCTCTATTTGCTCCTAAAATTAATTTTATTTTTTATTTGACATTTAATATATTTAATTGTACAATTTAATTGTGATGAGTTATGCTATATAAGGAGTGATAATGATTATGTGCATCATCAGAAAATATTGTATTTCAATTTTTATTGGGGTGTTTTTCCTAATATGTACGGTTGGATGTGCTAGAAAGTTGGATTCTGAAGATATACGAATTTTGTTTCCTGATAAAGTACCGACAAGTAGTAATGAATCAGGTGATTTATTTAAGCTTTCCTATAGTTCAGATGTTCTTAGTGTTTTAGATCTTAATTCATATATTCGTGTACTTATTGATGATTATGATTATAGCATAATACAAGAAGCAAAAAAGGAAGGGGATGATACAATTTTTGTTATGGGAAAAGATGGAGGCAGTAAAAAAATATCTTTTACATTGCGTGCTAATGGCGACATAGATATTCAATATTCTAAAGAAAGTTAAGGTGATTATTTTATGAAAAATAAAAAAATTATATTATTGTTGTTATGCTTTATATTAACTATAACTTTATTTATTTCATTTAAAGATGGCAATGTAAATGCCGATGGTTTAGTTACATATAATGCAAACGAATGGGATACTTTTAAAAATAGAACAAAAGAAGAAATTGGAAAACAGTACCAAATTGCTACTAATACAGGGTCTACTTACCGCGATGGCGATTCCTCAACATATTATAAAGTTGCTCCCTCCTTGTCCTCACCATATGTTGCTGGTGAACTTACTGATGATACACATCAAGCAATGACCGCGATGACGAACTATTATAGATGGTTAATAGGAGTTAATTCTTTTACTTCCGTATCATCGCATTCAGATGATTTACAAGCTGGTGCATTAATTCGTAATTGGGATTTTGCTCATTCAGTTAGTAGTTCAAACAAACCTGAAGATATGGATGACTCTTTATGGGAACAAGGTGCTAGTGCTGCTCATAATATTTTAGCAATGGGTTATACACCACGTGGATCCATTACTGCCTGGTTAAATGAAGGATATAATTTATCAAGTGAGACATTTGATACTTTAGGTCATCGAACCGCTCTTTTAGCTCAAAATCGTGGTGGTGTTACATTTGGTTATTCAGGTAGTATTGCTATTGGTCTAGCGTCATCTGGAAACACTAGTACTTTACCATATTATGCTTTTCCAGCAGCAGGTCTAATGCCTTATAATGGTATAATTGCAAGAGTGTCAGCATGGAATATCGAGCTTAATACAAGTGTCATTACTAATGCAAATTCCGCTAATGTTATAGTAAGTGTTACGAATTTAAATACAGATGAAACATATGATTGTACTGTAGCTAATGGTAAACTCCAAGCAACTTCTTCTCTTTTAACATTTGCTCAACCAGCATCTTCTAGTACTTATTATGCCGAAGGAGATAAATATAAGGTTGAAGTTACTGGGTTAAGTGATGTATCTAGTTCTAATGAAGCAAGTATTATCTATACAACGGAGTTCTTTGATGTTACCCAGTATGCTGCGACCATTGCCACAGGATACAACACAATTGATGGGTGGTCTAATTTAATTTTAACTTCAAAGTGGTCTACTACTGAAACATTAAATAAAATTGCATCTATTTTACCAACTACGATATCTGTAGAGACAGAAAATGGTCGTGAAGCATCAGTTTCTGTTAGTGGTGAGTGGATTTTAGATGAGGAAAACAACTGCTGGACAAATTCGGTTGATAAAAATAGTTTTCCTGATTATTTAACTGATCCTGATGGAGTTTTAGATACCGTTAAAATTACTTATGAGATAGATGATGAAGATGGTAGTAAATTGTATGTAAATAGTACAACACCAACAGAGGGTGATTCTGGTTATTTTAGAATGTGGCGATATTTGGCAGGATCAAACAGGTATAAATTGTATCAAGTAGTTTCTGATGGCGTTGGTTATAAGTCTATTGAACGTTTTAATCAAGATTCTGAAAATATCACTATATCTGATTCAGGGTACATCTATTTTAATATTGATGCTTATGAACTTAGTGATACAGGTACATATATTGGTATCTATTATATGTCATCAATTTATGATGATGATGCTTATTTAGCAGGTAGTTTAGATGTTAATGTTACCGAAAAAGAAGTAAAATCAATTAGCGTTACTTCACCTGATAAAAATACATATAAAGTTGGAGAAGAATTAGATGTTACTGGTGGTAAAGTAAATATCACTTACGTTGATAATACAACTTCTTCAATTGATTTGACAAAGGATATGGTAAGTAACTTTTCTTCAGACGCAAGTGGTGAATATACTGCTACAGTTACATATAGAAAAACTGCTACATTTAATTACTTGATAGTCGCTAATCCAGATGATGTTGATGCTGAATATGGAGATACTCTTGCAGATGTTAACTTGCCAAAAGATGATAATGGTGTATATTCTTGGCAAGATGTTACGACGACTTCTGTTGGAGAAATTGGAACTAAGACTTTCAAAGTAATTTATACACCAAATGATAGTAGTTATAGTACTGTAAGTGATTTAGTTATCAATGTAAATGTTAATAAAGGAAATCCATCATATAGTACTTTAGTAGAAGTTAATGCTACTTATGGAGATACCTTAGCAGATGTTGAACTTCCAACTAGTGATATTGGTGTTTATGAATTTGAACAACTTTTATCTCTTTCCGTTGGTAATGCTGGTGTGAATACAAAAGATTTCACCGTAAAGTTTACTCCATATGATAGCGATAAATATAAAACAGTTACAAGTATACCAGTAAAATTAACGGTCGAGAAGGCAATTCCTTCTTATACTGTTCCAACTAATATTGAAGCAGGTTATGGAGATATTTTAAAAGATGTTGCTCTTCCGACAGGCTTCAGTTGGAGCGATGAGAGTCTTTCTGTAGGAAATGTTGGTGAAAAAAGTTTTACAGCAACGTTTACTCCCGAAGATACAGACAATTACAAAATAGTTTCAGATATTAGCATTACGGTTAATGTTGGAAAGACAACTCCTGAATATGTCGTTCCAACCGATTTAACCGCGACTTACGGTGATACTTTAGAGGATGTTGCTTTACCTTCAAGTGATAATGGTGTATATTCATGGGAAGATAGTACTCTATCTGTTGGAAATGCTGGCGAAAATACCTTTGTTGTGATATTTACCCCAAATGATACAGATAACTATCGTACTGTTACGATTGATGTAAATGTTACTGTAGAAAAGGCTGTTCCAAATTATACCGTTCCAACAGGACTTTCAACAACTTATGGAAAGAGTCTATCTAATATCTCTTTACCAGTAGCAGAAAATGGTGTATATTCATGGGAAGATAGTACTCTATCTGTTGGGGATGTTGGTGAAAATACCTTTGTTGTGATATTTACCCCAAATGATACAAATAATTACAAAACAATTGAAAATATTAATACAACTGTACTTGTAGAAAAAGCCAATCCTTCTTATGAAATACCAAGTGATCTAAGTGCAGTATATGGAAATACTCTTGCTGACGTTATTCTTCCTCAAGGATTTAGTTGGAAAAATTCTGAAGCATCAGTAGGAGAAATTGGTACAAATTATTTTGAAGCATATTATACACCGACTGATACTTTTAATTACAATATTGTTACGGTCAATATTCCAGTAGCGGTTACTAAAGCAATTCCTAGTTATGTTGTTCCAACTGATTTAACAGCGACTTATGGCGATACTTTGGCGAGTGTTACTTTACCTTTAAGAGATAATGGTTATTTTGAATTTGAAGATTTACTTTCATTATCTGTTGGTGCTGCTGGAGAGCATACATTCAGTGTTAGATTTATTCCTGATGATACTGACCATTATGAAATTATTGAAAATATAACAGTAAGCATTCTAGTTAATAAAAAAGTTGCTGATACTGTTGAGATTCCTGTACTTTCGGCAATCACATATGATCCAGAATTTAAACTTTCAATGATTGCCTTGCCGGATGGATGGAGTTGGGATGATCCTGATACAGTTCCAACTGTGGAAAACGAGGGATATAAAGCAACCTATACTCCAAATGATCCAGATAATTATGATTATTCTTCTCAAAACTTAAATCCATCTTTAGAACTTACTGTTAATAAGGCTATACCTGATTATGACGCTCCTGTTGTAGTAGCGTACTATGGTGAAACATTAAATGATACTGAATTACCAATAGTTACTAATGGAACATTTACATGGCAAGATAGTCTTACAACTTCTGTCGGAGAAATTGGCAGTCATAATTTCAAAGTAACCTTTACACCAAATGATTCTAAAAATTATGAAATTGTAACGGATATTATTGCTACTGTTGAAGTAGGAAAGTCAAGACCTACATACACATTACCAACTGGTATTACTGCTACTTATGGTGATAAGTTATCAGATATTCAATTGCCTGATGGATTTACTTGGAGTTCTCCAGATACTTCAGTTGGATCTGTCGGAGAAAAAGTTTTTCTTGCGACTTACACACCTGAAGATACTGAAAATTATGCAACAATTACAAATATAGAGATAAGTGTTAGTGTCCAAAAGAAAGTTGCTGATCCTATAACTATACCAGACGCGATTGAAATTACTTATGATCCTGATGTTACTCTTTCTGATATTGCCTTACCTAATGGTTGGTCATGGGATGATCCAACAATAGTTCCAACGGTTGCTAATAGCGGTTATAAAGCAACTTATACTCCAAGTGATATAGATAATTATGATTATTCTTCTCAAAATTTGAATCCTACTATTGAAGTAAATGTTAATAAAGCTAATCCTTCTTACACATCTCCTGATAGTTTAAGCAGTTTTTGGGGTGATGATTTATCAGATATATCTTTACCAGAAGGCTTTAGCTGGCAAGATAGTGGATCAGTTGGTGAGATTGGTGAAAAGACATTTAAACTTATCTATACACCAAGTGATACAGAAAACTATAATGTAATTTCAGATATTGAAGTTTTAGTTACGGTTAACAAGGCTATTTTATCTGTAACTATTCCTGAAGATGTTGTTATTGATAAAGTTGATGGTATGCTACTTTCCGATATATCTTTACCAGATGGTTGGAGCTGGAGTAATCCAGATACTGTCTTAGTTAATTCTGGTGAATATGAAGTAGTATTTGTTCCAGAAGATACTGATCATTATGAAATAATTAAAAGAAAAGTTTTAGTAACTCTAATTAATGATTCTAATCTTTCCAATCTTGGTAGTGATGATTTTGAAAGTATATATCCACCTAAGACTTATGATGATATTGCTATTTGGTTTTCTCTTGCTGGAGTTTCTTTAGTTGCGATAATAGGAATTATATTTAATTTAAAGAAACAAAGACAAAATTAAAAAAAGATCTTAACATATAGAAATAAATCTTGTATATTTTATAATGAATTGTGTTAAAAAAACACAGATATTCTAAGTTATTAAACCTAGTTTTCATAATAAGAAGGCTAGGTTTTTCTTTTCACTATTAAATTTGTAGTTTCATTATTGTCTAGTAATAATTTCCAACTTTTGACGTTATTATATGTAGTTACAAAAGGGAAGAGTTTGCTGATTGTAATTAGATGTAATTAAGTTTACTCTAGATATAAAATCGGGTGATGAATGAGTTAATTTTAATATTAGTGGAAACAGAGTCTCATAGTGAAGTTATAAATAAATAGCACATAAAAAAGTTCATAATAATTAATATTCCGAACTTTTTTTACTAAATTGCCAGAAATATGCTATAATTATGCAAGAGAGAAAACTTTTAACTAGGAGGCATAAATGGACTTAGAGATTTTAAAAAACGAATATGAGAAATTGCAGCAAATTTATGGAGATAAGACATTAAAATCAATTAACTTTGGTGGATGCGATGCAAATCCAGATATATGTTTTGTTTTTATGAATCCTACATCAAAAAATGTTGCTTCTGATCCGTTTTGGGATGGTATTAGGGCACCATGGATTGGAACTAAAAACGTTTGGGATTTATTTGTTGCAACCAACTTATTTGATGTTGATATATATAATGAAATTAAAAGTAAAAAAGCAAATGAGTGGGACAAAGAATTTGAAAGAAAAAGTATATAACGAAGTTAAAAAAAATAAAATATTTATTACTAATTTAGGTAAATGCACGCAAATGGATGCTAGACCTATTCAAAATTCTGTGTATGAAAAATATCTTAGTTTATTAGAAAAAGAGATAGAAATAGTAAATCCTAAAGTTATTATTTTATTTGGAAACCAAGTTAGCTCAGTTTTTCTTAGAGAAAAAATATCAGTTTCTCAATGTAGAAAAAAAGAATTTATAAAAATTATTAATGGTAAAAAGTATAAATGTTATTCAATTTTTTATCCTGTTGGTAATGGTAGATTTAATATTGATAAATCTATAGAAGATATATTATGGGTAAAAGAAAAAATTTTAAAGAAGGAAGTAGTAAAATGTTAGTAGTATTTTAAAGAGCATTAAAGAAGAAATATGAATGTTCTAAATTCTAAAAATATGCAAATACTTTATAAATTGGCAAATAACTAGAAAGATGGTGATAAATTGAAGAACAATATGATTATATATGTATCAAAAGATGGCAATATAAAAGTTGATGTTAATATTCAAAACGAAGATATATGGATGAGTCAAGATGTTATGGCTAATCTTTATGATACAACTAAAAATAATATTTCTATACACTTAAAAAATATCTTTGATGAAGGTGAATTGGTAAAAGATTCAGTTGTTAAGAAATTCTTAACAACTGCTAGTGATGGTAAAAACTATAATGTTTTACACTATAATTTAGATGCAATTATTGCTGTTGGATATAGAATTAATTCTAAAAAAGCAACTGAATTTAGAATATGGGCAACTAAAGTTTTAAAAGAATATATGGTTAAAGGATTTGCCTTAAATGATGAAAGATTAAAAAATAATGGTGAAAGCCAATACTTTGAAGAATTACTTGCTAGAATTCGTGATATTAGATCATCTGAAAAAATATTTTGGAGGAAAGTATTAGATATTTATGCAACTTCAATTGATTATGATCCAAAAAATAAATTATCAATAGATTTCTTTAAGACTGTACAAAACAAAATGCACTATGCTACACATGGACAAACTGCTGTATAATTTTCAACAATTCTTAGATATGGCTTTCCCTTACATTTAAAGCAGTCCAAATACATACACATCACTATACTTTCTATACAAATATATTGTAGCACAATAAAACATAAAAGAAAAGCCTTTTTTAGGCAAAAATTAAACTTTTTTTAAATTAATAAGTACGGAAGTCGGGATAAAATTTATATTATAAAATGGAAAAATTTAAGGTATTTTGAAGAAAAATGCCTTTTTACATGATATAATTGTAGGTAGCTGAGAATTGTTTGGTGGTGATTCGTTTGAGTAATTTTAATCCAAAATTTGATGATAATAAAAAAGATGGAAGAATATATATTGGAAAGAAAATAGAAAA
>CAZGKC010000031.1:0-7409 GCA_964526205.1 uncultured Muribaculaceae bacterium
TGGCATTACTTTCCTAACAGTATTTCCTAAACTACTAGCACCTGCATTAATGAAAGCATCACTTGCACTAAACTTATTTGAATCTGGTTTTCTACCCATTCGTTGTCCTGTCGTATACATTTTACTACCCATTGTAGTTGCAAACTTTTGCATTCTACTTTGAGGTTGACCGCTATCAGTAGTTCCCATAACACCTAAAGCCATACCTGCTTGTGATAATGCTTGTGATCCTACTGCTTTTCCGCCTTTCATTGCTGTACCTGTTGCTAAAAGTCCTCCGCCTATTGCTGCTCCTGCTCCAAGAGTTGCTCCTATTCCTGCCATTTTTCCATAACCCATCAATGACATTAATTGTTCTCTACCACTAGCTGCACTTACATTCGTACCAATAAATCTATTTATAACTTGACTACCTGTTAAAATAAATGTTGCACATCCTAAATATAAAAGTGCTTTTGTAGTTAAATTCATAAATGAATTAGTAAAGAAAGTTGTTGCACCTATTTCTTGCATAACCATAACTGTCAAACTAACTATTAACATAACCACTGCACTTTGGAGTACTAATGATACCAGTTGTTCTATTACTGCACCTCTCCTTTGCTTATTGCCTACACTAGTAGAAAATACTATTGGTGCTATCACAAATAAGAATAGAAATTCTATTTGTCTACGACCGAGCATTATTCCTGCAAAGAATAAACTATATAAGAAGAATCCGCCACATATAATAGCCATAATCCAGTTAATATCATATTTATAATCTTTTTCATCAGATAATATTATTCGTGATTTGGTAACATATTTAGATATATATAATTCATCATTATTAAATGATCCACTTGATACTAATTCTTCTATACTCGTATTTTCTTCAAATTTATCACTATTTTTATAACTATCTCTATACGATATAAACATTGTCAGCATTGTATCACTCATTTTAGTATTGGTACTGCTTTCAAATATATTACCTGTATAGTTTGAAAGTGTTATTGAAAAATTTGATACTTGAACAAACAGAAATGTGGACATCATAATTAATGCTCCACATTTTACTATTTCCATCATAATTGTTTTAAAAGTAGTTTCTTCATCTGGATCTAAAAGTTTATTTATAAATTTCCATATAATAAACAACGCAAATAATGTTACTGCTATTGCCATAACACCTGTATAAAAATTTTTAAATGTTTGATTATCAGATATTGAATTAATTATATCAAAGGCATTTAACTTCTTTATAATTTCTAAAATACTATCTATTAAATTATATATAAAATGAATTATATACCATCCTAGACTTCTTAATAAATCAAAAACTTTTATCATCATAAAGCATACACCTATGTGAATAATCTAATTATAATATTAACTAATGAAATTGCTAAAATAATACCAAATATTCCTAATAGGGTTTGTAATATTCTTGTCTTTACTCTTGGCTTTTGATCTACATCTACAACTGCATACATAATAAAACTTACAACAAGTGCAACGCCTGCAAGAGATATTCCAACTGCCAATGCCCAATCAGTTATTTGTTTAATAACTTTTAATATGGTATCAACTGTATAAGTTTCACCCTCTAATTGTTGAATTGCTAATATATTAAATAATTTTTTCATTATATTCACCCTTTCTTTTAATTTTGTCTATAAACAAAAAAAGAACTGTGTAATCATCAATAACATTGATTAATAACTACACAGTTCCAAGAAAGAATTGTCCTTTAAAAATAATCCACTACACCTTACTAGAATGTGTAGCTATTAACCAAATTTTCAAAGAACAACAATTTATTTTTTATTTTGACATTTCTTTATTATTTTTCTCTAATCTTTCTATTAATGTGTCATTCATATAAGAATTAACTAAATCTTTATTACAAATAACATCTTCTATATCAACTCGATCATCATTACCAGCGACAAAATGTTTACCATCAAAAGAATTATCTCTTTCGCTAAAATTTCTTTCAAATATTAATGGTACTGTACTTTCGCAATTTGAGTGATATATTGCAAAAAATCCTTTTTGCTTTGCTTTAAGTTCAGAATCTAAATAAATATTGTTATCAACGATAAAGCCGATGACTTCGTAATATTGATTAAATTCTTTACTATATGCTTGTCCTCTTACTAATGGACCAATTTCAATTGGTCTTAATTCAAAATCTTTTATATTTGAATTTTTAATAATATCCAAGCATCTTTTAACTTTTTCTTCCATAGATGAATTGTCTAATTCTTGCATAGATTGATAGTACCAAGTACAATTCTCTATGATATCAGATTTTTCATCTAAAACTTCTTTTATAAATATGTTACTTTTGGACATATAACTCTGCTCTTTATCACTCCATAAATCTAATGTAGTGTAAAATATTTGATCATCATAATCTAGTCCTAAAAAATAATATTTTTTATCATCTAGTCCTATAAATGCTTGACCTTTTGTTAATTCATCTTTCAAGTTCATCACTTCCTTTGTTCCTATCATCATTAAAGCAACATTGAATCCCACCATAAGCACATATTTTGTATTCATATTCTTCTAAAGATAGATAATCATATAAATTATATTTATCAATCTCTTTCTGTAAATTACCAACATCTTCTTCTGAAAATTCATACTCTTCTTGTAATTCTTCCCATTCAGAGTGGTCAATATGACACATATTTGATTCGCTTTCACAAACAAAATCATATATGTATTTTAATAGTGGACTTAATTCACTAACTTTTGGTAATTTAAATTCACAACCATTATTATTTTTAATGAGTTTTAATAGTGAATTTTTTATTTCCTCAACTGATGCTGAATTATAATCACAACCAATATCTGATATGTTGTAATAATTAACTACATTTGCTATTTCATTTGTTTCCAAATTTTCAACAGTATAATTTACATATAAGTCATCTTGATCATTCCAATAATTCAATAGTTCATATTGATATTTCATAAATTATCTTTCCATTTCAGATTCATTTTCAGTTTCTTTATTAGAAGATAATTCTTGAACTTGACCATCAGAAGTATAAATTTTATTATTTTTTCTATCAGTAATTTCAAAACCTAAAATATCAATAGCTTTATCTTTATAAGTTTTTCCATCTCTTTCAACATCTCTTGTATAAGTAGCAATTCTACCTTTTACAGAAATCCAATCTCCTTTTTGAATTTCATTACCATAAGAGTTTACTAATTCTCCTCTCAATACGATAGGAACAAATTGTGTATTCCCATTATTGTTTTGTGCTAAATCAAATCTTAATGATTTTTTACCATTTTGATTTTCATAAATATCATTGATTTTAGCAACATTCCCTTCTAATTCAAAAGTATTTTTTGAATTTCTTTCTTTTCTTTCAACTTCGTTATTCATCTTTCTTTCTCCTCCTTCTTTTCATTAAATCTTTCAAAGATTTTTTATACAAAGTTAAATCAGTTCCATCCATACTTTCTATTTGACAATTATTATCATCAAGGAATTGTAAAAATTCCATGTTATAGATAGTATTTCTTGATAACTGTGTAATATCTTTTATTACTATTTTTGAATATTCTTTATTTTCAATGTCCTCTTTTAAATTATTTAATTCTTTTCTATCTAAATCTAAACGATTTTTAACTTTATCAAAATAGATAGTATAATCATAATTTTTCATAAGACAATAATCCGCTATTCGTTTTAAAAAAAAGTCTATTGACTTTCTATTTTGATTTTTAAAACTAGCATATACTGCAACTTTTTCCATATTATAAACCCTTTCTTAATAGTTTTCTTGATCTATTAATGTTGCGACATAAACAACTTGTTTATTAGTTCCACTAATACAAGTGATAAGTGTTATATCAGATATATTAGTTTGTTTTAATTCAGTTGTTCCCGTCTTTTCTATTTCATATTTATTAGATACTTCATAGATATACTTAACACCTTTATAATAAAAATAAACTTTGTCTTTTATATCTAATTTTTTTAAGTTTCTAAAAAACGAAACATAACTATTACCAGAATGAGCTGCTAAAATAATATGACTATTAATTTGCTCATCTGGTAAAGTTGTTTTTTTAATCATATAAATATTTCTATTTACATTATTACTTGTACTATTTTTATCAAATAATCCTTGTTTTAAGTTAATTTTAGGTATTTCTAAAACTGCTATATAATTGACAATTACTTTTGTTTTGATAGCTTGTTCTTCATCTGTTTCAGTAGCGATGATTTCTTCTTCATCTTCTACTTCAAAAAATTCCTCTATCATTTCTTTTTCAAGATTATCTTGCTTTTTATTTTCGTAATAGTTATACATAAGATATGAAATACCTAAAAAAGACAAAAAGATACCCACATAAATTAATATTGAATATCTTTTATTTTTTCTTTGTTTTTTTAATTTTTGTGATTCCATAAGCAACTGCTCCTAGTCCTATAACTGTAACTCCAAACATAATAAAAGGTATATAATCATTATTTAAAGTGTTAGGTACTTCAACAACTATTTTTTCATCATTCATCGTACATTTAACTATTTCTCCATCTTCTAAAACTTCAAAATACATTTTTTCACTATTTAATTCATAACCCTCTGGTGCCTCTTTTTCTATAAAATAGTATTTACCATATCTCAATTCATCAATAATAATTTTGCCTTCTTCGTTTGTTCTGCCACTATAAACTAGTTCATCGGTATCAGCATTATATACTTCAATTAATGTATTAGGTAATGCTTCCCCAGTCGAAATATCTATTTTAGTTATTTCTACTTGTCCAGTAATAGGTTTATTTTGCATTTCTACTTTTACGATTTCATCATTTTCTTTTAATTCAAAATAAACTTTCTCAGAAGTCAATACATAACCCGTTGATGCCTCTTTTTCTAAAATATAATATTTACCTAGCTTTAATTCATTAATAATAATTTTTCCATCACTATCAGTTTTACCTGTAAAGATTAATTCATCATTTTCAGTATATATTTCTAATATAGTGTTAGGTATAACATCTCCATTGATAAGATCAATTTTAGTTATTTCGACTGTTGCCTTTTTTAATTTATTTTCTACTTCAAGTAAACTATAAACAATTGCTGTTTTATTATCAATTTCAGTTAATTCTACAAAATATTCAGTTTCATCAAGAACATAATCTTCTTTTGTTTCAACTTCTACTACTTTGTATTTTCCAAGTGGTAGTTTTCCACTTATGGCATAACCATTAGAATCAGTAATAATTGTTCCAACTAAATCTCCTGCATTATAGTAAAGATAATTACCATCTGATGACTTAATATCTTCATCTGCATAAATATTATAAATAATACCCTCCAATGCTGATATTTCATCGTAATTAAATGTTCCATCTTCTACTACGAAAATTTCTCCATTTTTTACGATTTCAATTTGTCCCTTAATAGCAGTATTTTGAAAGTTTACAATAACAAAAGCTCCATAAGTAGTGTAGTAATAATATGTATCATTACCAATAGTAAAATCTACTCCATCACTATCTAGTAAATATCCAAATGGTGATGTTATTTCAACTAATTTATAATTTCCTGCTTCCAATTTTAAATAAGTTGTAACTGTTCCTGTTTCATCAGTTGTAAAGGTATCATAAACTTTACCACCTACAAATTGCGAAACATATTGATTAGTATCAAGATTTAAAATTTTAAAAGTTGTATCAGCAAGTTCAATTGTATTACCTGTTTCACTATCAACTTTAATTACTTTTAAATAAGCAGTTATTCTATTATTAAGAACATTATAGTATTGTTCTAACTCACTATTTTCATCAACTGTAACATAAAAATCATAGATTTTCTCATATCCAATATTAGTATTTACTTGATGGAATCTCCAAATTCCATAAGGAATATCTAATGAGGCATAACCGTTTTTATCAGTTGTGATAGTGTCAAACAAAGTTCCATCTGGATAATATATCTCAAAAGTAATATTACTTTCTGCATTTAATAGTGTTGTGTTACCGTCAACATAATCATATTGTTTTAAGATGCTAATATAATTTTTAATAACATCTTCTTCAACATTAACTGATACACTAACTTGACCAGTCGTATCAAAAGAGTACTTAGTATTATCTAGATAATATCCTGTACTAGGGCTAATTTCTTTTAAATAAAATGTTCCTTTAGGTAAAATAGCATCACTTTTAGCATAACCACTAGAATCGGTTGTAATTTTAGCTATTAATTCATTTGAAGAATTATAAACTCCATAAACAGCACCCGCTAAAATTGCTTGTCCCTGTGCAATACCAGTTTCAGAATCTTCCTTATTAATTTCTACATATGAATAAAATGAATCAATATTTATTGTTGCAGTTACTGGATCAACATTACCACCAGTAAGCATATTTTGATATTCACTAGCATAGTAAACAATATAATTTCTTTCATAATATTGTTTTTTAACTAACGAAATTGTAATTTTCCCACTTTTAGTAGGTGTAATAGTTATTTTATTACCACTAATAGATACATTTGCACCATTGGATGCAGATACTTCATAATTACTTAAAGTATTGTTCTTATCTTCTAAAGTAATTGAATCACCAACTTGTACGGTATAACTATTACCATTAATCGATGGCTTATCATAGTGATGAGCAATTAAATTTTCAATTTCGGCTCTTTCACTTGAAACATCATAATTTGTTCCAGCACTCCATCTTTCGGTATTATATGTTACCCAAGATCCATTTCCCATAATTGCTTCCCAGATCATTGCTTGAGCAGCAGCACGATATTTTAAAGTTTGATGTCCCTCATATTGGTATCCATAGTGGGCTATTAGTAAAATACGATCTTTGACAGAATTAGAAATTCCTAAATCTTCCCAAGAACCTACTACATAATCAGTTCCCTCACTTACACCAGGTTCGACACAATAGGCGACATTCCCATCAACAAAATAGTTTTCTAGTTTCCAAGAAGAATGATCAGATCCATCACCTTTGGCTCGTTCGTACCATATTCCCGAAAAATCATAAGTTAATGTCGATGCAAAGACTTCTTGTATTCCACAAACAAGCATTGCAAAAACACCAACAAGTAATAATATTATTTTATTTTTTTTCACAATTTATCATTTCCTCCTCTCGTGAAAGTCTACTTGATATAATACAAATAGACCATAAAAAAAGCACCATTATAATAAACAGTGCAATTAAAATAATAAAAATAAGAGTTTTCATTTCAATTTTCAAAATAAAAAGTAGCGTAATCTACTTAATCTTTGTATTTATCACAGTTCCCTGAAGTACAATTAATATACAGATACTCGCCTAAAAGAGTACCAACTCCATCCATAACATCAATACAATTAGTATTAATAATATCAACTGTATCTTTTAAAGAAATTCTAATAGC
>CAZGKC010000032.1:0-7235 GCA_964526205.1 uncultured Muribaculaceae bacterium
TACTCTAACTCCAATTTCAATACTTTGCGAAGTATAAGGTATATTATGATTAATAGCAATCTGTTCTATCCATTTAGCACCAGTTCTACCGGGAGCAATAATAATATTTTTAGTATTAATAATCCTTTTTTTATTATTTTCTTCTATTTCTACTATATAATTATCTTTATTCTTTTTATAATCAATACATTTAACAAGTTCTAATATTTCTACTCCATTTTTTTGTAAAAACTCTGTAATATCACTAATATACTTTGGTAAATTATCACTTCCTAAATGTTTTTGCTTTATAATTAAAAGATTAGCACCAGCTTTAGCCACATCTTCTTTAATCTTTAAAGCATCAGCCATATTTGTAGGATAAACCTCACTATCCATTCCAAAACGATTAAATAATTCTTCTGTATAATCAATTAAATCTTCCGCTTCACTAATACTCATATACTTATATAAGTTACTTTTACCAAGTTTCGGAATAAAATTAAGCTTACCATCACTAAATGTACCAGCACCACCATAACCTGCCATAATATTACAAGGATTACAATTAACACAGGGAATCTTCTTCTCATTCATTGGACAATGTCTATGACTAGCCAAGAAGCCTTGATCAAGCAAAGTAATCTTTAAATTACTATTCTTTAACACCAATTCCAAAGCGGCAAACAGTCCAGCAGGACCAGCCCCCACAATAACTACATCTTGCATAAATACCTCCTACTTATCGGTAGAACCAAATCCACTAGTTCTAATACCCTCTGCTTTATCATCATCTATTAACAAATACTTTTGAAAAATAACTTGACCAATAACATCCCCTTTTTTAATAATTAAATCACGATTAGTAACATTATAATATTGAAAGTAAAAATGTCCATCATTAGTAATATTCTCATAATAATCCGCATCAATTACGCCAATACCATTAGCCATTACCAATCCTTTTTTAGGTCCTGAACTACGATTAACTAACATATACCATTCATCATTCGGACAATATGCTTTTAAACCAGTAGGAATTAATGTTGGCTTTTCCCCTAACTTAAATGGATGAATTACAACATCTTCAGCTGCTTCCACATCATATGCTGCAGAATTCTTCGTTCCTCTTACAGGTAAATGAATATCTTTATCTTCCCATCCCTTAGCAATTTCAAAACCTCTTACTCTCATAAAACCTCCAACTTCTTAAGTTTTTCTTCTTCCATCTTTAACGTTTCTCTTTCTTTTTCTACCAATTCTTTTGGTGCTTTATTTAAATATCCTTCATTACTTAATAACGTTTTTCTTCTCTTAATACTATTTTTTAAACTTTCAATTTGTTTTAATAAAACTTCTTTATCTTCTTCTTTTGCATCATAATAAATATCTAAACTATAATTATTATATATAACTCTAACTTTATTATTACCCTTATTACCAATATTATCTTTATTTATTCTAAGTAACTTAAATATTAATTCATAATCATTATCCAAAGTAATATTAACATAAAAATCTTTTCCAATCTTATTTTCTAACTTAACATTTCTAAATACTTTAATAAACTCTAATTTTTCTAAATAACTATTGTATTCTTTATTAAATACATATTTCTTATTATAAACCGGATAACTAGATATCATAATTGATTCATCATGAATAGGTAACATATCATAAATTTCATCAGTAACATAAGGCATAAAAGGATGTAACATCTTTAAAATACTAGTCAATACTTCTAATAACACCGACTTAGTAGTTATATTATCCAAACTAAATTTAGCAGCTTCAATATAATTATCGCAAAAATCATTCCAAATAAAATTATATAATAAACTACCAACAGTATTAAATTCATACTTATCCATATATTTAGTAACTTTCTTAATAGTATTATTTAAACTAGTAAGTATCCATTTATCTTCTTCTTTTAAATTATCTAAATTATATTCCTTTAAATCCTCAATATTCATTAGAACAAAACGAGAAGCATTCCATAATTTATTAATAAAGTTCCAGGTAGATTTAACTTTCTCTTCATCATATCTTAAATCAGTCCCTGCTGCTGCAGATGTAGTTAAGAAGAATCTCAAAGCATCAGCTCCATAGTTATCAATAACATCCATTGGATCTACTCCATTACCTAAAGACTTACTCATCTTTCTTCCTTCTTTATCGCGGATTAATCCATGAATAATACAATCTTTAAATGGTCTTTGCCCTGTAAAATGAAGACCTTGGAAAGTCATTCTATTAACCCAAAATGGAATAATATCATAACCAGTAACCAAAACATCATTAGGATAAAACTTTTTATAATCTACTGTCTCATCTGGCCAACCTAAAGTAGAAAATGGCCATAAAGCACTACTAAACCAAGTATCTAAGACATCTGGATCTTGTACCCAACCATCACCTTCTGGTTTAGTATCACTAATCATAACTTCATCTCCCCGATACCAGGCAGGAATCCTATGCCCCCACCAAAGTTGTCTTGATATACACCAATCATAAGTTATTTCCATCCAATGGTTCATAATCTTTTCATATCTAGCAGGTACAAAATTAACTTTCGTATCCTTATTCTTTTGATTTTCTAATACTCTATCCGCCAAGGGACGCATTTTAACAAACCATTGTTTAGAAAGATATGGTTCTATCATTGCTCCACTTCTTTCACTATGTCCAACATTATGGGTAATATTCTCAATACTTAAGAGTAATCCTTGTTTCTTTAAATCTTCCACAACTTTATCTCTTGCTTCAAATCGATCCATACCGGCATATATACCACATTCCTCATTCATACTTCCATTAGGATTCATTATAATTATTCTTTCTAAATTATGTCTATTACCAACTTCAAAGTCATTAGGATCATGAGCTGGAGTAATCTTTACACATCCTGTCCCCTTAGTCATATCAGCATGAGCATCACCTATAATAGGAATTATTCTACCAACTATTGGTAATATAACATTCTTACCAATTAATTTATTATATCTTTCATCTTCTGGATTAACAGCAACAGCAGTATCACCAAATAAAGTCTCTGGTCTAGTTGTAGCAACATCCAAATAACCACTACCATCTTCCAAATTATATTTTAAATGATAAAAAGCTCCAGGTATATCTTTATAAACAACTTCTTCATTAGATAAAGCAGTCATTGCTACCGGATCCCAATTAATAATCCTTTCTCCCCGATATATTAATCCCTCATCATACAAAGTTTTAAACACATGATAAACTGCTGCACTAAGTCCTTCATCAAGTGTAAATCTTTCTTTAGAATAACATAAAGAAAGTCCTAGTTTAGCCCATTGTTCATGAATATTATTAGCGTATTCTTCCTTCCAATCCCAAGCATATTTAAGCCATTCTTCTCTTGAAATACCTCGAGGATTAATTCCCATATCTTTAAGCTTTGCATCAACTTTAGCTTGAGTAGCAATACCTGCATGATCCATTCCAGGTATCCAAACAGCATTATACCCTTGCATTCTTTTATATCTAATTAATATATCTTGAATTGTTGTATCCCACGCATGACCTAAATGTAATTTCCCCGTAACATTTGGGGGTGGAATAACAATTGCATAGGGTTCAAGCCCTTCTCTTTCTTCAAAATAACCTCTATTTAACCATTTCTCATATTTCCCATCTTCTACTTGTTTATGATTATATTTCTTATCTAACATATATACCTCCAAAATAAAAAGGATAATACCAAGGAGTGCTTAAGCACGGTACCATCCTTTATTTAACTTAATTAAGCTTTAAAGCACTTCTGCTCTTTTCTCCGTTTTGCAACCTTCAAATAATTCTTGCTTTAGTTTCCACCATCCACTAAATCTCTATAAATTCAATCTTTATTTTACTCCTCAAAACATCTTTGAAAACCAAATTTATTTTACCAAACAATCATTTAAAAAACAACTGTTTTATATAAATTTCCATCAAGGATAATACCAATACCATCATCATTTACAGAAAAATATATATTTTCAGCATCAGGAATCGGTTCTGATGTTATCGGTCCTGCATTACAATTCTCATAAAAATATAATACATTATTAACTAAAATAACAATATATTTATCAATACCAAATACTTTATCTTTAGTCATATATTGTAAATATTCATTTTCTTCTAAATCAAATATATGATAACCGTCATCATAAGTTACAATATAATTAGAACTATAATCAACTATTTCACTTCTAACAACAGTAACAGCATTACCATTATTATCTAACAAGAACCATAAAGATTTCCTTTTAGAAATAAAATAACTAGTATCAAGTAAATTATTTTTCAAATGAGCACACAAAGTTAAATATTCATATTGATGTTGACTAGAAGTAATACCCTCAGCACTATTATCTAAAAAAGTAACTCCCCATTCACCATTATATTTATAAATTAATGCTTTATTAGTCATCCCAACTTTATAATTCTTCACAGATTGATAATAACCACCAACCATATGACCTGCTAGATTATATAAGGCATAATCATCATCTTCCATAAAAATTGCCCAATTTTCATCAATAACAGGTCCAAACTCTTCATTACCATTTTTATAATAATTAGTATGATATTCTGATTCATCAAGAACAATCTCTGCTTTACTACAATCATCACAATTATAAGTATCTAACAAAACACCATTATCATCATACAAATAAACTTTATCTTCATAAATTAATTCTTTATTAGGATTATCATCCACTGGTGTATCATCCTCTGGTTCAAAATGTTTAATAGTTCCCAGAACAGAAAGAGGAATAAAGATAACAAGTAATACAATAATACTAATTAAAGTTTTTTTATCCTGCATCATATCCTCCTTATTCTTCAATTACAATTGTTTTAGAATTAGTAGCACCATCTGCTGTATAACTAATAACTACACTCTTACCACTAATTGCATATTTAACATCAGTATTAGAATCAATAACCACATCAGGAAGTAAATTAGTAGTATCATCATATTTATATACTCCCAATACATTATAAGTATCTACAGATACATAAAACTTATCTTCCATTTTCAAATACTTACATTCACTTGTAATAAGTTTTCCATCACTAATTCGATACAACATATAAGTTCCATTCACTGTCTTAATCATCACAGCACCACCCTTATATGCCACAATTTCATCCATAGTAGTAATATTCTTCGTTATTTCACTACCTTTATTTGTATATAAATGATAACTATCATCACTCTTCTTAAATAAGATATAATCACCAACCATCTTAAATTCCTTATTAGTTAAATTAGTATCTTTATCTAAGAAAGAAATTAAAGTATCTACACTACTATTAAGTATATTAATAAGTCCATAACTACTATTTTTAATACTAAATGCTAAAGCAATAGTACCTGCTGTATCAACAAAAGTAACTCCATTATTTTCTGTATGATATCCGGTATCAATCATTTTATATGTCGCTAATGTCTTACTTGTCTTCAAATCATACATCACAATATTATCATTAGTACTTGGTGCTTTCGTATCAGCAATAAAGACATATCTATTATTATATATTGGCAAATAACTATTAACTACAGTAGTATCATCTATTTTAAACAAATTACTTTCTTTAGCAATATAACAATTATCTAAACTACTAGTACCATCATTAACAGAATTAGCATAACTACATTGATAACTGCCTATCAACTTTGTCTTTTCCGCATCACTATAAATATATAACTTACCAGCAAAGTAATTAATATATTCTAATGTTTTATTAAATATTCCTTCATTTAAATTAATACTTACAGTTTCATCTTCTAATTCAATCTTCAAAGTCTTACCATTAACATAAGAATTAAATGCTTCTTCTTTGTTAGTTTGTCTTAAATCTTCATTAAATATTAACTTAGTATTATAACTATTGCTAGAAAGCCTAATAGCTTCCCCATTCATGGCAGCTCCTGTTGCATCAATAATATTTAAATTCTTTCCATTAATAACAATAATATAATCACCAACAAAACTAATATAATCATAATCAGTATCAATTATTTTATTACCATCATAACCATAAACAAAGTAATCACTACCAACCTTAACACTAATTGCTTTAGTACCAAAATTCTTTATCTTTCCAGGAACATTCTTACTAACATCTTCCCCATCTTCATCAATTAATTTATAATTACCATTATTAGCAACCACTAAATACTTACTATCATCTATATAACCCATATAATCATATTTAAAAGTAATTTGTTCTTTATATTCATCATCAAATACCAATAAACCATATTTATCATCCTCAGAAACAATAATAGAATCATTAATTCCTTCTTTAACTAAACTATATGTATTTAAATCTTTCTCTTCTTTAATATCATATAATATAATATTGCCATTTTCTTTTTTACTATCATCATATACAAAAACATATCTATCAAGTATAATATCACTTCTTATCTTAATACTTGTTCCATCTTCATATATTTTCTTAGCAACATCAAAATCATCTTCATTACTATAATATGCCACATAACACAAATTTTCATCTTTATTCTTACATTCATAAGACCCAATTTCATTTTTATCTTCATCAATAAAAACTAATACTCCCGACTTATAAATATAATTATCTTTTTCTACTATTACTAATGGTTCACTATTTAAATCATCATTATCTTTTTTAAATACCAAAAAATATAATAATAAACCAATAATAATTAATAAAACTACACCAATAATAACACAAATAATTATCTTCTTTTTCTTAGACAATTTACTCCATTTACTAACTTTTTTCTTTTTTTTCTTCTTTTTATTTTCCACCACTGCTTCTGTAACACCCGTAATATCATATTGTGTATTACTTACTTCTTCATTAGTATCAACTTCTACTATTTCATTAGGGTTATTATTTTCCCTTTCTATTTTATTTTCATCTTCCATTTAGTACTCCTCCATACTTTATAAATTATACCATAAAAACTAATTCTATTCAATCATTAACAATTTAACCAATTATTGGATATATAATTTTATTAAAGAAAAACATACTAATAACATAGTAATCTGTTTTAAACCAGAAAGGAATGATTAAATTGAAAAAAAGTATCGTTATATTTATAAGTATATTACTTTTTCCCCTAAATGTAATGGCATATTCTAATTATGTTATACCTGGAGGTGAAACCCTTGGTATAAAAGTATATAGTGATGGTATAATGGTAATTGGTTTTTATGAAATCAATGGTAAATTTA
>CAZGKC010000033.1:0-6592 GCA_964526205.1 uncultured Muribaculaceae bacterium
TTAGCATTATCAATAATAGATAACACTTACATAATTAATATATCATATTTAAAATAAACAATCAATAAATAATGTCAAAAAAGTTAACAATTATCTTTCTTGATTTACTTGATAATTGTCACTATATACTTTTAATATAGCATCTTTTTTGTTTCCGGTTCTACTTTCATTTATATAATTAAAGTATTCATTTTCTGCATTACTTAAGAAAGATATATTAATATTATTTAATGTTACATCTTTGTTAAACATATAATATAATTCTTTAATATAATTCGTATCTACCCCTAGTTTACTAGCCATGATATTAAAGAAATATTCTTGAATAGTATTATATCCTGTTAAGAAATCCTCAAGATAGGCATTTTTAGATTGATACCATGTTTGTCTAGATACTTCTAGTTCAAAGATACTAATACATTCAAATATATCATTAACACTTACTTCTTTTCCCACAATTTTGTCTAATAGATTTTGATAAAATACTTTACTAAGGCTTAAACATACATCCCCTTTTATACTTGTTTCAAAGCCATCTTGTTCACTTGAGGGAATGCTTATCCCCTTTTCTTTTAGTACTTGATAAAAGTCTAACGATTCACCAGTTAAACCATTAAATACTAGATTGTAAGCATAAAACATGGCATTTACTTCGCTTGGATCTAACTCACTATAATACTCATATAACGTATTAATGTCATTGGTGAATAAGGTGTTTTCTAAATCTTTGGTTGTATCAAAATTAGCAAGACGCATGGTTTCTAGCGTTTTTATTCCCGTTGCATAAACAAAGGGACTTTCTAAATCAGTCTTCTCATAGCTTAGTGATTCTGCACTTGATTCTAAAAACCAATTCCAATAATAAGGATTTATTTTTTTGTCATCTTCTTTATATAGATAACCTATTCTTTCAGTGTAATTACTATTTTCTAGTTCTTCTTCATTTGCTCCCATTAACATGTGAATTATTTCATGGATTATAACATCTTTTAAAGTATCTTCATCATAGCTAGATAATAGATTTTCATTGATACCTAAAACGCCATTTTTTTGATTATAGAAGCCATTTACATAACCTTTAGTAGAAAATATTTTTAAATTCTTTAGATTATTATTTACTACTCTTAAATCAAGAGTATCACCTAAATCATTTATTTCTGTAATAATTAAATCAACAATTTTTTTAACAAATTCATCGGTGGTAGCTTCATAATTATTGTTATGGTATCTGTTTTGATATGCAGTATTGTTTTGCAATATGGTGTTTAAAAGATTGCTTAGATAGTCTTCGTTTGTAAGGTTGGGAGTAATTCCAATATATTGTTCTGTATATAATTCTTGGTATGGATAATTAACAGGAATATCTTTTATTATTTGTTTATCATAGTCAGTTTCATCAATAGTAAAGGTTTGACTTAAGAAAGCTTGATCATCAGTATTTAATGTAAGTCCATCATAAGGAGATGTAATAATTGTCAAAATCTTATCATCTGTTGTATCTTCATAAGTTATGGATGGTTTAGTAGTGTCATATTTTTCTGAACTTTGACAAGCACTTAGAGTATTTATTAAAACATTTAAGGCTAGTATTGTTGTTACCAATCTTTTTTTAAAATCCATGTTTATCACCACTTTAATTGTAGCACATAAATAAAAAAAAGACTCTACTAAAATAGAGTCTTTACATTAAAACTACAGTTGTTCCATTACGTATATTAGTCTCTCTTACTAAAAAGTTATAATCATAAGCTTGAGAATTTTCAATATTGTATAATAATCTTCCCTCTTTTAATTCAAATATATTACCAGATAGTTCATTAACGGATTTACTTACTAAATTAACTAATGTTCCAATACGAATATTGATGGGAACAAATAAGTCATAGGATTCATCTATTTCAGGAACTTTTAAATGCACTAATACTTTGTTTTTCATAGGCTTTCCTCCATATCTAGAACATATTTAATAAAGTGGTGTCTTCCCTTTGCCACAATAACTGCCATATATGGGTAATCAAGCCTTTTTTCCTCTACCGTTATATCTGGTATACCAATGATTATTTGAGAACCAGCATTACTGCCAATCCATATACCAGTCTTATTATCTACTGATGCTTGATACCATGATGTTGTCATTAAGTTCTTAATACCATTTGATACATCTACTAATATAATATGACTATGAGTATAATTCTTAATATTACTAAATACTTTACTTATTTGTTCATATAATGGTTGAGAAATCTTACTTTCCATAAAACTAGCACCAATTAAGAAATAATATTTTTCTTTTTGTTCATCATTTTTTAATATTTCATTGTTCATTTCCACAAAAGCACTTTCATATTTTGCCTCTTCTTTAGTTATTTGAACATTTTCCATATTCTTTGGCATAGCATTAGCAAAGTCAATAACTTTTACTTGGTTTTGATGATTACTTGATATTAATCTAATAATAGCATGAACAAATGATATTTTTACCTCATCAATATTAGTTGCTACAATTGGAATAATTGTACCAGTATTTAAATTATATTTAATTATATCTTTGGTATCAATATCATAACCTACTGGTATATTGGAGTTATCTATTTTATCCATTAAATTATAAACATTTATTTTTTCTGGAATAGTTGGTATTGGTGGTGCTTTATAAGTATATGCACTATTTAATACATCAGCAAGATTTCTTAATTCATTGGTTAATTCTTTTTCTGTAGCAAATGACGCTGTTTGGAATTCATAACCAGAATCACCAATCTTGACAATGCCTCGACCAAAAGCTTTCTTAGGGATAATACCACGAGGGGCAGCTGCAATATCTCGATAGTCAGAATCATTTGGTAATTGTAAGCAAATGCGTTGATTAAAGTTTTGCATTGATCTACTGCGAATGGCATTAGTAGCAATAGCACTAACAATAAAGACAATACCATATTTATAACCATCACGGAATAATGGAGAAATGGCATCACTTAATTTAGAATAGTTTTCTGTAAATACATCATAGTTATTGATTATAACTAACATTAATGGTAATTTACTACCACTATTGGTATTATAATCAATATAAGAACCCGCATATTTACTGCATAAATCTTTACGATTTTCTAATTCTCTATTTACTAAGTTAAATAAATCAACCATCTTATCGGCTTCATCTATTGTTACAATATCTCCAACATGAGGGTAAGTATTAAATATTTTTAAAGCTTCACTACCACAGTCTGCAATATAGATATTAACTTCTTCTGGTTTATGATTACTGGTTATAGAATATAACATAGTCATTAGTAAACGTTCTTTACCAGAACCTGGAACACCATATATTAGAAGATTTCCCTCAGCAGTAAGATTAATGGTTAATAAGGCTTGTAATTGATTTACGGGGTCATCATATTCACCAATTAAAGGTCTTATAATATATGATTCTTCTTGATAATTATATTTAGTTCTTAAATCTTTTTCATATATAACATCAGGTATGGCATCTAGCCATAATTGCTTAGTAACTATATTTTCTTTTTTACCTAAATTGTATACATATTTAACTATATTAGTTAATTGATCACCATAATCTTTTTCAGTAATATTTTCTTTATTTTCTTCTTTAATTCTTTTGGTAACATATCCAACATTATTAATGAATGTTACAGATTCATCTGTCTTATTGATAATTTGATCACTAGGAATGTATTTTGCCCCACTCCAGCCAGATTGACCTATATCAAATAAATCATCATAACCAACTTGCAAGTAGAAACGACCTGCTTCTTTAATACTGGCGGCTTCTGGACGTTTTAACATTTCCATGGAATCACTACGGTCTTGAACTTTCAAACAAACTTTAAATTTAGAGTTAGCCCAAATTTGATCATTGACAACTCCACTTGGCTTTTGCGTTGCTAGTATTAGATGAATACCTAAAGAACGACCTATTCTAGAAGCACTAATTAATTGTTGCATAAACTCTGGTCTTTGAGTCTTTAATTCTGCAAATTCATCACAGATTATGAAAAGATGAGCCATTGGAACAGAGACAACACCTTCACGATATAGTTTTTGATATTTGTAAATGTCAATTGTTCCTTCACCAAGAGATTCTCTTACTTCATTAAATTTCTTCTGACGGCGATTTAATTCACTTTGAATTGATACTAAACTACGATTCATACTATTGGTATCTAAGTTGGTTATAGTACCTACTAAGTGAGGTATCTTTACTCCTGTATCACGATTTTCAAATGCACCCGCTAAGCCACCACCTTTGTAGTCAATTAAAACAAATTGGACTTCATAAGGATGATAATTAATAATCATAGATAAGATGTAAGTAATAATAAATTCAGATTTACCACTACCAGTAGAACCAGCGATTAAGCCATGAGGACCATGAAACTTTTCATGTAAATCTAGTTTAAACTTATCACCATTTTCATGAACACCAACTACAGTATCTAGACTAATTACGGGATTATTTACTTGCCAACGATTTAATATATTTAATTGTTCTATTTTAGATACACCAAACATATCTAAGAATGATAAACTACTTGGTAAAGTAGATGGTCCATCTTTTAATGATACTGGAATATTAGATAGAATTGTAGCAACTTTTTTCATATCTAACTCTAAAGTGTTACGATCTAAATAAAATATCTTTTGGGAATTTAATCCAGTTTGTTTTTCTAATATAACACCATCTTTTTCATTGGCTTCAATAAAAATACTACTAGTTAAAGGAACATTTTTAATATTATCTTCAACTACTAATAAAGAAAAACCATATTTAGATACATCTTTATTTACTAAAGTATCAACAATACTAATACTCTTCATTTCCATGTAATTATCTGTAATAATTAAATAATACGGAATTGGAGCTTTATTTACTTCTTCATTATCTACTTGTTCTTCTTTACGTTTCTTTATTTCTTCTTCTAAGTAGTTAGAAACTATTTTAGCATCATCAATACTAGTAGCATAAAATCTAGTTTCCATATCTTCGGAGAAAGCATGAGGTAGATATTTAAAGAATTCCCAGCGATGAGACATATTATGACTAGTTAGTATTACTAATTTAACATCTATACTACTGTGTTCAGCAATTATTTGGGTAATTAAACCATTAATAAATAAGTCTTTGTTAGGAGAATTACAAATAATGGATGTTATTGGATGTTCTTTTAAGGATACTACAATTGGTGCTCCATCAATAAATTCATATCTTTTGCTAATCTTATATACTTCTTCTAATAAATTATCATTTTCTAATGTAAAGTGTTCTTCGGGAGCAGTTATAACAACTGGAGATTTAATTTTACCAGTACCTAGTCTTATATTTAAGAATTCTTGATCATTGTAGCCACACCACCAGAAGTTACGATTCTTCTTTTCAATAGTTGTTAGAGCTGAATCAGTACTAGGATAATTATCATTTAAAGTTTGTAATACTTCTTTTATTAGTAAACCTATTTCTCTTTCCTTATTTTGTAAATATTCACTATATTTTTCTTGACGTAGTTTTTCTTTCCTAATAGATTCTTTCTTTTGATAGCTTTTAGCAAATTTAGGAATAATTAAACTACCTATAATCATGGCAACACACATAACAATTTGAGGAATTAAACTTAAGATTTCACGTCCTTGGTATATACCATATCCAACGTTATAAGCCATCATAAATGTTGATGAAACCATAACAATAGATGAACCAATAGTTAAGATAAAAGGCATTGAACTAGCATTTTCACTTCCTGGAGGTTCATCAATTACTACTTCTTTAGTTAGAATTGATGATCTAATAGATGGATAACGAACAAAATACTCATCTTTCTTATATAATTCAACAGATTTTTCTTCTTCACTTACAGGTTTTACCTCTATTGGAGTTGTTTCTTTTTCTGATATTAATTGCATACCAGAGATACGCAAAGAGTTCTTAGGATTATTAACACAAATAAAATCTTTCATCCATACTATTTTAAGAGAACCACAGAATAAAGTATCTCCAGCTTTTAATTTTTTAATAGTTACTCTAATATTATTTATATATACTTTATATTCTTCATCATTAATACAGGTAATAATCCAATCTTCACCAACTTTTTTAATTGTTGCTTCCGTTGCTGCTAATGCTTCATTATTAAAACAAATATGACAAGATTCACTAGAACCAATACTAAATGCTTCTAGATTATGAAAATCTAATTTAAATAATGTTTCTTTTTTAGGGATAAAGTATACTTCTAAAAGATTAGATAAGCCAACTATTTTTAAATTATATTTAGTATAAGTTTCTATTTTTAATTCATTAATATAAGCACCATCTTTAATTATATTAACAGTTCCATTACTTTTTAAATACCAATTATTATCTATACCATCTAATGTTATTAAATACTCTTTATTATTAGTACCTTTATAATTGATTAAAAAAGTATCTTCAACCCTTGATGGTAACGAAAATTTATTAATACGATTATTATCAATTAGTAACACTTTCATACTTATCTACCCTTTTTTATACAAATTAATTGTATCACATGAGTTTATTAATTACAATAATTTTATGGTTTAAATAATATGAAAA
>CAZGKC010000034.1:0-6445 GCA_964526205.1 uncultured Muribaculaceae bacterium
TTAATATGGAAATAGTATCAAGGATGTTAGTTCATCCTTGATATTTTTTTGCTTTTTTCTTTAAGACAAGGAAATTTAAAAAGACAACAAAAATAATATTAATTATTTCTGATATTACTAAGCTATATAGTCCAATATGGCAAAAAGATAATAATGTCATGGTAATTAGTTTTATTAAAACTCCCCATAGAGTTATAGTCATTGTTGTCTTTGCATGTCCAAGAGCTTGAAGGGATGAAGAAAAGATTCCTTCAAGATAAAATAAGACAAAGAATGGTGCTAATATTTTAATATAATTGGAGCCATTGGTGGTATGATAAAGTAAATATAATAAATAATCACGGAAGGTATAAATTAAAAGAGAAAAACAAATTCCAAGAATGAATGCTATTAAAAGACCTTGCTTGATTCTTCTTTTTACCATATTATGATTACCTCTACTATGATATTTACTTATTTCTGGCAATAAGGATGTAGATATGGCTGTAATAAAGAAACTAGGCATGGTTAATAGAGCGATGGAGTAAGCATTATATGCTCCATATTCTCTTAGTATATATGAATTAGTATAACCATTTAAAAGTAGAATATTGGTAAGTATTATTGGTTCAAGAAAGTAGCCAATGTTACCAATGATTCTACTAGATACAGTTGGTATAGATATTGCTAATATATCTTTAGTAATAGGAATACTAGGTAAAATATTTGTATGATAATTTATTTTAGAGGGAAGAAAGAAAAAGAAAACAATAATACTACTTATTTCTGAAATAATGGTTAAGAGTATTAAACCTAGAAGAGCAACCATGGTATTTATTTTCATAAGTTTTGGTAATATTACTATTATTAGAATAAGGCGAATTATTTGTTCAATAATGTTACTGGTAGCGTGAGGAATCATATTTTGCTTGCCGGCGAAATAGCCTTTTAGAACGCTTGATATTGATACAAAGGGTAAGGTTAAGGCAAAGGCAATAAGTAATGGATATACTTGGGGAGCAGATAAGAGGTTGGTAGCAATAAATTTACCAAAGATGAAAATAAATAAGATAAGTATTATATTAATGCTTAAAATAATAAATGTCGCAGTAGTGAGAATACGGATACTGCGACTTTTATTTTCTGATACTAATTTAGAAATGGATATAGGAATAGCAAGGGTTGCCACGGTTAGTAATAATGAATATGTGGGTGCTGCTAGAGCATACAGGCTCATACCATATTCACCAATGGTTCGTGTGTAAATTATTTTAATAATAAAGCCAAGTATTTTGGTGGCAAATCCACTTATTATTAGAGTTATTGTAGCTTTTAAAAATAAATTCTTTTCTTTCATATTTGTTAATTCTCCTTTTTTTAATGGGAATTTTGTTATATAATAAATATATGTTGAAAGTTATATAATCATGTGGAGGTTATTTGATGGATAAAATTACATTTTTGGAGTTAGAGCCAAAGTTAAAGAAAAGGAAAGGTTTTGCTGATATAAAGAAAGCATATTTATATGCGGAGGCAGAACATCGTGGTAAGAAAAGACTTTCGGGGGATGATTTTATTGTCCATCCTTTAGAGGTTGTTAAGATATTAATGGATTTAAATGTTGATGATACAACTTTAATTGCTGCTTTTTTACATGAAATTATTAATAATGGGAATAAAACTTATGAAGATATAGAAAAAGAGTTTGGTACTGATGTTGCTAAAATTGTGCTATCAGTTTCCAAGATTAATAAGTTGGAGCTTCCTAATGATACTGATAGTAGTGTTCAAAATACTAGAAAGATATTAGTTGGTCTAGCGGAAGATGTGCGGGTTTTATATGTAAAACTTGCTTGTAGATTACATAATATGAGAACTAATTGGGCTACTAATCCTAAAGAGCAAAAAGAAAAAGCTAATGAAACAATGAAAGTATTAGTACCTATTGCTCATAGATTGGGAATTAATTCGATTAAAAGTGAATTAGAAAATTTATCTTTATATTATTTAAAACCTGATGTTTATCGAGATATTTTAGAAAAACTTAATGATACAGTTGATGAATTAAATGGTTATTTGGAAGAAATGAAAGAAAGTATTATTGAACTTTTAACCGATGCTGGTGTTAAATTTGAAATAAAGGGAAGAGTTAAAAGTGTATATAGTATTTATAATAAATTAAATAATGGTAAAGAATGGGATAAGATTTATGATATTTTGGCTCTTAGAGTATTTGTAGAAACAGAAGCAGAATGTTATCAAGTTATTGGGTTAATACATTCTAGATTTAGACCTATGCCTAAGAGATTTAAAGATTATATAGCAAGTCCTAAAGAGAATATGTATCAATCTTTGCATACAACTGTTTTTGGAGTTGAAGGTCATGTTTTTGAAATTCAAGTTAGAACTTATGAAATGGATGAAATTGCGGAAAAAGGTTTAGCTAGTCACTGGTCTTATAAAGAAAAAGGGGCTAAAAAAATTCAAAGTATGATGGAACAAAAACTAGAAATGTTTAGAGCAGTCATTGAAGCTGGTGAAAATGAAGAAGATGGTTTAGAAGATGCAAAGATGGAACTTTTAACTAAATCTATTTATACTTATACTCCGAATGGGGATGTTGTTGAGTTACCAGTGGGGGCTACACCGATTGATTTTGCTTATCGAATTCATTCTAAAGTTGGGGATACAACAGTGGGAGCGATTGTTAATGATCAAATAGTGCCACTTTCTTATGAACTTAAGAATGATGATGTTGTTAGTATTAAAACAAAAGATAATAGTACACCAAATAAAGATTGGTTGAATTTTGTTAAAACTCCTCAAGCATCAAAGAAAATAAAAGCATTTTTTAGTAAGAAAGATCATGATGAATATATTACTAAAGGTAAGAGTATGTTGGAAGCAGAATTAAGAAAAAGAAAGATGGCTTTTAATGATGTTTTGACTGGAGATGCGATAAGTAAAATAATTAAAGATTTAAAGTTTAAAGATATAGATGACATTTATTTAGCGATTGGTTCTTTAAGATATACCGCTGGTTATATTATTAATTTAGCTAGTAATGAAAAAAATACTTTAGAAGATGTTTTAATTGAAAAGAAAACAGTTACCCCTAAAATGGATTATAAGAGTGATATTTTAGTGGAAGGTGTTGGAGATATCATGGTTAATATGGCAAAGTGTTGTATGCCAATTAAGGGTGATGATATTGTGGGATATATTACTAAAGGTCAAGGTATTACCATTCACAAGAAAAATTGTTCCAATGTATTACAAGATAGTGATAGATTAGTTAGTGTTAGTTGGAATGAAAATTCTGTTAATTATTATTATACAAATATATATGTGTTTGTTAAAGATAGTAAAGATATTTTAGCCAATATTATAACCGAAGTAGGAAAGAAAGATGCTATTGTTAAGTCTTTTGCAATGCGGGAAGTAGATGATAATTTAGTTTATGAACTTAATATTAGAGTTAAGAATAGAGAAGAGTTAGGTAATGTAATGAAAAGTATAGAGAAAATGGCTGATGTATTAAATGTAACTAATAGATTGTAGGTGATTATTTTTGAAAGTTGTAGTACAAAGAAGTAAATGTAGTAAAGTAGAAGTTGATGGTAAATTAATAAATGAAATAAACAATGGTTTAGTTTTACTGGTATCTTTTACCCAAGGAGATAATAGTAATAATATTGATAAGATGGTGAAGAAGATTAGTAATCTTAGAATATTTGATGATGATGCTGGAGTTATGAATAAATCGATATTGGATGTTGGAGGAAGTATTTTATCTATTTCCCAATTTACATTATATGGAGATGCTTCTAAGGGGAATCGACCTAGTTATGTTAAAGCTTTAAATGGTAATGATGCTATTAAATTATATAATGAATTTAATTGTAAGATGAATGAGGTTATTGAAACTAAACCAGGTGTATTTGGAGCTGATATGTTAGTTTCAATTGAAAATGATGGTCCAATAACTATATTGTTAGAAAACTAAAAGGCTTTACAAATTTAAAAAAATGTTGTATATTTTTAATATATTTTATTAATTATTTTAGTAATTAAGGAAAGTTTTAGAGAGAACTAGTGGGTGGTGAAAACTAGGAAAATGGCAATTAATGAAGATGAATAATGGAAGTAATAAACGCAGTAGACTGTGATAAAAACAAAAAGAGCATAGATTCTATGAATTAAGGTGGCACCACGGTTACTCGTCCTTAAGTTTGTAGAATCTTTTTATTTTAAAGGAGGATATATTATGCTTACATTAAATACTGATTATAGTATTAAAAATTTAGGAGAAGAAGTTACTTTAAAGGGATGGGTCTCTAAAGTAAGAAATCTTGGAGGGGTTATTTTCATTGATTTAAGAGATAGATCTGGGATTATGCAATTAGTGGTAAGACCAGAAGATAAATGTTATGATATTGCTAGTAGTTTAAAAAATGAATATGTTATTAGTGTTAAAGGTAATATTAATAAAAGAGAAAAAGTTAATGAAAATATTAAAACGGGAGAGATTGAAGTAAATGTTATGGATATTGATATTTTAAATAAATCTTTAGATGTTCCATTTGATATTAGTGATAATACTAGTGCTTTAGAGGATACTAGACTTAAATATCGTTATTTAGATTTAAGAAGAAATAGTTTACAAAGTAATATTATAACTAGACATAAGATTATGCTAGCAGTTAGAAATTTTTTAGATAAAGAAAGATTTATTGAAGTAGAAACACCTGTCTTATGTAAAAGTACACCAGAAGGGGCTAGAGATTATTTAGTACCATCAAGAGTTAATAAGGGTAAGTTTTATGCTTTACCACAATCTCCACAAATATTTAAACAATTGTTAATGGTTGGAGGTTTTATGAGGTATTTTCAAATTGCTAAGTGTTTTCGTGATGAAGATTTAAGAGCTGATCGTCAACCGGAATTTACCCAAATTGATGTAGAAATGAGTTTTGTAGAGGAAGAGGATGTAATGAGTCTGGCAGAGAGATTGATTGCTCATGTATTTAAAGAAATAAAGGGTATTGAAATTAAATTACCTTTAATGAAAATGAAATATGATGATGCAATTAGAGAATATGGAAGTGATAAACCAGATTTAAGGTTTGATATGAAGCTTATTGATGTTGGAGATATATTTAAAAATAATAGTAATGAATTTTTAAAACAAGAAAATATTAGTGCTATTGTTGTTAAGGGTGAATCTAATAAATATTCGAGAAAAGATATTGATAAGTTAACAGATTATGTAAAGACTTATAAAGCTAGTGGACTTATGTATTTAAAATTAGATGAAGAATTATCTGGTTCTATTGTTAAATTATTAAGTGAAGAGGAAAAGGATAATTTAATAAGTAGATTAAAGTTAGGAAAAGGGGATTTAGTATTCATGATTGGGGGTGCTTATAATATAGTTAAAACTAGTTTAGGAGCTTTAAGATGTAAATTAGGACGTGATTTAAGTCTAATTAAACCAAATGATTTTAAGCTATTGTGGGTAGTTGATTTTCCTTCATTTGAATGGAGTGAAGAGGAAAATAGATATGTTGCTACTCATCATCCTTTTACAGCACCTAAAGATGAAGATATTGATAAATTACTTACAGATAAAGCTCATTGCTATAGTAAAGCTTATGATATTGTTATTAATGGTTATGAAGCGGGTGGTGGTTCAATTAGAATTCATGATGAAAAAGTACAAGAAAAGATGTTTGAGGCATTGGAACTTACCGAAGAACAAATTAGAAGCAAGTTTGGTTTCTTTGTTGATGCCTTAAAGTATGGGACACCTCCGCACGGGGGGATTGCCTTTGGCTTAGATCGTCTTACTATGCTCTTGACGGGTACTGATAATATTAGAGATGTTATAGCTTTTCCAAAGACTGCTAGTGCGAGTGATTTAATGAGTGAATGTCCAAATACTGTGGATGATGCTCAATTAAAAGAATTAGGAATTAATATTAATAAATAAAAATATACCAAGAGATTAATTACTCTTGGTATATTTATTTTCAATAATTGATTTTGCATATGGTTTTCTTTCATCAGTTCGATATAATAGATAATCAATACTTGTGTTATAATAATCTGCAAGTTTTTTAAGTATTTCGGTTGGTATATCGTTCTTTTCTGTTTCATATTGAGAATATCCAGTTTGTGACATGTTCAATACTTTAGCAATGTCCTTTTGATATAAATCATGATCTTCTCTAAGTTCTCGTAATCTATTCATATTTTTTATCTCCTGATATAAAGATACCACAACTTAAAATAAGTTATTGATTTATAACTTAAATTAGGTTATAATATTATTAGATAACGTAAAATAAGTTATAAGAAAGTGGTGTCATAATGAAAAATCTAAAAATATTATATCTTACTTTGGGGATTATTGGTGTAAGTTTAGTTATAATTTTTCTAAGTACTAATGTATTTAGTAATAAAA
>CAZGKC010000035.1:0-6401 GCA_964526205.1 uncultured Muribaculaceae bacterium
ATAAACGCTAAAACCCCAATAATTGTAAGTATAATTGTCTTTTTATCTTTCATAACGCTACACTCCTCACTACGTGTATTAACCAACACACTTATCTCTATACTCTATGTTCAAATTATAGCATTTAAAATAAATATAATCAAGTGGCTTTTAATATAATTTTTTATAAAATGTAAAATTCTCTTAAGCCTAAGCTTAAGAGAATATTTATTCTGTAACTAACATAATTTTATTATCTTTAAGTATTAATATATCAGAAATAGTACTTTTAAATAATGGATATTTACCTTCATCTGCAATTAAATAACCAACTGCAGAAATATCTGGTAATGTATAAATGTCAAACCCATTATTAATATTATCTAAAGTACTATAATACAACTTATAGTTATAATCTTCATCTACAGCTATAACTAAAACTTGATTATCAAAAACAACAACTCTTTCGACATTATCTATTTCTAAATCAACATCATTTAAATAAACTTTATTATCTTTTAAATATATATGATACATAGAACCAATTAAATAATCATCATAACTATAATAATGAGTTTCTACATTATTTAAACTAATTTCTTCATATTCATAACATACATAATAATTACTAGAATTATCATCAAGCAATATATTACTTGCAACATTAAAGAAAAAGAAACAACCAACTAAAAGCCAAACAATATTAATATATTTCTTCTCTTTTTCTTTATTTTTATTTAATATAATAAAACTATAAGCAATATAAATAGCACTAAGAATAATCGAACTAACTAAAGAAGTAATTGTAATACTTAAAGGAGTACTAGCCATAGTACAATCTTTAATTAAATTAACATCCCCTAATAATATACTAAAATCATAAAATCCATGTAAGAATATAACTGACCAAATATTACCAGACTCATAATACATTGAACCCAATAAAATACCAATAGCAAATGTTTGTACTACTTGTAATATTGTTGTAAATAAATCTTGTCCCATTAATAAATTAGTAACATGAGTTAAACTAAAAATAACAGCACTAATAACAATGGCAATAACCACTTGCTTTTTATTCTTATTAAAATTATCTAATAATTCCCCTAAAAATATTCCTCTAAATAATATTTCTTCAAACATACCAATAAATACAGCATAGATTACTAAACTAATTAAATTAAGTATATTTAAATTAGTAATATCTATATCTATAATATTTGTAAGTAACATTAATATTGATATTACAACAATAGGAAGTCCTAACTTTAAAGAATCTTTAAACTTTAATTTCTTTTTCTTTAATATATTTAATTTACCCGTTAAAGCTAAAAGAATTAAAGCCAATAATAAGACAAATCCTTCACTAAAGAAATATAATCCATACTTACCATAAACCATAGATTGCCATACTCCACCAGCTACTACTGAACCAATCAAAGACCAAAATAATTCAAAACCTACAAACAAAACAATAACCTTTAATATTACTCCCCATAAATTCTTTTTATCACTATTCATAACTACCTACTTATATTACATTAGTATATATTTCTGAAACATCTTCAATATCTTCCAACAATCCATAAAGACGTAGGAAAAGTTCTTTATCTTCTCCATCTAAACTAACCTTAGTCTTAGCATACATTCCAACTTCATCAACAATATAATCGATATTAGGAATTAATTGTTCTAATACATCTTTAGCTTTATTCATATCACTAGGATTCAAGCTTAAAGTAATTTCCCCTTCATTTACTTCAATATCAATTACTTCTATATTTTCATTTAATAAAGCCTCTAAAACTAAATCTTCATTATCATAAACAAAACTAAGTATACCTAAATGATCATAATTATAAGCAACAGAATTAGTAACTCCCAAACTCTTATTAACTTTATTAAAAGCAGCTCTAACCATACCCACGGTTCGATTAACATTATCTGTTAAACACTTAATAATTAATGTTGATGCTCCCGGACCAAATCCTTCATAAATAACTTCATGATATTCTTCTTGACCTAATCCTTTTGCTTTATCTAAAGCTCTAGTAATAATATCATTTGGTACTTGTTGCTTCTTTGCTTTATCAATAAGTCTTTTAAGTACTACATTAGCATCAGGATTAGGACTACCCTTTCTTGCTGCTAAATAAATTTCTTTAGCAAAAGTTGTATAAACCTTCCCCTTTGCGGCACCTGTCTTTTGAATACTAGCTTTTCTTACTTCATATGCTCTTCCCATCATAACCTCCTATTTCTTAAGCCAAGGTTTAGCTAAAAACCTTTGTACTTTTCTCTTCTTAGCACTATTTCTTAATCTTTTATAATAACTACTTAAACTATCATTTCTATAGTGTATTAACTCTTCTAATTCATCTCTATCACTACAAACCGGACTATAATAATTCTTTTCTATAAATAATCTATTAAATACATATTTAAAAGACAAACCATTAATTTCTAATATTTTATTTAATAAATCTCCATAAACTATACTTTCTTCTCCAATTACATTAAATGTCCTTCTATTTAACTTATCACTATTTTTAATTCCTAAAACAAATGCATAAGCACAATCTTGTTTAGTAATAACATCCATTTTATCTTTTCTCTTACCATGATACATAAATACATCTTTATTTATATCACTTAATACTAAAGGTATTCTATATATAGTATAATTCTTTATCTTTTCTTTAACTAATTTTTCACACTCTAACTTACCTTTACTAAAATAATCATATTCATCTAATACTATCTTACTTTTAACACTAGGATTATTTATATTTTTATACATACTAGTAGTAGATGCTAAAAACAAATGACACTTTGGATTATAATAAGTAATAGCTCTAATTATATTTTCTAATCCTACATAATCAATTGCTTCCACTAATCCTTTTTTCATATCTGAAAGTGGTGGTAAAGCTGAAGCTAAATGTATAACATAATCATGATCTTTAACCAAAGCTTCCATTAAAACCCGATTCGTAACATCGCCATAAATAATATTAACTCTTCTTCTAAATCTTTTAAGTTTATTAATATTATTTTTATTCTTTAAATCCATTATCGTTATTTCATATTTACCTTCTGCAAGTAAATATTTAACAACATAACAACCAACTGCACCAGCAGCACCAGTAACCAATACTTTTTTCATCAAACTTCACTTCCTTATATAATGTTAATAAGAACCAAAATAACAACCCCTATAATTATACCACAAATACTTTCTCTTTTTCTTATATTTAACCAAACTTCTTTCAATAATTCAAAAATTAATATATGAAGTAACATACCCAAGGTAATAGCAATAACTATTCCCTCCACAGTACTATTAATACTACCACATATACTAAATATTAAACCACCAATAAAACCCGATAGTATTAATAGTACTAAAAGTATTTTATTATATTTACTTTTATTATATGTAGCAATTTGAAATCCAAAAGGAATATTATGAAGTCCTATTCCTAAAAGCATCAAAGCCCCACTTTTAACATTTCCTAAAGTAACCCCATATAAAGCCATACCTTCAATTATATTATGTAAAAGTAATGCTAATATTGTTACAATTCCAATATGAGCTAAATGGCTTTGATGGTCTTCTCCCTCTTCATCATTATCGTGGTGATCATGATGATGATGAGGAACGATTTTATCAATTAAAATTAATATTACTAATCCCAATAAAACAAATAATACTAACCACCATTTATTCATCTCTAATAACTCTGGCATTAAATCAAATACAATAAGCCCCATAATAACGACTAAAGCACAAGCCATTGCCATATTAGTAAGCTCTATCTTTCTCTTAGCAAGTCTAAACCCTACAATCCCCACTAAGAAAAACAAGCCACTAAAAAAAGTAAACAATAAAGCCATAATTCTCACTCATTTCATCTATAATTATACACTTTAATTCATTTATTGTCTATTTTAAAATATCTTCATATATAATATTTTTCGGACTCATACCCACTGCTTCATAAAACTTAATAGCATCTTTATTAAAAGCCCAAACATTTAATTCAATTGCATCTATATTTTCTTCTCTAGCTTTATTTTTAACAAATTCATATAACTTCTTACCAATACCTTTTCTTTTATATTCTTCAAGAACTACAATATCTTCAATAAAATATATATATCTTTTTTTAAATATTGGCAAATTCCCCATTTCTTTTCTTGTAAATATAACAACTCCCCCTATTTTATTTATTTCTTCATAAACATAACAAAAGCTATTATCATCATTAATTACATTATAATAATATTCTTTAGGAAAAGATTCCTTATTATTATAAATATCTCCTCTATTATTATAATGTAATTTATGAACCTGATGGATTAATACTCTTATATTTTCATAATCATTTATTACAGACTTTCTAATCATAAATACCCCTTTATAATACTTACTACTTCATCAATACTAATATTTGTGGTATCAATTATAATTGTATTATCATTTTCTTTAAATACTACTTTATCCAATTCTTCTCTTTCTTTAATTAAATTACTCATCTTATCTCTTTTCTCTTGCCTTTCTAATCTAACTTCATCATTAGCAATCAAAGTAAAATGATAATCAAACTTATCATATATATCTATTAAATCTCTTCCTGATAATACAATATTATATTTACTTTTTTCTTTATTAATAACATTATTTAAAAACTTATAAAGTATTTTACAAACTGGTTCTTTATAATCTAAGTTTTTATACATAATCATTTTTAATTTTAAAGGATTTAAACTTTTATTAAAATTATCATTTATCTTAAACTTAACTTCTTTATCTATAATATCATACCTTATATCAACTTTTTCTAAATACTTTAAAATCTCTTCTTTACTTTTATTATCACTTATTCTTAAAAATATTTTAATCATAATCATAAATACACTAGATTCTTCTATATATATAGCATTATCTAAACTTTCAACTAGCATTTTAGCAACACTACTTTTACCAACTCCTGGTTTTCCTTCAATTCCAATAACCATAATTCACCTTTCTACGGGCATTGCATTTGTAAACACTTTGCCCAATCTTTCATCATCATAATATTTATCTAATAGTTCTTGAATATCATTATTAGGTAATATTCCCTCTCTTCTTTCCCTCTGACGTATTGAAGCCGCAAAAGAAATACCAATATCTAATAATAGAATAACACTTAAAACACTAGTTAAAAACCTAACCTTTTTATTATCAAAATATTTAATCATTTTATCAAACAAAGGCATTACCAATAAATAAAATAATGAACCAAGAACTCCCCAGAATGCAGCATGAATAAAACTAGTTCTACCATTCAAATTCCATTTAAATCTTTGATAAGTCCAAGAAATAGTACCCAATAAAAACTCTTGTAAATAAGAAAATACATATTCAATTAATCCTCCGAGTAAAAAACCAATACCAAATGCTAAACATACTTTAATTACTTTATTATCTATTTTCTTATCTAACCATTTATAAACTAGATATAACACCAAAGCCCCAACACCATATATAGGAATAAGTGGCTCATAGATTAAACCTTGCCTCAAAGCAAAATAACCCCTTTTTAATACTGTCCAAATATTTTCCCAAATAAACCCCAAAAAACTACCAATAATAAAAATCCATAAACACATACTATATTTCTTCATAAACATCCTTATTGGTTTATTATAGCACGTATTAATGGATTAAACAATTACAAATATTCTTTCAAATTATCCAATGCCTCTTCCTGCATATCAACATATTCTCTAATTAACTCTTTTATCTTCATTTTAACTTCAATCTTTTGATTCAAAAGTCTTCTTCCTTCAATAATACCCATATTAACCCCTTGAATTAACAATTCTGCTACCTTTGAAGTACTACTATCCATCAAGGTATTACACTCTATTCCCATCCATGTCATACTTTGATTAAATATATTAGTACGATGAGGCTCTTTCTTTTTATTTGGATATATTTTTCTAATTTCTTCTACTATTTTCTTATAATCATTATATTCTTTCTTTAATTCTTCTTTTAAACTATTATCATTTACTTTACCTACAATCATCTCTAAAGCATCCATTCCCATGGTTGCTCCTTTATTTAATTCATCTAAAACATTTATTTCTTCTTTATTCATAACATTTCATCCTTTCAACTATATTATTAACAAAATATTATGAATTATTCTCTTATTTAACAGGTTTCAAATCAAAAACTTCATCTACCGCATCACAAACATTTTGGGAATGAGTTACAATAATAACGCATTTATTTTCTTTATGTGCCAAATTATCAAATATATCTAATATTTCTTTTTCTGTTTGTTTATCTAAATTCCCTGTTGGTTCATCAGCTAAAATCATTTTAGGATTATAAGACAAGCTTCTAGCAATAGCAACTCTTTGTT
>CAZGKC010000036.1:0-6227 GCA_964526205.1 uncultured Muribaculaceae bacterium
GCTAAAGTATTGTAAAATCGTGAAAATAATGATATTATTTTAGAGTAAGGTGATTGACATGAAGATGAATAAGATAACTTGGTTTACTGTTTTAAGTATTTTGATTATTACAGTGGTTATTGGCTTAGTAGCTGGTATTACTTTTGCTTTTATGAAACCAAAGGTTGATGCTAGTGAAGGTGTAACTGGTGTTAGTATTACTAGTTGTGCAAAGATAAAGTTAACAAGTGAAAGTTCTATTAATTTAACTAATAGTTATCCAATGAGTAGGAATCAAGCTTTAAATAAAGATCCTTATGTTTTTCAAGTTACTTCTACTTGTGAAGATGTTACGGGTTTTAATTTGTATATTGCTACCTTGAGTACAAATACTTTGACGGATGAGAAAATTAGATATATTTTGATGGAGAATGGTACTACTAATGTCTTGGCGGAAGGATTACTTAATACTGCAGAAGATACTACCAGTGAGTTTACGGATTATTTGTTACAAGAATATGCTACTGGTATGAGTACAGAAACAAGTAATATTAAGAAAATATATCGATTATATGCATATACTGGTGCTATTAGTGATAACATGAAATATGATTTATATTTATATGTTGATGGTGATGTTACTGATAATGTGGATGCAGTAGAAGAGTTTAGTGCTGGTGTTGCTATTAAAGCAGCGTAGGTGGTAATATGTTTAGTTATTTAATTGGAACAATTTCAGGAATTAATAGTAATAGTATCTTGATTGAAGTAAATAAAGTGGGGTTTTTAGTATATGTTGCTAATCCTTTTTGTTATGAGATAGGTAAAGAGTATAAAGTTTATGTTTATAATAAAATAGGGGAAGAGGAGTATTCTTTGTATGGGTTTAAAGAAATGCAAGAATATGAGTTGTTTACGAAGCTAATTAGTGTTAAAGGGTTAGGTCCAAGACTTGCTTTACCCATTTTAGCTACTGGCTCTATTGGAGGTATTATTGATGCCATTGATAGAGAAAATATTTTGTATTTAACAAAGTTTCCCAAGATTGGTGAGAAATTGGCACGTCAGATTATTTTGGATTTGAAGGGTAAAATCAATATAGAAGTTGATTCAGAAATAGAAGATGATAATACGGAAGATTTGATTGATACTCTGGCTGCACTTGGTTATAAGACTAGTGAAATTAAGAAAGTTATTGGTAATGTTGATAGAAGTAATTCATTAGAAGAACAAGTAAAAGAAGCATTAAAGTTGCTATTAAAGTAGGTTATTATGAAAAATAAGGGTTTTACATTGGTGGAATTATTAGCAGTTATTACTTTAATGGCAATTATCTCTTTAATTGGTGCAACGGGTATTGTAGCAGTAAAAAATAGTATATATGAAAATATGTGGAATTCAACTGTAGAATATATTGAAACTAGTGCTGCTAAATATGGTGATGATAATAAGAATAGACTGAAAAATGAATGTGTAGTAGATGGGGTTACAAGATATAGTTGTTTGAATCTTTCGGTGCAATATTTAATTAATAAGACTTATATTAAGACAAAAGAAGTGGATAATAGTAATAATAAAGTTTTGATTAATAAAACTATTTCTGAGAGTGATAATGATATTGAAAATTATAATAATAAATATTATATAAATAATACATGTGTTTATATTTATTTGGAAAATGAAGTTGTTTATGCCTTTTATGATGGTAATACTTTGTGTATTTAGGAAGCGAGAATGCTTCTTTTTTCTTGATTAAAGATATAGGGTATGCTAAAATTAATACGGAGGATATTATGGAAAAATATGTGTATTTATTTAGTGAAGGAAATGCTGATATGCGTAACCTTCTTGGTGGGAAGGGGGCTAATTTGGCAGAAATGACTAATATTGGTTTACCAGTACCACAAGGATTTACTATTACTACTGAAGCTTGTACTAAGTATTATGATGATGGTATGGAGATAAATGATCAAATAAAGAAACAAATTAATGAGTATATAGTTAAGTTGGAAGAATTAACAGGAAAGAAGTTTGGTGATAAAGAAAATCCCCTTTTGGTTTCTGTTCGTTCAGGTGCTAGAGCTTCTATGCCAGGGATGATGGATACTATTTTAAATCTTGGCTTAAATGAAGATGTAGTAAATACTTTAGCAGAAAAATCTAATAACCCACGTTGGGCTTGGGATTGTTATCGGAGATTTATTCAAATGTATTCTGATGTGGTAATGGAAGTTGGTAAGAAATATTTTGAAGAACTTATTGATGAAATGAAGGCTAAAAAAGGAGTTAAATTGGATGTAGAATTAACTGCTGATGATTTAAAGGAATTAGCTAAAGAATTTAAAGAAGAATATAAAGCAAAGATTGGAAGTGAATTTCCAAGTGATCCTAAAGAACAATTAATGGGTGCTATTAAGGCAGTATTCCGTTCTTGGGATAATCCACGTGCTAATGTTTATCGAAGAGATAATGATATTCCTTATTCTTGGGGAACAGCTGTAAATGTTCAATCTATGGCTTTTGGTAATATGGGTGATGATTGTGGTACAGGTGTTGCCTTTACAAGAGATCCAGCAACTGGTGAAAAAGGTTTATTTGGCGAATTCTTGACTAATGCTCAAGGTGAAGATGTTGTTGCTGGTGTACGTACACCAATGAAGATTGCGGAGATGGAAAATAAATTTCCAGAAGCTTTTAAAGAGTTTAAAAATGTTTGTAAGATATTAGAAGAACATTATAAAGATATGCAAGATATGGAATTTACTGTGGAACATGGTAAGTTATATATGCTGCAAACTAGAAACGGCAAGCGTACTGCTCAAGCAGCTTTGAAGATTGCTTGTGATTTAGTTGATGAAGGTATGAGAAGTGAAGAAGAAGCTATATTAATGATTGAACCAAGAAATTTAGATACTTTATTGCATCCACAATTTGATGCAAAAGCATTAAAGGCTGCCAAGCCAATTGGTAAAGGTTTAGGTGCTTCTCCAGGAGCTGCTTGTGGGAAAGTAGTATTTACTGCGGAAGATGCTGTTAATTGGGCTCAAAATGGGGAAAAAGTTATTTTAGTAAGATTAGAAACTTCTCCAGAAGATATTACAGGAATGAAAGCTGCTCAAGGTATTTTGACTGTTCGTGGTGGAATGACTAGTCATGCCGCAGTAGTTGCTCGTGGTATGGGTGAGTGTTGTGTTTCTGGTTGTGGGGAAATCGTTATGGATGAAGATAATAAAGAATTCACTTTAGCGGGTAAAACTTATCATGAAGGTGATATTATATCAATCGATGGTACAACAGGTAATATATATGATGGCGAGATAAAATGTGTTGATGCTACAATTGCTGGGGAATTTGACCGTGTTATGAAGTGGGCTGATAAATATAGAAAGTTAGGAGTAAGAACAAATGCAGATACACCTAAAGATACGAAGAAAGCAATTGAATTAGGAGCAGAAGGTATTGGTTTATGTCGGACTGAACACATGTTCTTCGATGATGAAAGAATATTTAATTTAAGAAAAATGATTTTATCAGAAACTGTTGAAGATAGAGAAAAGTATTTAAATAATTTGATTCCTTATCAAAAAGGTGATTTTAAAGCTATGTATAAAGAATTAAAGGAATTACCAATGACTGTTCGTTATCTTGATCCACCTTTACATGAATTTATTCCAAAAACGGAAGCTGAAATGAAAGATTTAGCTAAAGCAATGGGAGTTACTGTTGAACATGTTAAAGCAAAATGTGATGAATTACATGAGTTTAATCCAATGATGGGACATAGAGGATGCCGATTGGCGGTTACTTATCCAGAGATTGCTAGAATGCAAACAAGAGCTTTAATGGAAGCTGCTATTGAAGTTAGTGAAGAAGATGGTTATAATATTGTTCCAGAAATTATGGTTCCACTTGTAGGTGATGTAAAAGAATTAAAATTTGTTAAAGATATTATTGTAGAAACGGCTGAACAAGTTAAGAAAGAAAAAAATTCAAAGATGGAATATCATATTGGAACAATGATTGAAATTCCAAGAGCTGCTTTGCTAGCAGATGAAATTGCCGAGGAAGCTGAATTCTTCTCATTTGGGACAAATGATTTAACTCAAATGACTTTTGGCTTTTCAAGAGATGATGCTGGTAAGTTCTTGAATTCATATTATGAGACTAAGATTTATGAACAAGATCCATTTGCTAAACTTGATCAAAAAGGTGTTGGAAAGCTAGTTAAGATGGCTGTTCAAGCAGGAAAGGCTACTAGACCAAATATAAAACTTGGTATTTGTGGTGAACATGGTGGGGATCCAGCGAGTGTAGAATTCTGCCATAATATTGGATTAACTTATGTTTCTTGCTCACCATTTAGAGTACCTATTGCTAGACTTGCTGCTGCTCAAGCTGCAATCAAAGAAAAAAATAATTAGGGTAATAAAAGACTAAAATTGAAAAATTTTAGTTTTTTTTTGCTATTCTTTCCTTCGTTCGACAAATTTTGCACTTTTCCTATGTTATAATAGCAAACTTGTACGAGGGAATGGAGGTGATATAATGCGTACTCGTTTAGTTAAAAACATTGTATTAGAAAAGAAGAAGACGTATGAAATATCTTTGACTTTAGCTTGGAGATTGTATTTTTTGGAAACTTTGATTAAGAAAATTACTAAAAGTAGATTTAGTGGTAATATCTTTTTTGGTGGTCCTTTAATTGATCAAATGATTTATGGTGGAGAATATAGTGATACATTAGAAATATATTTGGAAAATGTTGCTTTGAATAAATTTAATATTAGTAGATTATTTAAAGATATTCTTTTTGATTTAAAATGGAAGGTTGATGATATAAAATTAATTAGTGATGCTCATACTCGAAAATATAAAGTAGATTTGTTATGTTATGAGAAAGATTGGGAGCAAGTTATTAGTGTTATTATTATGGAAAGAGTTAAGGATTTTCCCAAGACAATCATTACTAGATTTAAAGGAATTTATTATGATAATTTTTTAATTAGGACTTATTGTATTGAAGATTTAATTAGTAGTTGTTTTATTAAATTTATATTTTTTAATAATATTAAAGATTTAGATAAAATAAGTATGATATATAAGAAGATTATAATAAATGAAATGGAATTAAAACAAAGTTTAAAGAAAATAGATTTAGCTTTTAAATTAAATTTGTCTAATGATGAATTAAGGAATAAAATGGATGAGATTAAAGGTGATTTAAAGTTACAAGATATTTGGAAGAAAAATCATGATGAATCATGGGAAGAGGTGATGATACTGGTTGAAGGAATAATTAAACTATTATAAGGAGGGTTTATGAAGAAGTTTATATTTTTAATTGTTTTGTTATTTAGTTGGAGTTTTTGCTGTAAGGCAGAGACATTTAATGGAAGTATTATGGGGGATAATTTGATTGATGGGGTTTATTTGAGAAGAATGGATGAGAATAGATCTATTCAATATAAAAGGGGGAGATTTTTAAGAATTGTGGAAACTAATGAATTTATTTATTGTTTAGAGCCTTTTACTTTAATTGTTAATGGTGAAGAGTATGATGTAATTAGAGATGATTATAAAAGTTATTTTTCGTTAAGTGATGATGATTGGGATAGAATAAATTTACTTAGTTATTATGGGTATGGTTATAAAGATGGTAATATAGATCATACTGCTGATAAATGGTATTATATTACCCAAGTTTTGATATGGCGTATTGCTTATAGCAAAGGTGTTTTTGAGTTTACGGAATCTTATCATGGAAATGTTAATAGTAGTTTATTTATAAATGAAATTAGAGAATTAGAAACTCTTATTAATAATCATTATCTTACACCACAATTTGATATACCAGAGCTTAATGATGAAGTATATACTTTTCCAGATTTAAATGGAGTTTTAAGTAATTTTGAAGTAGTTGGTGATTTTGTTAAAATAGATGGTAATAATATTGTTATTGATGCCAGAGAAGGTAATGATATTAGTTTTGAATTAAGAAGGAAAAAGTTTAATAATACTTTAAAGTTATATTATTCACCTGATAGTCAAAAGTTTATAACTGGTTCTGAAGATGTAGAGGTAAGGCAAATTTATAACCTTAAGGTTGTACCAAATAAAGGAGTAATTATGGTAGAAAAAACTGGAGAAGATGGATATTTGAGTGATGTAACATTTGGGTTATATGATGAAAATAAAATTTTAATTAAAGAAGGAATAACAGATAGCCAAGGTATGGTGGTGTTTGATGA
>CAZGKC010000037.1:0-5852 GCA_964526205.1 uncultured Muribaculaceae bacterium
ACTCCATTATTTATCTTATAAGAATAATGTTTCATTTTAACATCCCGTCTTGCATGAAAGTTATCTCCAACCATTCTAATTTTCTTAATTATAATTTTATTTTGTAACAACTTATTTATCTTCTTAATATCATTATTAGTTATCTTTTTATCAACATCAAAATGAGCACATTGACCATTAGCATGTACTCCTGCATCAGTTCTTCCACTACCTTTAATTAATATATTAGTATCAAAGTAATTAGATAAAGTATGTTCCAAAAATCCTTGAACATTAAAAGCATTATTCTGTCTTTGAAACCCATGAAACTTAGTACCATCATAACTAAAAGTAATTAAATATCTCATGATTTAATCCTATATATGGCTTTTAACAATTCATCAATATCTAAATAATGATTAATCTTTATTCCCATCTTTTCTGATTTATTAACAAACTCCACTATCTTAGGTACATCAATAAATCTTTCTAATCTTTTATCATAAATATCATCAGTTGTAAATATAACATCACCATCACTAATAACACAAATATTTTGACAACACTCTAAAAACAAATAAGAGTTCTTATCAACTAAAAATATTCTTCTATTATAATTAATAATCTTTTTAAACAAACTCTTAAAAAAATCCATATCTTTTTTAGTTAACCCTTTACTTATATTACAAAGTACTATTTCTTTATCTTGTAGCTTACTAGCAACTTTAACTTTTGCTTTTTCTCTACTAGAAAGACCATTATAATCTTTATCCAAGATACTATCATCAAGCCCTACCATCTTCAAAGCATCATGAGTCTTTTTAGTAACGATATTCTTTATTAACCCTTTGGGTTCATCACTAACAACATCACCAATAACACCTACAATATTTCCTTTTAAACTACTTAATTCCATATATCACTCACCATAGCATCCATATCATAATAAACTTTATCAAATATATCATAATAATTAAGTTGAATAGACAAATCAACCACAAAGGGTAACCCAAACCCTAATCTTTTTAATGTCTTTTCTTCTCTTAGCACTGCATCTTTAGTACCTTCAAGCACTAACAAATTATTATCATAAACCATAATATAATCGGCATATATTGCTTCTTCCACATTACTAGTAACATTAATATATTTAATATTTTGTTTATCCAATAACTCTATTATCTTCTTAATTTCTATTTCTCTTAAATTATACCAAGTTTCTTTAAATATAACTTGCTTACTAGGAAAAAACTCTAACTTTTCCCATAATTCATCAAAACTTAAATCACCAATTACATTAATTCCTTCAATCTTATTAACCAAAGAATCAGTAATATTATTAGAAAGAATACAATAATTTTTACTACTATCAATTTTCATATAATATTACATTACCTTCCTTCAAACTCTTCTTAACATCAATAATTCTTTGATTAGTAGAACCTCTAAATTTACATGCTAAACTCTTCTTATCTAATTCAAACCTTCCATCAACCAAAACATCAACTTCTTCTAACAACTTCTTTTTATCATCATTGCTATTAATTAAAGCCTCATACAAGAACCCAGTATAAGCCCAAACATTAAGTCCAACTTCATGAGCAGTTTTAGCCATTTCTAAAGCTTGTTTAGGTTGAAAGAAAGGATCTCCTCCAGATAAAGTAATACCATTTTGATATTTAAGTTCTCTAATTTCTTTCTTTATTTCTTCTAAATTATATTCCTTCCCCCCATTTAAATCATGAGTCTCTGGATTATGGCATCCCTTACAATCATGCAAACAACCCTGAAACCAAACCACCGTTCTAATTCCTGTTCCATCCAATATACTATCACTTTGAAGTGGAGCTGCTAATCTAACATTCATTTATTCATACCTCTTTCCTTATGTCTTTTAACTAATTCATTTATCTTAATAAAATGATGATTAACCCCTGATTTACCAATCTTATAACCTTCCTCTTCTGTTATAATATCTGCTAATTCCTGCATACTAACCTCCGGATACAACTCTCTATATCGAGCCACAATTTGAGTTTTCTCATCAAGTAATCCCATTAAATCACAATCTTTTAAATAATTAATATTCTTAAGTTGAGCTTGCCCAGTCTTAAAAGTCTTTTCTTGATTAGCAATCTCACAATTATTAAGTCTATTAACCATATTCTTATGATCTCTATATATCCTAATATCTTCAAAATAAAACAATGAATTAATTGCTTTAAATCCTTTAATTAAATCACTAATACATTCACTTGCTTTAATATAAACAACACTCTTATAACCTCTTTTAATCATCTTAGCTTTCAAATTAAAATCATTTAATAATTTCAATACTTGCTTTGCCAGTCTTTCTTTTGTAAAGATAAACTCCAAATGATAACCACTTGTACTAGGATTTGACACATTACCAACCGCCAGGAAACACCCTTTTAAAAAAGCCACCTTTTCTTCATCCGTAACAAGTGTTTCCAACTCTATTTTATTACCCAAAACAATACTATTTTTTATAAAACTTATTTTCTCACTAATCTTAAGTATATATATTTGTTTAACTTTAAATCTTTTTTGCATTCTAACAATTATACTAGGATTAACCCCATATATTTGTTTCATTTCTTTATATATTCTTCTAGCAACACTAGCATTTTCCATTGCTATTTGAATATCATCATTACTAAACTTAGCAACTGAATTTAAAAAACCTAATAATTCATTTCTTGCTTCAATATCATTACCATCCAGTTTAGATATTTCTTCTTTAAGCATCGTCGTAAAAGTCATTTTCTTCCATCCATTAAATAAGAAAATATCAAATATCCAGTTTTCAAAGAATCATGACGATAATATCCATCTTCTATAGTAAATAATTTATCACTAATAACATAAATTCCTTTTTTATCAAGTTCATCAATATCTAAAACAACTGGATCTTTCTGTTCTTCATCAATATATTTTCTCACTAAACTACTACTCATAATTTCATTATTAGCAATAACAACATCAATACCACCTTTACCCAAGTATTTTTCCAAAAACTCTATATGATCTTTAACAGTAAACCCATCAGTTTCTCCAGGTTGGGTAAATAAATTACAAACATACATCTTCTCTGCTTTAGCTTTATTTATTACATCAACAAACCCTTTATCAATTAAATGTGGTACAATACTTGTAAGTAAACTACCGGAGGAGAATATAATAAGGTCAGCTTCTCTAACAGCATCAATCACCTTCGGATTAACAGTTATATCCTTATCATACTTTACTTCAACAATCTTACTAGCACACTTTGTCAGTTGTTCTTCTCCACGCACTTTCTTACCATCTTTAGTAATACCCACTAAATTAACATTATCTTCACAAAGAGGTAAAATATTCCCCTTTACATCCAACAACTTCTCCATAACAGGTAAAGCACTAGCAAAATCTCCTTTTAAATCCATTAAGGCAATTAAAAGTAAATTCTTAACTGAATGAATACCCAAAGATTTAGATTTTGTAAATCGATAATTCATCAAATCAATAATATCTTTATTTGTATCAGCCATGGACAACATAACTTTTGTAATATCTCCCACTGCAGGTATATTTAATTCTTTTCGTAAAAGACCAGTACTTCCTCCATTATCGGACACTGATACTACAGCAGTAATATCAAGTGGAAATAACTTTATACCTTTTAATAATTGGGAAAGACCACTGCCTCCCCCAAATATAACAATCTTTTTCATATATATCACCAATAACTAGTCTACCACAAATTTCCTTATAGTTCTACAAAAAAGATACTCTATTTCTTTTAACTCCTCCATTAACTTCATAACATTTATGAGTAATAATAAAGGCATTTGGGTCTATATCCAAAATACTTTTCTTTACTAAATAATAATCATTATTACTAACAACACACATAATCATCATTCCAACTTTCTTAGAATATCCCCCTCTACTTGGTATCATCGTAATTCCCGTTTTAAAATCATTTAATATTAAATTCTTTATTTTTCTCGTCTTCTTTGTATAAATATATAACATTTTACTATCAGAAACTCCAAACATTATTTTATCAATAAAATAAGTAGAACAAGCTAGAATAATAAAAGAATAAACTCCCTTTTCTAACCCAAATACCATCATTCCAATTACAATAACCAAACTATTAGCAAAAACATTGGCTTTTGATTCTACAACATGACAATACTTATTAATAATTTGCATAATGATATCTGAGCCACCAGTTGAAAAACCACTACGATAAACAAGACCACTACTAACCCCATACAAAATAATTGTAAACAATATTGTTACAAACAAATCATCAGTAGCTACATAATTACTTAAAAAAGTAGCAACTGGTGTTGATATAGTAATCATCAAAGGATATAACAAAGACCCAATAATATTTTTCTTAGTAACTTCCCAATCTAAAAAGATAGCACCAATAATAAGCAAAACAATATTAACTATATAAATAAATGTTGAAGGATTCCAACCAAACCATTTTTGAAATACAATGGCAACTCCACTAAAGCCAGATACCACCAAATTATTTGGTGATAAAAACAAGTTAAAACAAAGAGCACACAAGAATACTCCAAATACAAATGAAACACCATCAACAATAATTTGCTTCCAATTTAAATTGTCCATCCAATTCACCTAGGATAATTATAAAACAAAAATAATTTTTTAGCAATTCTAAAAAAGCTAAAACATATACTTAAACGAGGTGATAACATGAACGGAAATTATTATCAAAACCCAACATTTCCCCAAAGTAATTTTTCTACTCCACCAGGAAACATTAACATAAGTGATAATAGTAACAATATACCATTAGAGCAAAGTTATATTGAAAACATATTAAGACTTAACAAAGGTAGAAAAGTAAAAGCCTATGTATCATATCCAGATTCTAGTGCATGGCAAAACAAAGTATATGAGGGAATAATCGAAGAAGCAGGCAAAGACCATCTAATAATTAGAGATAATATCAATGATGTATGGTACTTAATAAGAATAATTTACTTAAACTATGTTGAATTCATGGAACCCATAATATATTCTCATAGTTTTTCTGAAAAAACATATTAGACAGAATCAACCTGTCTAATATTCTTTTCTTCCCTAACAACAATTTAGAAAATTCAAAATTTACTTAACAAATCTATTAATCTAGTATTCTTATAAATACTTTCTTTATCTATTTTTTAACATATACAATAAATATGTTAAATTTTTTTGCTTTTTTTAACATATTTTACAATTATGTTAATTTTTTTCAAAATTTTTAACAGATATTAAATGGACTTAGTCTTTTTTAAAAATAATACTTAAAATATTTCTTTTCTTCTCCCAAAGTAGTAACTTCACCATGACCTGGATATAAAATAATATCATCCGGATAATGAGATATAAGCTCCAAACTCTTAATCATATCCTCAACACTTCCTCCCTCCAAATCACATCTTCCAATAGACCCTTTAAAAATAAAATCACCACAAAACATTACTCTATCTTTTTTGAAGTAATAACATTTAGCGTCCGCTTTATGCCCTGGAGTAGCAATGCTATCATACTCAAAATACCCACTCCTTGTATTTTCTTCTAAACCAAACTCTTTCTTAACTTCCTCTAATGCTCCAATATGGTCAAAATGATAATGAGTAACAAGTATTTCTACCACCTCTTTATCTTTACAAGCAGCAATTATTCTCTTGGCATCATCTCCAGGATCAATAATTAGACTTTTACCATTCATTGTTACTATATAACAATTTTCTTCTAATTCTCCAACCACTAAAACATCAATCTTCATTTTATCAACTCCATCAATAATATATCACAACAAACAAGAAAACTCTACCTAA
>CAZGKC010000038.1:0-5789 GCA_964526205.1 uncultured Muribaculaceae bacterium
TTATGATAAATTCTTAGATAATGAAGTTAGATATAATGCTTTAAAAATTAAAGATAAAGATTTAGCGAAAGTTTTATTAGATGAACAAATTGAAAACGCTAAAGCAAGGTATACTTATTATTCTAATTTAAGTTTAAATAATATTAAAAATCAAAATTAGCTTTATAATTTTGGTTTTTTTAATTGATGTTAAGCCGTTTCTATGTTATACTTTATTTAGTATTAGGAAGGATATAAGTTATGAAAAGAATAAATATACCAGCTTTATTATTATTTATGTTTATTTTAGGTCTAACTAATGTCTATGCTGAATGTAGTACTGATGATATGAGTAAAATAAGAAGTGAAGCAGTACAAGTAAAGGTAAGTTATGAAAAAACAACAAGAATTATGGATTCTAGTGAATATCATATCGATGGAACTAATGATGATACTGATTTAGGAATAACAGAGGAATATTATAAAATATATATTAATAACTTAACAGAAAATTTATATATAACTGTTTATAATAATTATACAGATAAAACAGATACTTATACTTATCAAGATAGTGATAATGGTACGATTAGTTTTGATAATAATGATATTTTACAATTAGTTAAATATACTATAACTGTTTATAGTTCTAGTAATACTAATTGCCCTGATACACAACTTTATATTACAGATTTAACTACTCCAAGATATAATTATTATTATTATGATAGTGTATGTAATGATGCTAAAGATTTTTATTTGTGTCAAGAATATCTTACCATTGATTTTATAGATTATACTACTTTTAAAAAAAGTGTTAATGATTATTTAGAAGGTTTAATTGATACTAATGGAGAAGAGGTAGAAAAACAAGTATCAGTTGTTAAAACTAGTTTTTGGGATAAATATAAAATAGTAATTATTGTTGGAGGGGTAGTTATTGTTGGTATTGGAACAATTCTAGTTATTAAAAAACGGGGGAAAAAGAAACATGAAAATGAAGAATTTTAAAATAATTATATTAGCGTTTATGGTAATGTTTAGTTTTATTAATGTTAGTTTAGCGGCTGATACTTCGGTTAAAGGAAAATATGGAACAATAACACTAGGAGAAACTACTACTTCAATTAGTACTGAACATTCAATGGGTGATGATGATATTACAAATTTACAAATAAATTATATTAGTGGAGGAGTTGCAACACCGGCAAGTGAATTATACTATTATGTTTATCAAGATTTGTATCGAGCTGAGAGAAATGACTGGCTTATTCTTTATTGTATAGATGCTAATGCTCTTTCAGCGGATAACTCTAGTTCTGGAGTAAGGTTACTTCAAGCGACTAGTTTCTTATTAAGAGATGATAGTAAGTCAATTCATGAAAAAGCTTATGAAACAGCGTTATTATCAATTTTAACGAATGATGAATCTTATAATGCCAGTAAAAGTATTACGGCTAATAGTATTGCAATTAGAGCAGTAGTAGCCTTATTTAATGATAATTTATCTCAGAATTATCAATATTTTGGGGAAGATGGTTCTTATCAACTTTATGTTTCATATTTTAAACTAGCGCATGATTGGATAAAAAACTATGCTTATTCTTCTTATCAAACAATATATAATTATGATAATCGTATTAAAACTTTAAGTGAACTTGAAAGTGGTTCAATAACTGTTGGTTCAACTACTTATGGATATAATGATTATATTTTAACTAAAGCGAGTGGGTCTAATGATTATGTTGAGCAAGCTAGAAAGTTATTTGTTACTGCTCTAGAGGATGTTGCTGATTATTTAGAAAGTACTAATAGTACTGATGAACCATCAGTTACAGTTAAAGTTGAAACTGGAACTAAAACCGAAATAAACGCTAATTTAATCGCTTATGAACAACCTCATACTTTTACTTTAACTAATTTTACAGATGATGACGAAGCTAATTTTACAATTACAAAATTAAGTTATGATGATGGATATACAGATATAGCACAAAACTTATATATTTCGAAAATAGAAGTTAATGATGTTGTTGTATATGAAACTTCAACTGCAAGCAGTGATATATTAAATAAGAATATTTTAGATTTAGATGGTGTAGATATAACAGATTATAGTAATATTAAAATAACTGTTTATGTTTATAGTGAAGCAAAATATAATGTATCTAGTGGTAATCAAGTTACTTGTGATACTAATAAACCTAAATATACATTAACTTATAATTATAATGATAGTAAATTAAGTGGTTCTAATAAATATCTTAATTATATTGGAGTTATTTGGCATACAATGAAAGTTTCTTCTAATGCAATATTTCAAAGATATATATCTATAGAACCAATTGCCGATATTGGTTCTGATGAAGACTTGGAAGGACTAGAAGGAACATCATCAGGAGAAATGAAGTTCTTAGAATGTGTTTGTGATGTTTTATTAGATGAGTGTTTAACAAGTATTGAAAGTGAAAAAACAGTTAATACTGATGCTTGTAATAACTATAAGTTGCAATGTAAGGATGAAGTATGTAATTTAGAAGAAGAAGTATGTAATTCTTATAGTGATTATGTGTCTACTTCGGAAAGCAATGAAGCTTGCGAGTATTATGAAGATAATTGTGATGTTAAATGTAATACTAGTGTTAGTGCTAATTTTGAGTGTTGTGATGCTTATGGGAAAGTCTTAATTGAAGGAAATAATAAAGAAATCAGTATTACGGGGCCAACTAATGTTACAGCATGCTTTGCAAATGATAATAATCCTACTCCCGTAGATGATGTCGGAAATAGTTATGTATATATGTCAAATGAATATTGTACTGTTTCATGCAAAGAAGATTATACTTTCTATATGCCAACTAGTAGACTTGCAAATAGTATAAGATATTTTACATTTGATATGACAATAAAGGGAACTAAAACATGTTATACTAATAAAATTAATAATGAACAATTTAATAAAGATATAATTGAAGCTCAAGAAGCGGTTATTGATGCTTATAATGACTGGCAAAAATGGACGGCTTTAGCAACAAGTGATGATGCTACGCGCGTGCCTGATTCGAGATATACAAATTCTTTTATTTCTTCAACTGATTCTTGTTGGGATTATCTTGACTATACCGCAGTTGATGTCTTAACATGTATAAATGGCTGTGACAGTTCAACGTATTATCTATACTGGGCTGCATCGGCGACGGTTTCGAATTGGGTATTCTATACACCCGACTATTCTACTGGTACCATTAGTATTAATACGGGCAAGATGCCTGTTACCGATGATGCTAATGAAAAGACAACATATCAATCTATAATTTATTATGATACCGAGAAGATACCAAGAGAAAGCGGAAGTGATGCTGATTGTGTTGCCAAAAATGTGTTGAATGGAATGGGTGGGCCGGAAGCTGGAGCGGCTTGTATGGTAACATGCGGTGGCTATAGCTATAATCGGTATACAGTAACAGATCCAGACGAAAATGGATATATCCTTGTTCTAAAAAACAGAGCAACTAAAGCGGCACAAACGTTAACTGATAAAATTAACGATTATTATGATTATATATCAAAGTATAATAGTTGTTTTGAGTGGGATAATATATATAATTATGATGAAAATAATCCATCAATAAGTTATACTTATGGAGATGAACTTTTCTATTTAATTAATCAAAGTGGAACAATGGATAGAGCGATTAGTAAAACAGATAATGGAAATGCAACAGTTTGGGCTTGTGAGGAAGATTTAACAAATGGTCAATATACAGCATGTTCTGTCTCTCCTTCAAGTTTTAAAGATTATAATATTACATCTAAAAAAGATAATGCAGGATTTATTATATGTTCAACTACTGGTACTGTTGGTTGTAAGGAAGATACTTCTAGTAGTTCTAAAGTTTATAATTATTCTTATGTTAAGAAAACATCTACTGTAACAGATTATGCTCGGCCAGCAACACTATTCTATTATAAATTAGATGGTAGTGGTGTTGTAACAACAAAAGATAGTGATACACAAGCTATGAATAATAGTTTAGCAATTAGTCAAAATGTATCTCGAGATATATATTATTATGGAATTAAAATTACTAATTTAGGAGAATATTATGATACACAAGAAAGTGGTAGATTAGTAGGTGGTCATAATCCAGTTGGGAATTTATCAACGTTTAAACAAGCTTTAAATATTTCTGATAATATTTTAACTTATGATTGTTCTTATTTAGTTAATATGGGAACAGTGGATAATGTCGGGACTATTGCTTGTAAATATGATGCTTGTTCAGGGCCTAATTGTAAATATACATGTACTGGTCAAGGTTGTAGTGTATGTAAGGGAGATACGTGTAAATTCTTATGTATTGGAACGGGATGTATTTATGATGAAGGGGAAGGCTCAGCGTTTTATGAACGTCAAATAAAACTTGCTCAACTTTTCCCTAATGGTACATCGTCCCGCAATTGGGATGTTTCGGCATCAAATGGGCTTGCTTCTAAGGCATCGGCGACTATTCAGGAAATAGAGACTCAAGGAGAAGAAATATATAATACTTCACCAATCCTTAGTGTAACAATTTCCCCTAGTGCCGCTAGTGAAATAGTTAAATATAACAAAGAACATGAATCTAAAGGTGGTTACTCTAATTTAACCTTAAGTTGTTATGATTTAAATGGTTATGTTGATGGTGCTTGTTATAGTTCCTTTATAACTGATTTATTAGAATCAGAAGGGAAATATGGTACGGTAAATGAAACTAGTAAAATTCAAAGTTATAATGGGTATAGAAAAGAAGGTAATACTAGTGGTAACGCGGGAGAATATTTTGTCTCTTGGAGTGGAGTAGAGTCTGACGTTGTTGGACCTTCTTGGAAATAATTAAAGGACAGCGTCGCTGTCCTTTTAAATATGTAATCTTCTTTCTATTTCCGATTCTAAAGTTTTTCGATTAAATAAAAACAAGAAACAAATTGCAAATATACTTGTAATTATTGATAAATAACTGGGCCATAAAGGGTTAATAGATTTATGAATTATAAAATATAGAGGAATAAAACCAATTAAAGAATTAAGATAAGTATATAAAACATATTCTTTAGTTGCTTTACTTGTAAATATTCTAATTATTAAAAAAGTTATAGTATAACTAGAACATAAAAAGGGAAGAACATAAGTAATAGACCATTTATGAAAACCAGTTGATTTATCCCATATAATAGATAAAATAATAATAAATAATATTTCTATGAATAATTTTTTAATAAAACTTTTAGTATATTTAGTATTAATTATGAAAGTTAACCAAAAACTTATTATACCTAAAATAACAAATATTGACCAAGAAAGCTTTTGATTTACAAGATAATTAATTGAACAAGAGAATATTATACCTAAAGTACTTAATAATATCATTATTTTAATAAATAATTTAGGGGAATAATATTTAGATTTAATTTTAGGATAAATACTATTAGATTCTTTTAATTCAATAGGATTATGGCAAAGGGGACAAGTATCTTCGTTTATATGTAATATTACATTACATTTAGGACATTTATTCATCAAAACCACCTTTCGTTTCATTACTATATATTTCTAAATTTAAACCATATTCTTTTAAGATATTAAAGAAATTCTTTTCAAGTTCATTATTAATAAAATGAGAGGAAAAAGATAGTGATATAGTATTAAGATAAGAAACAACTACTAATTCTAGCGAGTCCGTGCTATTAATTACCATGAATTTATCAATATATTTTTGAGCTTCTTCAGGCATTTCAATAACTCCAACATTAGATAAACCTAAAGTTTG
>CAZGKC010000039.1:0-5720 GCA_964526205.1 uncultured Muribaculaceae bacterium
ACTCATGCATACCGGAGCCACAATCCGGCGTGTTAACCACTTCACCAATTCCGCCGTATGCATATAGGATAGCAAAAAAAATATAAAAAAGCAATACCCTAAAATGAAAAAGTGTGTTATTATTATAATGGTGAAGAAAGTATGAATGAAGTTACAAAAGTTTTAAAAGAAAGACGTTGCATCAGGAGTTTCTTAGATAAAGATATTCCTGAAGATGTATTAAATGAAATATTGGAGTGTGGTACGTATGCTCCAAGTGGGAAAAATATGCAAAGTGCTACAATTGTTGTAGTAAAAGACAAAACCTTAATTGCAAAAATATCTCAAGTAAATGGCAGCTTTATCAATAAGGCAGGATTAGATCCATTTTATCAAGCCCCCGTCTTAGTAATTGTTTTTGCTAATAAAAATATTGCCACTTATCGTGATGATGGAGCAGCAGTTATTATGAATATGATGAATGCTGCTTATAGTCTTGGTGTTGATAGTTGTTGGATATATCGTGCTCGAGAAACTTTTTCTACTGACTTTGGTAAAGAGTTAATGAAAAAGTGGGGTTTAAATGATGATTATGAAGGCATAGGAAATGTCGTTTTAGGATACCGCAGTGGTAATCTTCCACCAGCAGCACCTCGTAAAGAAAACTATATTATTTATGATTAGGTTGTGATTTGATGAAAAAAGAAAGAGGTTTAATAGTCTTTGGTTTACTAGCAAGTGCTTTTATTGTTTTAATTAAAATCTATGCAGGAGAAGTTTTTTCTTCCTATACTTTCATGGTTAGTGGCTACTATACATTAATTGATATGTCCATTTTATTCTTAGCATTCATGGGTAGTGTGGCAAGGGGAAGAAGAGCAAGTAAAACCGAACCATTTGGTTTTGGTAAATTCTCTTGTTATTCTGAAATGTTTTTTGGTATGTTTATTAGTATTGTAGCAATTTTTATTATAGTTAAATCATTCTTTTTAGAATATACGCAAACCCAATTACAAATTCTTTTAGTAGTTTTATTTGTAATCGTATTTAAAGTAATAGAGTCAAACTTTAAATATAAAACTGGAAAAGAGATGCAAAGTGAAGTTTTAATTGAATCAAGCATAGATGATTATAATGATGCAATATTAAATATCATACTTATAGTATTTATTATAATTAGTGCTAATTATGCTAAATTTGATTTAGTTGGTTCAATCTTTGGAGGAATACTTATATTAAGAAAAGGATTAAATATTTTCTTTGCTAATTTAATATCCCTTAATGGAGTAACTATAAAACCTAAAAATATAATCAGAATCATCACAAAAATAGTTAATGATAGTGAAATTTTTACTTATTCTAATTGTTATGTAACCAAGATCGATAATTACAAAAGATTAACAATTGATGTATTAGTAAATGATGAAGTAAATTTAAATGAAGTAGAAAAGGAAAAACTCCATATTAAAAGAAAAATTAAACAAAAGAAATTAGCAATAAGAGCAATTGAATTTAAAATATATAGAAGATGATAAATCTATCTTGACTAATAGTAATAATTTAGATAAAATTAAGGTAAGAAAGTAAGGTCAATCATGAAAAAGAAAAATGGTTTTAGTCTGGTTGAGGTTTTGGTGGTTATATTAGTTATTGGCATTATTGCTGCCATAGGTATTCCAACGTTTATAACAATTAGAAAGAATATCCTAAAAAGTCAATATGAAAATGTTAAAATGCGAATTGAGAACAAAGCAGAACTTTATGCTCAAGATACGCAAATATTAACTGTATCAGTAGGTAAATTGATAGCTGAAGGTTATTTGGAAGCAGATGATCAAACCGATATTTATAATCCAACCGATAATAGCAGTCTTAATTGTAATGTTGTTGAAATAAATATTGTTGATGGTGAGTATATTGCAACATTAACTGATAATGGTAATTTGCTTGAAGATGGAACATGTAGCACTTATGATGTAAAGGTTGCCAATTTAATAAAACCTGAATGTTATTCAGAAAGTGGTAATGCTGATGAAATAGCAAGTTGTCAAAAGACATATGAACTAACCGATGGAAAGTGGTATAGTGGTTCTATTAAACTTACTCCAGTGGAAGTTGATGGTAAAAATATAATTTCTTATCGTTGGAGTAGTTTAACTGGTGATTCTAGTACTGATAACTATGTAATTGTTCAAACTGACAGTGTTAAATCTACCACTTATAGTTTAAGTTTAACGTATGAAGATGGTTCAAGTGTAAGTGATAGTTTAAATATTAATATAGATAATCAAGCACCAACTATATTGGATATTATCAAAGATGATAACTGGTCTAATATGGCTAAAAACGTAAGCATTAGTGCAACAGATGGTGCGGGAAGTGGTCTATATAGCTACTATGTAGGTAATAACGAGAATTGTGCAAATGAAGAATTTAGCAGTGAAAATAAATTTGCTTTAGAAGAGGGAACATATTATGCTTGTGTCAAAGATTATGCAGGCAATATTAGTTCTGCTGAAGAATTTACAATTGATAAGATAGATACCAATCCTCCAGTAGCAATCAAAGGAAGTAATGGTTCTTATTTTGAAACATATTCTTCAACCTTTGGAAACACATATTATAGTGAATTAACCAGAAAAATAAAATTTAGAGACGAAGAAAGTATAATGGCATATGTTAAGTATTGCTATACATCAGGAAATACTTGTACACCAGATACTGATGCAACTATAGTTCAAGGACAAGAAACAGATGCTTTATTAACTTATCCTGCCAACAAAGATGCTCAAAGAGTTTGTGTTGTTGGTATTGATTCAGTAGGTAATACCTCTGAAGTCTATTGTGATGATACATTCCTTGTTGATACGACTGCTCCAGTTAATGTCAAAGCAGTTCATAATAGTAGCAAATCTAGTTATGTTAATGTAAGTGCTAGTGATTCGGAAAGTGATATATATAAATATGTATGTCATTATGGCACAAGTTCTGCTAACTTAAATCAAACAGTAAATGCTCAAAATGGCAGCTGTAATTTAGGACGTCTAACAAGTGGCAAAACATATTATGTTAAAGTAGATGCATATAATAATGCTAATTTAGTAACTTCATCAGGAACAACTAGTTTTGTAGCTAATGTTACAATTGATGATGCATATGAACAAATCTGTGGTACAAGCAGCTACTGTAATAATGGTTATTTTATTAATTATGCTGGATATCTATTTGTAGTATATCGTAATAGCAGTGGATATAAAGCTATTTATTATAGCAATTTAAGTAATAATTATTTCTTACAAAGTGGATGTTGTAACAATGGTCATTGTACATATAGTGGTTCTCATTACCCTAACGGCGTTTTAAGCTCATACTTAAATAACACTTTCTTAAATAATTTAACAAGTTATTCTAGTTATATTAAAAGAGCAACCTGGTATACAGGAGAAATGGGAAGCATCACTAGCAGAACAACCTCAGCTTATGTTGGCTTGTTAGATTACAATGAATATAGTGCTACTACTTCTAATACAGATATGTATGTTGGAGCAAGTGGTGTTCCATTCTGGCTAATAACTCCATATGGTCCAAATAGCACAGATTATGGTTATTATCAAAATGTCACAATTACTTATAGTTCTGGTCGTTTTACTGTTAGCAAAGCCGTAGTTAATACATCATCTGGTGTAAGACCAGTTATTGTATTTAAATCTGGAATCGTCTTTACTGGTGGCGATGGAACTAGAAGTAATCCATATACAATTTTATAGGAGGACAATATGAAGAATAAAAAACGACTAATAATAATAGTTCTTGGGGTTATTGTAATTGGACTTATAGTTGGTATTTCCATCTATGGCATTAGTAAATATAATGAAAAAGAAAAAGTTGAAAAAACTAATGAAGAACTAGCAGATATTTTTAAAAATGAAGCTATAACTCCGGAGGATGATATATACAGCAAGCAAAAAGAAGTAGATGAAAAGATTGCTGATGCTTTAAAAGATAAGAATTATACTTTAGATAATCCATTTGTCTTAGAAAATCCTTATTATATTTCACCATTAACAGCCATTGTTGTTTTTACTACTAAAGATAGTAATTCCGTAACTTTAGAAGTAAATGGTAAAAGTTATGAATTTGAAAGTACAAAGAATCATGCTATACCAGTTTATGGTTTAATTGCGGGTCAAAACAACACAATTAAAATTACCTGTGATGGTAAGAGCAAATCCATTGACTTAGATATGAGTGATATTGAAGATGATTTAAATTTAAATATTACCACTGGTCAAGGGGTGGATTTAGGAAGTGACATCTATGTTGTAAATACACCAAGTGATAACGGTATGTTTGGTTTTAACACCAATGGTGAATTAGTATGGCGTCTTACCCAAAACTTTAGCCTTGCCATAACTGAATTAGACAATGGACACTTATTACTTGCAGATTCTAATTATATTATTGGCTTTTCTCGTAAAGGTTTAGTAGAAATTGATTATTTAGGAAAAATATATAATGTTTATGATATTGAAGGTGGTTATCACCATGATGTAATAGTATTAGACAATGGTAATTATTTACTTGGTTCTTCCAATATTAATGGTGGCACCCTTGCTGATTATCTTATTGAAATAGATCCTGAAACTGGTAAAATGGTTAATAATTGGGATTTAAAATTAATAATGAATAAAATTAGTAATGGCTTTGTGGAAAGCCTAGACAATGACATGTGGGCTGATATTAATAGTATATATTATGATAAAAATACGGATAGTTTAATACTTTCTCTAGAAGGGAGAAATTCAATAGTAAGTATTGATTATAAGAGTAAAGAAGTAAATTGGATTTTTGGGGATATAAAGTATTGGAATAGTCATTTTAGTGATTATTTAGTAACAATTGACTCTGGAGAATATCCAATGGGAGCTAATACTGTTAGTATAAATAGTGAAGGTAATTTAGTACTATTTAATAACAATATGGATAATTCAGTAGAAATTGATTCTCCATGTTCACCATACATAAATGCTCATAGTAGTGGTGATATTTATAAGATAGAGGGAAAGAAAGCAACATTAGTAAGTAGTTTCAATGACAATAATTCCTTCTTCAGCTATGCAGTTTCCAATTATTATGAATTAGCAAATGGTAATTATTTGTTATACTCAGCATGGCAATTTAAAGAGGGTTCATTAACTAATGATGCAAGTTGTACTTTAAATCAAATTAATGAAGGTTTAAGTGCTACAATATATGAAACTGATAAAAATAACAATATATTATTTAAAGCAACTTTACCATTTGGTTCAAATAGAGCTAAAAAATTAAGTTTATATCAAACTAAAAATAGTAATTTTACAGTTCAAGATATTAATTATTATAATACATTAGATGCAACTATTTATGAAGAAATAGATACAAACACTATTGTTGATAATCTAAAAAATGCTAGTACTGATGAATTTTCTATTGAAATAACTAAGAACTTAATAACAATAAATTCTGTTTTCCAAACAAATGATGAAGTTTACATCTTATTAGTAGGCAAAGAAGGTAAAACATATAAATATTTATCAAAGAGTAAAGATTCTTATTTACAACCAATTGTAAACCTAAGAAATATTGAAGGTACATATGCATTATTCCTAGTAATTAATGATGAATATTACAATCTAGATACTGTTTATGATTTATAGAAGTCGATTATTCGACTTTTATTTTATGAAAAATATGTGAAATTA
>CAZGKC010000040.1:0-1650 GCA_964526205.1 uncultured Muribaculaceae bacterium
TTTGGTTTATGAGTGTTCATGCTTCAAAAGGATTGGAAGCAAATAATGTTATTTTAATTAATTTAACTGATAAATTATATGGTTTTCCTAATAAAATAGTAAATAATAAATTGTTAGAAGAGATACATCCTAGTGATAAAAGTATATTGTTTGCTGAAGAAAGAAGATTATTTTATGTAGCTCTTACTAGAACCAAAAATAAAGTATACTTAATGGTTCCCTTATTTCATAAATCTATATTTATTAATGAATTAAAAAAGATAATAAGAAAAAAGAAGTAACTACTTAATTACTTCTTCAAAACGATATTTTTGTTTTATATTGGGATACTTTTGATGATCAACTGGGCTTAAAAACATATCATAATCTCTTACCCATATCTCATCTGGAGTATCAGTATGGTAATAAACTACCAATGGTCTTTCATCTTCACTATCTTTAGCAATTGCCATTACTTGGACATTTTTACCTTTAAAGTGATGATATATTGCCCCAACTTTCACTACTCTATTCATTCTTTTTTTCTTTCTTAATAGGTTTTGGTAAAGCTTCTTTACGGGATAAGTTTAATCTTCCTCTGTTATCATAACCTAGAGATTTAACCATTATTTCATCTCCAACTGATATTAAATCACTAGTTTTTTCAACACGTTCATAAGCTAGTTGAGAAACATGGACAAATCCTTCGCATCCTTCCCATAGTTCTACAAAGCAACCATAATCTTCTACTTTTGTAACTTTACCAGTATATATCTTTCCTGGTTCAACTTCTTTAATAACATTTTCAATCATTTGGCGTGTTTTGGCAATAATATCTTTATCATTGTGATAAATAATTACTCTACCATCATCTTCAAGGTCTACTTTGACAGCATCTTTATCGTTAACACTGGTTACATGGGATGCTTCTAGAATTATTTTAGTAATCATTTCGCCACCTTTACCAATGATATCTTTAATCTTTTCTGGATTTACATTAAATGTCTCAATCTTAGGTGCGTATTTACTTAGTTCTTTTCGTGGTTCAGCAATTGCTTCATGCATTACTTCTAATATTTCCATACGGGCTTTCTTAGCTTGAGCTAAGGCTTCTTGTAATATTTCTTTTGTTACTCCTTTAATTTTAATATCCATTTGTAAAGCAGTGATACCATCTTTAGTTCCAGCAACTTTAAAATCCATGTCTCCCATGTGATCTTCTAAACCTTGAATATCTGTTAAAATGGTATATTTGTTGCCATCTTTACTGGTTATAAGTCCCATAGCAATACCCGCAACTGGTGCTTTAATAGGAACACCAGCAGCCATTAAACTTAGGCAACCAGAACAAATAGTAGCTTGAGAAGATGATCCATTACTTTCTAATACTTCACTAACAACTCTAATTGTATATGGAAATTCTTCTTCGCTTGGAATTACCATGGATAATGCTCTTTCTCCTAGTGCTCCATGTCCAATTTCTCTTCTACCAGGTGAACCATACCGACCAACTTCACCAACAGAGAATTGTGGGAAATTGTAATGTAACATAAAACGTTTAGAGTCTTCAATTCCTAAACCATCTAGAATTTGATGATCACTGATTGGTCCTAGTGTAGTTGTTGCTAATACTTGGGTTTCTCCTCGACTAAATAGAGCTGATCCATGAGT
>CAZGKC010000040.1:1750-5562 GCA_964526205.1 uncultured Muribaculaceae bacterium
TCAAGCATATCACTAGTGGCATAATCTCTGACTGATTTTTCTAATTCTGGGTCAACTATAGCCTTTTCTAATTCTTTCTTCTCTTTACCAATTTCATCGATTATTTCTTGTTCAAAAATACATAATTTCTTTATATTTTCATGAGCAAACATTAAAGCTTCAAGCATTGTATCTTCATCTAATTCATGTGCTCCAGCTTCCACCATACATATTGCTTCCTTAGTACCCGCAACTGTTAAATGAAGAGTACTTGCTTCACTTTCTTCTGCTGTTGGATTTATAATAAATTTGCCATCAACTAAACCAACAATTACTCCTGCAACAGGTCCATCAAATGGTATATCGCTAATACCTAAACATAGAGATGACCCTAATAAGGCAGCCATTTCTGGAGAATTGTCTTGATCTACAGATAATACTGTGTTAATAACTTGAATTTCATTTCTTAAATTTTCATCAAACATTGGTCTTAAAGGTCGATCAATAAGTCGAGCCGCTAGAGTGGCAGCATCACTAGGTCGCCCTTCTCTTTTAATAAATCCACCAGGAATTTTACCAACAGAATAAAGTCTTTCTTGATATAATACTTGTAATGGAAAAAAATCTCCACTAACTGGTGTTTTTCCCATAACACATACAGATAATACCGCTGTATCACCATATCTTACTAAAGCAGCACCATTGGCTTGCTTAGCTAATTCTCCAGTTTCTACAACTATCTGTCTACCAGCAAAGTCTAATTTATATACTTTTTTCATAATACCTCTTTCCTTTTTAAAAATGAAAAGGACACTAAAAATAAGTGCCTTTTTTCTACTTTCTTAAATTTAATTTCTTAATTACTTGACGATAACTAACAACATCATTTTTCTTTAAGTAGTCTAGTAATTTCTTTCTCTTTCCTACTTTCATAAGTAGACCTCTTTTTGAATGATAGTCATGTTTATGTTCTTTTAGATGTTCAGTTAAATTATTAATTTCATTTGTTAGAATAGCAATTTGGACTTCAGTTGAACCACAATCATTCTTACTCTTAGCAAATTCTTTAATAATCTTTTCTTTTTCCTCTTTTTTTAAAGCCATAATTTCCTCCTTATCATAAAATTGGTTATATCTAAGTAAAGCGTCGGAGACATCTAAACTGAGATAAAACTTCTATTAATATTATATTTTATTGTTTTTGTTTTTTCAAGATTATTTTAACGCTGTTAATAATTCATCTTTTTTCATTGTAGAGTAACCTTTTACTCCCTTTTCTTTAGCTATAGCTTTTAGTTCTGCTAAAGTCTTTTTAGCTAAATCTGTATTTTCTTTTTTAGTTTCAGTTGGCTTCTTAACTTCTTCTTTTTTTACTTCTTTAGTTTCAACTTTCTTTTCTTCTTTCTTTACTTCACCATTTAAAGCTTTCTTAGCAGTTTCAACTAATGCTGCAAAAGATTTTGGGTCATCTATTGCCATTTCTGATAACATCTTACGATTAATACTTATACCTGCTAGAGATAAACCATTAATAAATTTAGAATAACTTATATCATTTTCACGACATGCAGCATTAATTCGCGTAATCCATAACTTTCTAAAGTTTCTCTTATTTTGCTTACGATCACGGAATGCATAAGCTCCACTATGAAATACTTGTTCTTGAGCAGTCTTATATAATCTATGTTTACTACCAAAATATCCTTTAGCTTCCTTTAATACCTTTCTTCTTCTATTTTTGGATACATTTCCACCTTTAACTCTTGCCATTAATATTCACCTCCTAAATTAGATAACAGATTTAAGTCTGTTTCTATCTCCTTTTGCTAATGTCCCCTTGTTTCTTCTTTGGCGTACTTCCTTTGCACTATCTTTACCAGTTTTATGGTTACTTCCTGATTTCATGTAAGTAAGTTCGCCATTTTTCTTTTTGTTAAATACTTTCGCACTTGATTTATGCGTTTTTTGTTTGCATTTTGCCATAATACTATTTCCCTTCTCCTTTTTTTGGTGCTATTATCATAGCCATTTGCTTACCATCTAATTTTGGTTCAGCTTCGATACTCCCGTATTCACTTAGAGCATCGGCAAATTTAAGTAATACATCTTTTCCTTGATCTGGTCTAGCCATTTGGCGTCCTTTAAAACGGATAAATGCTCTAATCTTATGACCCTTTTTTAGATATTCCTCAGCATTTCTTCTTCTTGTTTCAAAATCGCCGACATCAATGGTTACAGAAAGACGGTATTCTTTCATTTCCTTATTTGCTTCTCTTTGTCTTTTTTGGGTTTCTTTTAGTTTCTTTTGCTTTTCGTAACGATACTTGTTATAGTCCATTATCTTAGCAACAGCAGGATTGCCATTACCATTCATTAAAACTAAATCTAGACCCGCATAGTTTGCCAAAGTTAAAGCATCAGCAATTTTCTTAAGACCCATTTTCTCACCATTTGGTCCAATGACCATCACTTCTGGGATATTGATGTTCTCATTAATTTGTAAATCATTACTATTATTTGCTATGTTAAGCACCTCCAACAATTAAAAACGGATACAATTATAGTATCCGTTAACCCTAAAAATTATACATTTCTTGGCTCTTTACCCATCACTATTCGCAATCAGGTGGATACTTATCGCTTTCCTTTTTCAATGACAATAATATCTTACTATAATATTTTATGTTTGTCAATCATAAATTTGCAATAATTTTATAAAAATTTAAAATTATTCTACTTTAATGGGATTTACATGAATGATTGTTAAATATATCTCTGGTACATTCTTCTCTATTTCTCTTTCTAATTTATTGGCAATTTCATGCGATTCAAATGTTGACATATTACCATCTAAATATATTGTAAAAGATATTTGATAGCGATATCCAACTGGTGTTGAATTAAAATGAATTACTTTCTTAACTTCTTTATGTTTATTAATTATTTCATATACTTTGCTTTTGGTAGATTCATCTATAGCTTTATCCATTAAAACATCATAACTTTCTTTAAATATTAATAATGCAGTATATGCTATCCAAAGGGATATTCCCATACCTATAATGGCGTCCACAAAATATATTTTCCATATACTACAAATAGTAGCAATTAATGTAAATGTCGTAACTATAGTGTCATTAAAATGATCTTTGGAATTTGCTTTTAATAATACATTATTGTAAAGTTTAGCAATCCTACTAGTATATAAATATAAACATAATTTAACCAATATGGTTATTAGACAAACTATAATTAACCAAATAGAAAAATTATATTCATTACCATTTAACAAGGATGAAAAAGAACTGACAAAAGTTTTTAAAGCCATTCCAAGCATGACAATGCTAATAATCATGGCATAGATATATTCAGCTTTACCATGTCCTAAATTATGGTCATCATCGCTGGGTTGACTAGCAATTTTATTACCAATATAGGTCATAAAAGAAGAAAAAATATCTCCACCAGAATTAAAAGCATCAGCAAGCATTGCCATACTATTTGACAATAAACCTACAATTAATTTTATGACAAATAAAAAAGCATTACCAGCTATCCCTAAAACACTTGCTATCTTTGTTTTCTTATATCTATTCAATTGTATCTCCTCTCAATATTATGCATAATAAAACCCCTATAAATATGGGGATAAAAAACTTATGGAGTGAGCGTTGTAGTCAGCTGCAACTTCACACCAATGACAAAAGCAAACTTAATCTTCCGTTGCTATTAATAATATACCATAATTTTTATAGTTATGATACACCTTATTTGAATTTTTATAAATTTTATATAGTTAGTAACTTTTAGACTGACTTTCTTACTAATTATTG
>CAZGKC010000041.1:0-5487 GCA_964526205.1 uncultured Muribaculaceae bacterium
GCACAAGCAATATATTCTAAAATAAAAGAAAATAATCCTAAAATTGATGATGAAACTGCTACTAAATACTTTGAAACAGCATTGAATAATATAAGAAAAATAAAAGTAAATGATGATAGAAAAACCGGAAGAGCTAAAAGATTATCATTGGTTCCTAATTTCAAAAGATGGGATGCCAAAGATGTGCATACTGGTTAAAGAATAAAAAATAAAATGGCTTGTCAAAAAGATATTTTATGTTATATCATATTTAAAGTGAAGGTGACTTTATGTTTAAAAATACTTTAGATAATAAAAGATATTATACTTTGAATTATTATTTTAAAACTAAGTTTGGTCAAAAGGTATTTAAAGTTCCTTTGGATATTCACAGTAGTTGTCCTAATCAAAATAATGGTGGTTGTATATATTGTTCTAATCATTCCATTTCTAATATTAGTAATGGTGATTTAGATATTGTTAATCAATTTAATAAAGGGAAAGATGTATTAGAGAAAAAATGGCCTAGTGCTTTATATATTGCTTATTTTCAATCTGGTACTAATACTTATAAGGATGTAAATATTGTTAAAAATTATGTTGATAGGTTGTTATCTATTGATAATGTTGTAGGTATTGATATTGCAACAAGACCAGATACAATTAATGATGAATGGTTAGATTATTTAGATGAACTTAATAAAAAGACTTTTTTAATGGTAGAACTTGGTTTACAAAGTAGTAATGAATCTACTCTTAACTTTATTAATAGAGGTCATAATGTTGATGTATTTACAAAAATGGTTCATAAATTACATGAAAGAAATATTATGGTTGTTGCCCATATTATCAATGGACTTCCAACTGATACCAAAGAAGATATGTTAGAAACTGCCAGATATTTAAATAGCATTGGAATTGATGGAGTTAAAATTCATATGTTATATGTTGCTAAGAATACTTACCTTGCTAAATTATATGAAGAAAGAAAATTTTCTCTTTTAACAAGAGATGAATACATTGATATTGTTTGTAATCAATTGGAATTGTTAAATGAAAATATTGTGGTAATGCGTGTTACTGGTGATCCTCTAATAGATGAATTAATTGCTCCAGAATGGGTTACTAATAAAATTATGGTAACTAATGGGATAGATAAAGAAATGAAAAAAAGGAATATTTATCAGGGAGATAAAGCTTAGTTATTCTTCCGTTTTATTCCTTCATTTACTTTCTTTTTAGCTCTTCTAGTTCTTACTAAATAGTGCCATGAATCATATGGTCCTTTTGATTTAATATCTGTTATTATTCTAATATGGTCATATGGTTTTAAAACATAACCTAAGTTATCACTATATTGACCATTTATTTCTGCTGCAATAGTATTATCTCCAATGTCAGAATGAAGATAATAAGCAAAGTCGAGAACTGTTGCTCCAGCTGGTAATTCAACTAAATGATTTGATTCATCATATACTTCAATCTTTTTAGAAAGGACATCTCCTTTAACTAGTTCTACAAAGTCTTGATCATCCATTGCTTCATTATCAATACGAGATATATATTCTATTATCTTATCACAATTATCTTGCAGTAAAGTATTTTCCATTGGTCCAGATTGCCATAAAGACATTATTCCTGTTGTATTTATTTCATACATTTTTTGCGATTCAATTTGAATTTGCATAAGTTGATTGTTTGGACCTATAACATTAGTATGAAATGCTCGATATAAACCTTGGGGTTTAGCAATTAAATCTCTCATTCCATTATCTACTGGTATAAAAGTTTTATTAATATACATTAATGTTTTATAACAATCCTCAATATCACTAACAATAATAGGTATGGAAATTAAATCTGGTATCTCTTCATATTGCATTCCTGCTGCTAGTCTTTTATATGTACTATATATTCCTTTCATTCTAAATTTTACTTCTACTGGTATATCATTACTTTCTAAAACTCGTTTTATTGTAGAAAATAATTCTGTTTGATAATTTAAATATGAATTATATAAATTATATCTTAATGTAGATATATTACGGTGTTCCTCGGGTTTTAAATGAAGAAAGCAGAAATCTTCAAGTTCTAGTTTAATATCATATATGCCAAGTATTTTAGCAAATGGCACATAAATTTCCATGGTTTCTAAAGACTTAGCTTTTTGCTTTTCAATACTTCTTTTATAGTTAAGAGTTCTCATATTATGAAGACGATCTGCTATTTTAATTAGTATAATTCTTACATCCTTAAGTGTTCCTTTAAATACTTTTCTAATGTTTGCATTATCAAGTGCTTGTTTATCATAAAAATCAGCTTTAGATAAGTTAGTTACTCCTTCTACTAACATAGCAACATTACTGCCAAAAAGATTTTCTATTTCTTCGTATGTAGCATCAGTATCTTCTAGACAATCATGTAGTAAAGCCGCACATATTGTGTCGGTATCAGCATTGTACTTAGCAAGAATTATGGCAACTGCTAGAGGATGAGTTATGTATGGCTCTCCACTTTCCCTTTGTTGATTTTGGTGTTTTAAGGCCGCATAGTGGTAAGCTTCTGTTATTTTTTCTAACCCACCCTTGTTGTATTTTTCAACTATTTCAACTAGACTTTGAAAACTATTTGGCATAATTCCACCTCCAGTGTGGAATATATTATATATCCATTCTATATTATTGTCAAAAGCATTTCTGTTATTCTAGCTATTATTACTTCTTTATTTTCTTTTCTTGTATATTCAGTTACTTTTATATGATCATTATAATATTTATTATTATCTTTATCATATATAGAGAAATATACTATGTTATCTTCTCCCCCATTATTATGAATATCTGCCCTCTTTAATTTACCAGTTATACCAATACCATAGGAAGCATTAGTAAATTGAACTATGCTATAAGCCATAGCTTCTGCAGTTTCTTGACTATAAACAGTATATTTATTTATTATTTTTTCATCTACTCCCATTTTAATTTTATATTCTGTTGCATAAGTTACTGCTCCAAATTTAAATACTTCACTTGCTCCAGGGATATTGGTTATAGCATTGGCAAGTCCTCCACCAGTGCATGATTCCATAGTTGCTATCGTTTTTCCAATATTTGTTAATATCTTAATTACTTCTTCCATTATTCCTCCATATAAGAAAAACCCCTAAGGGTTAATCAATGTTTATTAAATCGTATTCTCTTGTACCAAATCCAAGTTTGGTTGCTGCTTCAATTGTATGAATGCCATGTTTTGATTCAATTCTTTCAATTAAGTGATCTTTTCCAGGGTCGCTAGAATTATAAACTAAATCAATACATGCTTGATCAATTGCTATTGGGTCTGTACTGATTAACATACCAATATCTTGCATACATGGATCTTCTGCAACTGCACAACAATCACAATCTACTGACATATTACTCATAATGTTTATATATACTACTTTATCTTTAAACATATTATGAATGCTTGAAGCTGCATCAGCCATGGATTCTAAAAAATCATCTTGGTTTACTTGAAACATTTCTTCATAAGTTCCATTTTCTTTACCAACACAATGAATGTATCTTTTTCCTTTTGATGAGGCAACGCCAATTGATAATTGTTTTAATGCTCCACCATAACCACCCATTGGATGACCTTTAAAGTGAGATAATACTAACAAGCTATCATATAAGTCTATGTTTTTACCAACATAGTTTTTCTTAATCTTTTGACCATTTGGTATTGCTATAACTTTATCTGGACCCTCACTATCCATAATATCAACTTTAAAATATTTACTCCAGCCATGATTTTTCATTAATTCTTTATGCTTCTCGGTAGTATTTCGAGCCCCTTCATAGGCTGTATTACATTCTACTACTGTTCCATTTACATAATTAACAATCTCTTTAACTAATTCTGGCTTTAAATAATTTTGATTACCTTCTTCACCAGAATGAAGTTTCACAGCAACGTTTCCTTTTAACTCCACTCCCAATGTTTTATATAACTTAACTATACTTTCAGGAGTTATATTGCGAGTAAAATATATTTTTGCTTTTTCCATATAGTTACCCATTATTTTCTACGTGAATATACGATAAGTCCACCAAAACCAATAATTAAGACACCAAAGATAATGGCAATTATAACACCATCACTTAAGCCTCCTGGGTCTTTTGCTAGTTCTTCCATTACATCATAACGATCATTGCTTTCATATAAGTCTGTTATAGCTTTTAAAACTGCTTCTCCATTTTTTTCTTCACTAAAACCACTAAAGTATTCTTTACCAATAATAATGAATGGAACTCCTTGAGTTTCTACACCAAGTTTCTTACCAGCATCTTTCATCAATGATGCATTATCAGAATTATACCATGTTTCATATGATACTAATTTAAAATATTTACCATATTCTTCAATATTTTCACTTAAAAAGTTTAAGAAATCTTGACAATGGGTGCAACCTTGACCACGGAACATATAAATAATTACTTGGTCATCTGTCTCCTCATAATTACTTAAATCTGCTTCGATGGATTCACTTTCTAGTGTCTCCTCCAAATTCATTGAAACATATTCGTCACTACTAGCATATACACTTGGTATAAATAGTAATGACATTACTAAAAACATAATTACTTTTTTCATCTTTACCTCATTTCCAATTTCTATTTTAATACATTTTATATGTTTTGAAAAGAGTTTTATGGTTTTTTATAAGGTTTTTGCTCATTTGTTCTACCAATTAAATAATCAACTGATGTATCATAGTAATTTGCTAACATATTATACTTTTCAATGGGCATACAATTAATACCTAACTCATACTTCGCATATTGTTGTTGAGATACCTTTAATATTTTAGCGATATCTTTTTGAAACAAATCCCTATCCTCTCGTATTTCCTTTAGTCTTTCTATATTCATGAATAACACCTCTTTTATATTTTCTCATACAACCCATAAATGTATTGACTTAAACAACCTCAAGATGTATAATAATTTTAAGATACAACTCTGGGTTGTCTATGAAGGGAGAAAAAATGAAAAAACTAAAAATATTATATCTTACTTTAACTATTATAGGAGTAAGTATAGTTATAATTTTTCTAAGTACTAATGTATTTAGTAATAAAAATTATAATATAATATCAAATGATGCTATGAATAGAAAGGTATATTCTAGTAGTTTAGCTATGATGTTGGAAACAAGCTATGAATCTGGTGAATATCAAGAAACAACTGATAGTACTTGGGAAGATGTAATTGCTAAAGGATTCATATTTAATTCTGAATTATCTAGGTGTGAAAATGGTAGTACTTTAACTTGGAATAATAACGATAGTACTGTAACATTTACGGGTAATATATCAGATAAATGTTATGTTTACTTTGATAAAGTACCTTCCCTTGCTGAATTATGTAGTAATGGTATAACATTTGCTGATTGTATTAAGACTTATGTATATACAGAGGATGGAGAAAATGGATTATATTACCATGATGGATTAGGAACATA
>CAZGKC010000042.1:0-5339 GCA_964526205.1 uncultured Muribaculaceae bacterium
TGCACAAGATACTGCACAAGATAGAGCAAATAATTCTTTAGTATATCTAGTAATAAATTTTAATTAATATATTGTTTAATTTAATATATTTGTTATAATTTAATTAGTGATACTTATGAATAAAGATATAAAAGAAATATTAAATACACTTACTAATAAAGGATATGAAGCTTATGTAATCGGTGGTTATGTTCGTGATTACTTATTAGGTAAAACAACTAAAGACATTGATATATGCACTAATGCATTACCCCAAGTAGTAGCTAATCTTTTTGAAACCAATTATAATCAATATGGTGGAGTTAAGTTTAATAAAAATGATTTAAATATAGAGATAACAACATTTCGTAAAGAATTAATATATCATAATAGATTCCCTGAAGTAGAGTTCGTTAATACTTTGGCAGAGGATATTAAAAGAAGAGATTTTACTATCAATGCTATAGCCATGGATAAAGAAGAAAATATAATTGATTTACTCGGAGGTATAGCTGATTTAAACAACCAACAGATAGTTTTAATTGGTGATGCTAAAAAGTTAAAAGAAGATCCATTACGTATTTTAAGAGCAATTAGATTTGCAACAGTTTTAAACTTTAATCTAGAAGATAAATTAAAGGAATACATTAAAGAAAATGTTAATTCATTAAAAACACTGTCCCATAATCAAATAAATAATGAATTAGAAAAAATATTATCTTCTAATAATAAGAAAAAGGGAATAGATTTAATGGAAGAATTAAATATAAGTAAAGTAATAAATGTAAAGTATGTAAAGTAAAATTAGGCTATTTCCTAAGTCAAAAAATAATTATACTAAAAGTTAATATTATTCCATTTACAAATATTAAAAAAAAGATTATAATAAAAATTGTTGAGATGGTAATAATTAATTTATATAAAAAGGAAGTGAGAAAAATGTTTAAAGATAATAAGAAATTAGTAACAGAAACGTTATTTATTAAACAAGCTTTAAAGCAAAAATTATCTTTAAACGAATTCTTACTTTTATTATATTTTGACAATTCTTTTGATTCAATTTTTGATATAAATGTAATATCAAAAACTTTAAATATGAGTAGTAATGATATTCTAGAGGCATATGGTAACTTAATTAATAAGAAAATAATTAAGGTTAAAGCTGAAAAAGATGTATTTGGTAAAGTAATAGAAAAAGTATCATTAGATAGTTTTTATAATGATATGAAAGAAGATACTAAAGAGTTAGAGAATCAAGATAGTAAAGCCAATATATTTAGTGTATTTGAACATGATTTTGGTCGCACTTTAGGACCAATGGATTATGAAACAATCAATGCCTGGCTTGACAAAGGATTTAGTGAAGAACTTATTATAGCAGCTTTAAAAGATGCCTTAGTAAATGGTGTACCAAATCTAAGGTATATAGATAAAATACTATATGAATGGAATCGCAAGGGATATAAATCAGTTGAAGATATAAATAAGAAGAAAAATTTCGAAGAAGAAAAGAAGCCTTTGTTTGATGCACGCTTAATAAATTATGATTGGTTAAATGAAAAGTAAAGATATTTTAAAAATATTAGATGAATTATATCCTGATGCCAAATGTGAATTAAATTATAATCAAGACTATGAATTATTAATTGCTACTATTCTATCTGCCCAATCAACTGACAAGAGAGTTAACAGTGTAACTAAAATATTATTTGAAAAATATGATATTTTTAGTTTAGCAAAGGCTAATCCAGAAGATATTGAAGAAATTATTAGACCAGTTGGTACACAAAAGCGTAAATCAGAGTATATTATTTTAGTAGCCAAGGCTTTAGTAAAAAATTATAATGGTCATGTACCAAACAATCGGGAGTTTTTAGAAAGCCTTCCTGGGGTAGGGCATAAGACTTGCAATGTAGTATTATCTAATCTTTATAATGTTCCTGCTATTGCTGTTGATACTCATGTAACTAGAACAGCTAATATATTAGGCTTAACAAATTCTAATAATGTATCAAAGATTGAACAAGATTTAATGAATTTTTTTCCGAAAGATAAATGGGCTAGAGTTCATCATCAATTAGTACTATTTGGTAGATACATTTGCAAAAGTGTAAAACCAGAATGTACTAAATGCCCATTTAATGGTAAATGTAAAAAAACAACTAATCAATAATGACTAGTTGTTTTTCTTTATTCCAGTTCATGATTGCTATTAGAACCAGTATCTGTATCTATATCGGAATCAGTAACCATATCTTGAATATTAGTATCTACATTAGTATTGGTGGTAATCTCTAATCCATTAGAAGCATTAGCCTTAAATATTGAATATGCTGCTTTAACTACATAGGTGACATTACCTCCAGTAGGACTAGTAATATTATAGCTTGCAGTTTCGCTTCTTCCTAAATATCTAAGAGTTCCATCACTATTTTTCTCATATATATCATAACCTATACTACCAATATAGGAATTATTATATGAAATTCTCTTTTGGTAGTAATTAGAGGCTGAATTATCATAATAAGTATTAAAGTATTCAGTTAAGTAATTAGTATCAATAGCATCTGGAGTACCAATCGGATTCCAAGATAATTTTAAAGTAGTTCCATCAAAACTGTAAGATCCTCCAGTAGGATTATTAAGAGTAGCAAATCTTGTTGATTCTTCTGTAGGTTCTGCTCCTTCTTTAAATATCTCTACCGTCCTCAAATCAGCTGGAGTATAAGTACTAGGAAGTTGAGTAGGGAATGTTTCCTCTTCAATTTCTACTGATACTATCCCACTGGGTTTAGTAAAAGTAACACCCTTTGAATAAACTCTTGATCCAACCGCTTTCATCACCGCATTACGAACAGTACCTCCAAGAGAAGTAGTCAAATAATGTTCTTTCGTTGTTTGCCCATAACCAATCCAAAGAGCAATTGAGTACTCATTAGAATAAGTAATATTCCAAGCATCACGAGTTGCACTAGTAGGAACACCATTAGCTTCTGCCCAAGTTCTATCAACATTTGAAGTACCACCTTTAGAGGCAATTTCTGTACCACTAACTTTACAACCACCAACACCAGCATCAGTAGCACTCATCAACATATCAGTAATTAAATATGCTGTTTCTTCACTCATAACCTTAGTCTTTTCATATTTATATTCAAAAACTTCACCAGTTTCTATCAATGTAACCGAAGTATAAATATAAGGTTCAATATAATAGCCACCTCGACCAAAAGCCGCATAAGCAGCACTCATTTGAATTGGACTAACCCCCGTAGTTAAACCACCAATTGAAGCAGATTCATATAATTCATCACCATAGTCAATACCTAAATTATGAGCAAAATCTTTAATATAATCAGGATTCTCTTTATAAACAGCTTGGAAAGCTTTTAAAGCGGGTATATTTCTTGAATTAACTAAAGCTGTACGCATTGTTATTAAGCCCTGGTACTTTCGATCAGAGTTATTAATCTCTGTACCATTGGAATATGTCCAAGCCTCATCCAAGAACAAAGTAGAAGGAGACCCATTTAAATATTCTATATAAGGACCATAATCAAATATTATCTTAGCAGTAGAACCCGGTTGCCTTTTTTGGGTTGCCCAGTTAATAGACTTAGCAGTATAATTTCTACCACCAGATATACCTACAATAGCACCATTTTGTGTATCAGTAATGGCAATACCTTCTTCCAAATATTCATTAGGGAAAGTATATATTTCACCATTTCTTAATTTAACTAAAACATCTTGAACATCTTTTTTTATTGTTGTAACAACTTTAATTGGCATATCATAAATATCATAACCAGTTTTATCTTGTACTTCACTTCTAACTAAATCTATAACATCCATATTATCAGAACTAACTAATTCTTGTTCTTGAAATAAACTTAGAATAGGAATTTCTAAAACTGCATCCATTTCTTCTTGACTAATATAACCATGATCTACCATTAATTTTAAAACTGTTTTTTGTCTATTTGCTAAGTTGTCGGTATGTGTATAAGGATTATATAAAGATGGATTTTGAAACATTCCAGCAATAATGGAAGCCTCTGCTAAATTAATATCTGAAACCGATTTACCAAAGAAATATTGACAAGCAAGTTCAACACCAGCAATACCTTTTGAATAATTATTACCATTATGAACAAACCATTGGGAATTAACATAAAATTCAATAATTTCCTCTTTGGTATAATTACTTTCCACTTTAAACACTGACATATATATATCAGTAAATTTTCTTATAATACCCTTAATACCTTCATCTTCTGTACTAGTGTAAGCACTTTTAACAACTTGCATGGTAATAGTGGAAGCACCACCAGCATTCTTTTTTCCCATTACTTGTCCAATACTAGCTTTCAAAAATCTTGCTACATCCAAACCACTATGTTGAAAGAACCTTGAATCTTCAGTTGCTACAATAGCATCAATTAACACTTGAGGAAGTTCATCATAACTAACCAACTCCCGATCATAATCTCCTAGTCTGGCTAGTTCTGTTACACCATCATCATAATAAATAACACTTGATTCTTTTGAATACAATTTTTCTTTATCAAAATCTGGAGAAGAAATAATAATATATAAAGCAAAAACTAATATTAAAGAAACAATTCCAATTCCCATAATAAGTATTATTGCTAAAATAATATTCTTAACTTTCCCTTTACTTACTTTCTTTTCTTTAACCTTATTATTTTTTTTAATTTTCATCTTTTTCATAATTACCTCCAATTAATGTATTAACAACTTTTAAATAATCCAACCCTCTTAAAGTAAGAGGTATTTCATAACCATTATTTTTTATAAATTCATAAGGAATACTTGAACGTTTATTATTATCTATATAATTAATAAATGTTTTCCCTAATAATAAATAATATTTTTCATTCATCATAATTATCAAAAAAACGATTCCTTTATGTCTATCAATATTTCTAATATGATTAATTTGATGGGGATGAACATTACCAATCGGAAATGAAGTTTTATTATTTGTCTCTTTCGCATCAAATTCAATATAATAACCATTATATAAACCATTAAAATCAAGTGTAGATGGTGTTTCATAAAAAGCATCCGTAATTCTTTTACCCTTATTATTATATTCAACATGTACAACTTTTATTGGTGTAGGTTTCTTATAAATATATGCGATATCATTATCTCTATAATACATATTGGCAGTCTCAATAATAGCTTCTAAGTCCATTCCACGGTTTTTATATGATACTTCCTTTTGATATGTTTTTTTAATATTTCCTGGATATAACAAAATAATCACCTACCAACAATTATATCATAAAAGCACATATTATACTAGAGAGATACTAATTATTTACAGTAAA
>CAZGKC010000043.1:0-5129 GCA_964526205.1 uncultured Muribaculaceae bacterium
TTATTTTTTTGTAAATTATTTTAAAACATCAAATACAGAATTTATTAAATCAATATTTTCTACAATTGTATTTAATTTGTCAGTCGTTCTTGTTTTATATACTTCTTTCATTATATTTGTAAATGTTTTGTAATCTATTGTACCTCGATTTAATTCTTTAAAATAATAAGAATGTTCTTTTAAATGATAATATTCTTTGGGGTTTTCCCGAAAATTTATTTGTTCTTTTAATTGCATTAGTCCTCAAAAAATTTGTTGAGTGGTCGGGGAGATACTGGTCCTTTGTTTAAATTATTGGTTATATTGGGAGTAGGATTTTTCTTAGTCAAATCTTGGACAAAATCAATAGCTTTTTGGGCAGTATTAATATGATTTTTAATAGAATCTACATCTACTTTTTTAACCATATTAGTAATCTTGGATATATTATCAGTTATTCCTCGTTCATCACTTAATATGTATTTATTCCATATATTTTCATCTTCGCCATATAAGTCATACAATTCATAAAATTTTTGCCAGGTCATTTCCCCACTTTGAACATAATGAATTAACTCTGGTTTAGTTCTTACAAAATTCTTAAATGCTTCATGTTTCATAAAAAATCACCTACTTAAGATTATGTCTTAAATAGGTGATTAATTCTATTAGATTTTGAAATCATTAATATCAAAAGATAATTGTTCTTCAGCTTTTTTAGTTTCTTCCTTTTCTTCTGGTATATCATTGCTTAAATCAACGATTGTTTGTTTTAAAGTAAATAAGTCATAATCTACTTTTAAATTGCTTCCAGTACTTGCTAAATCCATGATTGGTATTTCACTATTTTTAAGTTCATATAAATCTAAACCATCACGATAGATATTAATATCTTTACTAGTTGTTAAATAGGCAAAATCTAGTTTGTAATCTTTAGTTTTAGCTTTTTTAAACAACATATTACCTTTCTTAGCTCTCGAAATGATTACTAAATCATTTATTTTAATACGTTTTGTTGTTTGATAATTAGTATATATATTTAAGTATTCTGCATTTTTTATAGGGCTTGCATAAATACAATAGTCATCTTTTAAACTAATTCCTTTAACTCCACCAGCTTTTGGTCCAACTAATGGTATTTCCAATGTATTAAATCTTAGATAAAGACCTTTGTTAGTTACAAATAAAACTTCTTCTCCTGATGTATCGACATTTAATAATTCATCATTTTCTTTTAATTTAATTGCAGTTAGGGGTTTAGAGTATCTTGTTACTTCAAAGTCTTTTAATAGAACTTGTTTAACTAAACCATTTTTAGTAAATAATGTAACTGGTTTATTTTTATCTTTTAAAATTAAACTAGATACTATTCGTTCATTTTCTTTGATAACAATTGTATTACTAATATGCTTTCCTAAATCTTTCCATTTGCAATCTGGTAGTTTATGAATTGGTACATATAAGTAATTACCTAAATTGGTAAATAATAATAATGTATCTAAGGTTGTGGCATTAAATTCAGCAATTATGTAGTCACCTGGTTTCAAGGTTGTTTCTTCATCACTGGTTTTGAAACTCTTTAAACTAACTTTTTTAACATAACCTTCATGAGTTACAACGATGATTACATTTTCTTTTGGTATCATATCTTTGATATCTACTTTTATTTCCTCAACCTCATCTCTAATTTCCGTTTTTCTTGGAGTTGCATAATTTTTCTTAATTTCTCTTAGTTCTGTTTTCATTACATTTTTTAGTTTAGCATCATCATTTAAGATAGATTCACATTCAGCGATTAGTCCTTTTAATTTGGCACATTCATCTTCTAGAACTACAATATCAGTATTGGTTAGGCGATATAATTGTAAAGTAACAATTGCTTCTGCTTGTTCTTCAGTAAATTCATATTTTTCCATTAAATTAATCTTGGCGTCACTCTTGTTTTTACTTGCTCTAATTATTTTGATTACTTCGTCTAAAATGGATATGGCTTTAATTAAGCCTAAAGCAATTTGATAACTTTTGTTGTAAGATGCTAAGTCGAATTCTGTTCTTTTGGTTATAACTTCTTTTTGGTGTGCTATGTAGGCATCAAGAATTTCTAATATTCCTAAAGTTTTTGGTGTCCTATTAACAATAGCAACACAGTTATAGTTGTAAGATATTTGCATATCTGTGTTTTTTAAAAAATAAGCTAAAATGGCGTCTTTATTCGCACCTGCTTTTAAATCTATAACTACTCGTATTCCACTCCGGTCGGTTTCATCACGAACTTCAGCCACGCCTTCAACTTTCTTATCTATTCTAAGACCTTCCATCTTAGCAACCATTTGTTGTTTATTTACTTCAAAAGGAATTTCAGTTATAACAATTTGTTCCTTACCTTTCTCTTTTTGAAATTCATACTTGGCTGTAACTACAACTCGTCCACGGCCAGTTTTAAAGGCTTCAATTATCCCTTCTTTACCACTACAAATGCCTCCGGTAGGAAAGTCTGGACCTTTGACAATCTCTAAAATTGTATCCAAATGACAGTTTGGGGAATCAATTCTTTTAATTGTGGCATCAACAATTTCTCCCAGATTGTGAGGAGGTATGTTAGTTGCATATCCAGCAGAAATACCATTAGTACCATTTACAAGTAATTGTGGAAATCTTGAAGGTAGAACTGTTGGCTCTAAATAACGATCATCAAAATTGGGTGCCCAAGCAACAGTATTTTTTTCTAAGTCTTTAAGCATTTCTCCACTAATTTTGGCAAGTCTAGCTTCGGTATAACGATATGCTGCTGGTGGGTCACCATCCATTGAACCATTATTACCGTGAATATCAATTAAAATATGACTTTGTTTCCACCATTGACTCATTCTAACCATGGCTTCATAAACTGAAGAATCTCCATGAGGGTGGAATTTACCTAAAACATCACCAACTGTTGATGCACATTTAATGTATCCTTTATCAGCAGTATTTCCTGCCTTGTACATTGCATATAAAATACGTCTTTGGACTGGTTTTAAACCATCACGAACATCAGGAATGGCTCGGTCTTGAATAATTTCCTTTGCATAAGCCGCAAATCTTAAACCCATAATTTCTTCAAGAGCATAGTCTTCAATTTTTTTAACTATATCTTCCATTGTAACCTCCTTTCTTAAGCCCGATAATTATCTTCAAGGGTAAATTCAACATTTTCATTAATCCACTCTTTACGTGGTTCAACTTTGTCACCCATTAATACTTGAACTCTTTTTTCAGCTAGAGCTGCATCATCAATTCGAACCCTCACCAGGCTTCTTGTGTCAGGATTCATTGTTGTATCCCATAATTGATCTGGATTCATTTCACCTAAACCTTTGTATCTTTGAACAGAATATTTAGTAGCTTTGTACTCTTCTTTTAATTCATCTAATTCTTCATCACTATAGGCATAATTACGTTTTTTACTATTTTCTATCTTATATAATGGTGGTTTGGCAATAAATAATTTGCCTGTTTCAATTAAAGGACGCATATAACGATAGAAGAAGGTTAATAAAAGTATTTGAATGTGTGCTCCATCGACATCGGCATCGGTCATGATTATTACTTTGTCATAATTAGAATCACTAGCATCAAAATCTGGACCTACCCCAGCTCCAATCGTGTGAATCATGGTATTTATTTCTTCATTTTTTAATAATTCTGTTAAATTAGATTTCTCACTGTTAATTACTTTTCCTCTTAGAGGTAAGATAGCTTGGAATTTGCGATCTCTTCCTCCCTTAGCAGAACCACCTGCTGAATCTCCTTCCACCAAAAACAATTCATTAATCTTAGGATTTTTACTTCCTGCTGGAGCTAGTTTCATTGATAAATTCTTTTCAATGGCTTTCTTACTTTTACCATTTCTAGCTTCTTCCCTAGCCTTACGGGCTGCTTCTCTTGCTACTTTACTTTTCATTGCTTTATCTAATATTGACAATGCTACTTCTTTGTTTTCTTCTAAGAAAAATTTCAAAGATTCATATGTAATACTCTCAGTTATACTTCTGGCTTCTGGTGTTCCTAGTTTACCTTTGGTTTGTCCTTCAAATTGGAGTAATTCTTCTGGTATTTTCAAACTAATTACAGCAGATAATCCTTCCCGAACATCACTACCATCAAGAGTGCCATCTTTTGTCTTAAACAAATTATTATTCTTCGCATAATCGTTGAAGGCTTTGGTAATTCCTGTTTTAAATCCTACTTCATGCGTACCACCATCAACTGTTTTAACATTATTAACGAATGATAAAATGTTTTCATTATAAGTATCGGTATATTGCATAGCAACGGAAACTTCTATTTTACTTTTAATACTGGAAAAATTAATTACATTGTGTAATACTTGTTTTCCTTCATTCATATATTCAACAAAACTAATTAATCCATTATCATAATGAAATTTGGCTTGATGTCCATCTTCTTCATCAATTACTTCAATTGTAAGACCACTTAATAAAAAGGCACTTTCTTGCATTCTTTCAGAGATTGTTGTATAAGAAAAATTACAGTTTTTAAATATTTCATGATTTGGTTTAAATTTGACAATTGTTCCAGTATTCTTACTCTTTCCTACTGTATGTAATGGAGTCTTAACTTTTCCCCCATCTTCAAATTCTATCATGGAAATTAAACCATCACGATAAATGATTACTTGCATGTATTCTGATAATGCATTAACGACACTAGCACCAACACCGTGAAGTCCACCAGATACTTTGTAACCAGCTTCACTAAATTTTCCTCCGGCATGTAAAATAGTATATATAACTTCTGGAGTACTCTTACCGGATTCATGCATACCAATAGGAACACCACGACCATTATCAGCAACTGTAATACTATTATCTTTGTTAATTACTACTTTAATATGATCACCATAGCCATTAATGACTTCATCAATGGAATTATCCACAATTTCCCAAACTAAGTGGTGCATTCCTCTTTTGTCAGTAGAACCAATGTACATGCCAGGACGCTTTCGAACTGCCTCTAAGCCTTCTAATATTTTGATAGATGTTTCGTCATACTTTGCCATATTCATTTCACCTTTCCCATTATAACAGCAAATTAAGCCCAAAATCAACCTTTTTTAAAAAAATCAAAAAAAGAAAAGAGGTTTTACC
>CAZGKC010000044.1:0-5067 GCA_964526205.1 uncultured Muribaculaceae bacterium
TAAACACCATCAATTAATGGTAAATACTTGAAAAATAAACAATTTTATGATAATATCATCATTGCAAGTTTATATTTTTAATATAATTTGTTAAGTGGAGGGGACTAACTTGCGGACTTGCCCTAGTAACCACTTACGCGAAAAATATTTGTTTAGGAGGTGTTTTCGTGGCTAAAGAAGTCGTAAAGAAAATCAAATTACAAATCGAAGCGGGAAAAGCAACACCTGCACCACCAGTTGGTACAGTATTAGGACCTGCTGGAATTAATCTTGGAGATTTTTGCTCTAAGTTTAATGAAGCAACTCGTGACAAAATGGGAGATGTCGTACCATGCGAAATTACCATTTATGATGACCGTTCATTCGATTTTGTTTTAAAAACCGCTCCCGCAGCATTCCTACTAAAGAAAGCTGCCAAAATAAAGAGTGGAAGCAAGAAAGGTGCAAACGAAATAGTAGCAACTATTTCTAAAAAAGATTTACAAGCAATTGCTGAAGAAAAAATGCCAGATTTAAATGCTTATGATGTAGAAGAAGCAATGAACATAATAGCTGGTACTGCTCGTAACATGGGTATTGCTGTTGCTGGTGTAAATGATGCCGAACTTGCTGAACAAGCAGCAGAAGCAGCTGAAGAAGAAAAAGAACAACTTAAGAGAGATGCTGAACTTGCTGAACTAGAAGCTGAAGCAAAAGAAATGGCTGAAGCAAGTGCTGAAGTTCCAACTCATGCTGACGAAGAAGAAGCAGAAGAAGAAACAGAAGAAAATTAATAAAATTTATATGTCCGCTTAAACAACCACAGTTAGGAGGTAAACTATGAAAAAATATGGAAAGAAATATGTGGAAGCATCTAAAAATGTTGATAAAAATACACTTTATAGTGTAGAAGATGCCATTAAGTTAGTAAAAGAAACTAATGTTACTAAGTTTGATAGTACTATTGATGTTGCAATTAAATTAAATATTGATTCTAAAAAATCTGACCAACAACTAAAAGGTTCATTATCACTTCCTCATGGAACTGGTAAATCTAAAAAAGTATTAGTAATTGCTAAAGGCTCATTTGCTGAAGAGGCAACTAAAGCTGGTGCTGATTATGTTGGAGAAAAAGATTTACTTGATAAAATCAAGAATGAAAACTGGTTTGATTTTGATGTAGTTGTAGCAACTCCAGATATGATGCCAGAAGTAGGAAAAATTGGTAACATTTTAGGACCACGTAACTTAATGCCAAACCCTAAAGTTGGAACTGTAACAACCAAAGTTGGTGAAACAGTAGAAAACTTAAAAAAAGGTATGGTTACATACAAGAATGACAAATTTGGAAACATTCATACTGTAATCGGTAAAGCATCATTTGATGCCGATAAATTAAAAGAAAATTTAATATATGCGGTAACAAATATTGCTAAAAATAAACCAAGTACAGTAAAAGGAGAATTTGTAGAAAGCATCACTATTTCCACTACTATGGGTCCTGGTATCAAAGTAGATAAAAATAGTTTTGACATTTAACAAGTTTTATAATATAATACGTATTAGAAAAAGCAAGAACCAAAGACAGTAGGCGTCTTATAAGTCCTACCGAGGGGAAACTTAAAAATCTTTTTTGAGGCTTCCCTGTGGGAAGCTTTTCTAATATGGATAAGGAGGAAATATGGCAAGTTCAAAAATTCTTGAACAAAAGAAGCAAGTAGTTGATGAAATAATCAATTACTTAAAGACAAGCGAATCTGTTATTATATTTAAGTATCAAGGTTTAACAGTTGAAGAATTAAGTGATTTGAGAAAAGAACTTAAAACAGCAGAAGCTGATGTAAAAGTATATAAGAATACTTTGCTTAAAAGAGCTGCTGATGAACTAAAAATCAATATCGATGATTTTTTAGAAGGACCAAATGCTATTCTTTTTGGTAAGAAATTACTTGAACCAATAAAGATTATATCTGATTTTTCTAAGAAACATGAAAAATGCGATATTAGAGTTGGTATCATTAGTGGAGATGTAGCGGATTTAGCTGTAATTAATGAATATGCAAACATTCCATCAAGAGAAGGATTACTTACAATGCTTGCTGGTGGTATGATGCAATATGTTAGAGATTTAAGTATAGGACTTAATCTTTATGCCGAACAATTAGAAGAAGGAGGAAAATAATATGGCAAAATTAACAAAAGACGAATTTATAAGTGCACTTAAGGAAATGACTATTCTTGAAGTTAAAGAATTAGTTGATGCAATGAAGGAAGAATTTGGAGTAGATCCAAGTGCTGTAGCAGTTGCTGCTGCACCTGTTGCTGCTGCTGAAGAAACTGGTCCATCTACTAAGACTGTAGTATTAAAGTCAGCTGGTGGAAACAAGATTGCTGTTATCAAGATTATCAAGGAAGCTATGGGCTTAGGCTTAGTTGAAGCTAAGGCAGTTGCAGATAATGGTGGTAATATTAAAGAAAACATTCCTGCTGAAGAAGCAGAAGCACTTAAAACTCAATTAACTGAAGCTGGTGCTGAAGTAGAATTAGTTTAATCTAGTTAATAAAAATACCTTTTAGGTATTTTTATTATACAATGAAGGAGAATAAATGCAAAAAGGAAAAAAGATAGTAATTGGTATAATAATAGTAATTGCTATACTTATAATAATAGGAGTATTATGGTTTAACTCCGTAATTATAAGCAAAAGTGAAGTAAAAAGGATTATTATCAACGATATGAATATAGAAGAAACTGATGTCCATTTTGATGATATAGATTTAGAATTAGATGAAGGCTATTATAGTGTAGAATTATATTATAATAACAAGGAATATAACTATAAAATTAATTGCCAAACGGGTGCTATAATTCATACTGATTTTAAATCAGATACTACTGATAATGTTCCAACAAATGAAGATAATAATTATTTATCACTTAAAGAATTAGAAACAATAGCATTAAACTATGTTGGTGCAAATAAAGATAATGTAACATTTATAAAAGAAGAAAAAGATTATGACAACGGTGAATTAATTTATGATATAGAATTTATATATAATAAATATGAATATGAATTTGAAATATCTGCAATTGATGGAAGAATAATAGAATATAGTAAAGAGTTAAACAAATAAAAAGAGCTTAGAAGTAATTAACTTTATAAGCTCTTTATTTATTGTCTTCCGATTCAGTATCTTCCATATTATCAAGAGCATATTCTATACACTCATTAATAATACGATTAATAGATATATTAGTTTTTGCTGATAATTCTTCAACTCTTTCAAATAACTTTGCCTTTAATCTTATAGTTTTTAATACTGTTTTTTCATCTTCCAGATTCGGTAACTTAAATGATTTCATGAACTCAACTCCTATAAATAGATTTTATATATTATTTTGAAATTCTTAAAGTAACACAAAAAGTATTACAATATGTATTAAACTGTGATATAATATTTTTGGTGATATAGAATGAACAAAATAAAACCTAATTTATTATATCTTACTTTAACTATTATAGGAGTAAGTATAGTTATAATTTTTCTAGGTACAAATATATTTAATAATAAAAATGTTATATCAAATGAAACTAATACTAACGAATATTCTAATAGTTTAGCATTAATGTATGAAACTAAATATGGATCAGGTGAATATAAAGAATCAGCTAATACTGTTTGGAAAGATGTAATAGACAGAGGATATGCTTTTAATGAAGTCTTATCTAATTGTGAAAATGGCAGTATTCTTACCTGGGATGAAGAAAGCCAAACTGTGGTATACTCTGGTCATCTAACAGATAAATGTTATGTTTATTTCGATAAGTTACCACTATCTGTATTATGCAATAACTTAGAATTAAGTAATTGTATTAAAAAATACGTTTATACAGAAGATGGTGAAGAAGATATTTATTATCACGATGGAATAGGTATATACGGAGAATATGAAGCAGAAGATTATTCTTATAGATATAGTGGAGCAAACCCAGATAATTATGTTTGCTTTGGTACTGATGAAGAAACATGCCCAACTGATAATCTATATCGCATAATTGGAATATTTAATGATAATAGAGTAAAACTAATTAAATATGATTATGCAACATATGATTCTATGGGAAAAGATGGAGATAGTACATCATCTAGTTCAGAATATATTGATTTTACATATTATAAAGGAGTGTTATCAACAATAGATAGATTTGTTTGGAATGGCAACACATCAATCAATATCTGGAACGAATCGAATTTAAATACCGTTAACTTAAATACAAATTATTGGTCATCACTAGGAGAAAAGTGGCAAAATTACATTGATGATACTGTTTGGATAGTAGGTGGAAATGAATTTTCTTCTCCATATCCCAAAGCAACATATGATTATGAACTAATAAATCCTGCCACCAGTGATACATATACTGCCAAGATTGGATTAATGTATGTATCAGAATTTAAATATGCTGTAGACCCTAATCAAAGTGATTCCTGGTCTAGCCTGAAAGATTATAGTAAAGTGCATACCTATAATTGGATGTCTATGGGTTATTATGATTGGGCAATAACACCCAGAACAGTTAATGACCATTATGCTTACATGGCGAGCAGGAATGGTGCAATGAGTAATTCTCATGTTAATTATGGCTATTACTATTGCCAAGGCGGTGTCCGTCCTACATTCAATTTGTATGCTAGCGTTAAATACACCGGTGGCACTGGTACAGCAGATGATCCATTTCGCATTTAATTATTGTATTAATAAAAATTTATCTATTTACTTCTAAACCATAATTTTATATAATTAATACATGGAGAGATGAGTATGCATAAGAAAAAATTAAACAATGGTGGATGGGGATTTGTTGAGATGATTGTTTATAGTTGCATCCTTTTACTAGCTCTATTATTTGCAGCTGTAATGATATATAACTTATATAATAGTTTTTAAATTACACATTAAAATCTTTTGAAATTTACACCACCTCCCAATATGAATAATTTGACAAGAACTCAAAAATTTGTTATAGCTTGACTTTGACAGTAAAAACGTGCAAACCTAGGTAAACAAAGGGCTTGCACGTT
>CAZGKC010000045.1:0-4770 GCA_964526205.1 uncultured Muribaculaceae bacterium
TAAATAGAGTTTTCTTTATTAACTAAAGTATTGTGTTCTAGAATAGAACCAAGATCCTTTACTTGGATATCCCGGAGGATAAATAGCATGAGCAGAATAATAACTAGTAACAGATTGATTCTTACTTGGTGAACCTTCAGCAACACCAAAGTGTAAGTGTGTACCAGTTGAGCAATAATCCCAAGAAGAAGTACCACTACCACCACCTTGTTGACCAATAACAGTATTGGCAGTTACTTTATCACCAACACTAACAAATACTTTTAATAAATGGCAATATTGAACAACATAAGTTTTTCCTTGTACAGTAAGTTGAATATACACTTGACTACCACCACAAGTTTTTTTACCAGTTCTTTTCATAGTAGCTGGACCATCAACAGTAGCAATAACAATACCATTACCAACAGAATAAACGCTAGTGCCCTCAGCATTACCACCAATATCAACAGCTTTATGAACGGAAGTAACTCCAGTAATTGGTGAAACCCTACTACCGAAAATACTATTAACTCTTCCTTTATTCAAAGGCTTTAACCATTGAGCATTTCCAGCTGATGCAGAACAAACATCCAAATCATCATCTTCTCCACAACCCATATCAACATAAGCTTGAATTAATTCTTTTTTACTTCTAATTTCATCATATAAATCCATTCCAATTTCATTTAATTCCGCCAAGTCATCTTGTAAAGTTAATATTTTAGATTCATAACTAACTATATTTTGTTCTAGTTCTTCTTCATAATTTTTTAAATCAACTTGTAATTGTTCATTTTCTTTAATTAAATCATCAAATTCATTTAACTTATCTTGTTGATATTCTATTAATTTATTTATAGCATCAACTCTCATAATAAGTTCCGTCATACTAGAAGCATCTGTTGCAAATTGTAAATAGATATTGTCTCCTTGCATTAATTGAAAATACTTCATCAATTCCTTATTACTTTCTTCTGTTTCAGTTATTTTAACATTAGTCTCTTCAATCTTTGCTTTAGCTTCTACAACTTTATTTTGAGAAGCAGTAATTTCATTCTTTGCATTATCAATTGCTGTACTATTTGCATTAATTTCACTTTGTGTTGAACTCTTATCACTATTATTCTTTTTATATTGAGCCTCAAGTGCAGCTAATTCACTACGCAAATTTCTTAAAGTATTAGTTGATGATGCTCTAACATCTACTATCTCAAAACTAAAGCAAGCCACCATCATTAAAATACACATTACATATCTAACAAAATAACCACTATATTTTCTAATAACCTTCATCATATTTTCAAGTACTTCCTTACTGCTTTAATACTACCATACATACCTACTAAAGCTCCAATAATAACTAAAATAATAGAAACCCAAAATACAAAATTATATGGTTTAATTAACACTATCATATTAGAGAACAATTTACCATGCATTCTTGAATACAATATTACATAACCATAAATCGTAACACAAACAGGAATAATAGCACCAATAACACCGATTAACAACCCTTCAAACAAGAATGGTAATTTAATTGATGTATTACTAGCACCAACCAACCTCATAATTTGAATTTCATTTTTACGATTAATAATAGTTAACTTAATGGTGTTACTAATCAAAAATCCTGTAACAAGTACTAAAGCAATAACTACAACCACAACTACTTTTTGAATAACATCAAAAGCAGATACTACAGCCTCAACCATGCTTTCTCCATATTTAACACTATCAACACCATCAATACTTTTTATATATTCACTTGTATCACTAATCTTTTTAACATCTTCAACTTTAACAACAAATGAATCCATTAATGGATTAGTATCCAAATAATTTAAAGCCGTCTCAAATGTGCTATCATAATCACTCATTTCCTGTTTCCATTCATCTTTACTTTTAAAAGTAAATTCTTCAATATTACTTTGAGCTCTTAAATCAGCTTTAATATTATCTATTTCTTCTTCCGTAATATCATCATCCAAATAAACAACAATAGTAAGTTCATCTTCTATTTCTTTAGTAGCATTATCAATATTACAAGCACAAACAATAGCAATTGCCACTAGAATAAGAGTAATAGTAGTACACATAATAGAAGCAAAACTTAAACTAAAATTTCTAACAACACTTTTAAAAGCATCTCTAATACTTCTTAAAAAAATTCTAAATCCCCTCATTTGTCTTATATCTCCCTTTCGCATAATCCCCAGTCAATATACCATGATTAATAACTAAAACTCTTTTCTTCATTCTATTAACAATCTCTTTATCATGAGTAGCCATAATAATTGTTGTCCCCAAATCTTTATTAATATTATCAATAACATTCATTATTTCTTCACTAGTTTTAGGATCTAAATTTCCTGTAGGTTCATCACAAATTAACAACTTAGGTTCATTAACAATAGCTCTAGCAATACAAACTCTTTGTTGCTCCCCACCAGATAACTCCCCTGGAAAAGCCCTAACTTTTTCTTTTAATCCAACTCTTTCCAAAGCACTCAATACTTTAGGTCTAATTTCACTTCCCTTTAAGCCGATGCATTCCAAAGCAAAAGCTACATTTTCATAAACTGTAAGTTTTGGTAATAACTTAAAATCTTGAAACACAATTCCAATCTTTCTTCTTAATTTATATACTTTTCTATTTCTTAATTTACCAACATTTAAACCACCAACATAAACAGTACCAGAGGTTGGCTTTTCTTCTCGATAAAGCATCTTAATCAATGTTGATTTTCCACTAGCGGTAAGACCAATCACGAAAACAAATTCCCCTTTAGCCACTTGAAGGGATAAATCCGCAATTGCAGTTATACCATTTTTATATGTTTTAGTAACATTTTTCACTTCAATAAACTTCATATAATCCTCCATAATAAGTATACCAAAAAAATAAGAGTTTATAAATGCTAATAATACTAGTTTACAACAATTACACATCCATATCTTGTCACAAACTAAATATTCTTTTATAATATTTATTAGGAAGTGATTTCTATTGAAAAAAAATGAATTTATGGAAGGAGCAATGATAGCAACACTTGCTATTATTTTATCTAAAGTACTTGGAGTATTATATGTTATTCCTTTTTATCGTATAATTGGAGAAAATGGTGGATCTCTATATGGATACGCCTATAACATATATAATTTCTTTTTAATTATATCATCTGCAGGTATTCCTCTTGCCATAAGTAAAATAACTAGTGAATATAATGCTTTAAAGAAATATAAAGAAAAAACATATATGTTTAAATATGCAAAAAAAATAATTCAAATATTTTCTATAGTTTGTTTTTTAATCTGTTTCCTTGGGGCAAACTTTATCGCCAGTAGTATAATTGGTGACCTTCAAGGAGGAAATACCGTTGCAGATGTTGCTTTTGTTATTAGATGTGTATCATTTGCTATATTAGTAGTTCCTTTACTAAGTATATTTAGAGGTTATCTTCAAGGACACCACTACATAACAGCACCATCTATTGGTCAAGTAATAGAACAATTTGTTAGAGTAGTGGTTATAGTTGCAGGATCATATCTAGCCTTAAAGATATTCCACTTATCAGTAGCACAAGCCGTAGGAATTGCAGTATTTGGTGCATGTGCTGGAGCAATAGTATCTTACATTTATTTATTAATAAAAACTAAAAAGGTAAAAAAGGAAATCTTTGTTGAAACCAAAGAAGAATTACCAAAAGAAGAAAAGAAAAGCATCATTAAAAAACTAATAGGTTATTGTATTCCTTTTATAATTATCAACGTTGCCAACAGTCTTTACAACACCATTGACATGGTACTTGTCATCAAAGGATTAAACATCATTGGCTATAATGCTACAGACATCGAAACCATATCCAGTGTATTTACTACCTGGGGCAATAAACTAGTAAGTGTAGTAACCAGTGTTGCTACTGGCTTGGTAATTAGTTTAATCCCATCAATAGTAGAAGCATTTACAAAAAAGAATATGAAAGAAGTAAACAATCAATTTAATCAAACATTACAAGTATTATTATATATTATATTACCTCTATCCATATTTTTAAGTATATTCTCTACTCAAGTATGGACAGTATTCTATGGCGAAAGCTTCTACGGTCCATTAATATTTAAATATACTATATTAATTGCCATATTAGATAGTGCTTATATCATGATATGTAGTGCTCTCCAAGGATTAAATAAAACTAAATTAATATATGTATCAGTAATTCTTGGTTTAATACCCAAAGCTGCCTTAGACTTACCATTAATGTTTCTATTTAATAAATTAGGTATCTACCCATTCTATGGAGCAATACTAGCAACAGTCATCGGCTACTTAATATCACTAATAATACCATTATATACTTTAAAACATAAATATAACTTCAATTACAAGCAAACAATTAAATCAATACCAAGATTAGCGATAACTATTGCCATACTTGTAATAATATGTTTAGTAATAAGACCATTGGTATTTAATCATATAACTTCAAAATTCATGATTCTAATAGCATTAGCCCTAATTGGCATATTCTGTTTGATCCTATATTACTTAATGAATAAAAACTTATTAAACCAATTAATAGGTGATAAAATACTAAGTAAATTCCATAAGAAAAAAGCAAGTACATAATAACTTGCTTTTTATAACTCCAGGATAATCTATGTTTTATAAAACATAATCTGCATTAAATGGATATTCTATCTTACCTACGGACAGTTTTTTAAAAACAAAAAAATAGATATATACCTTAGTATACATCTATTACGTTATTTTATTGATAAAAC
>CAZGKC010000046.1:0-4597 GCA_964526205.1 uncultured Muribaculaceae bacterium
TGTATTAAATGATATAAAAAAGTTTAATGTTAGACAATTTTTTCGCTTAAAAGAAAAAATGAATATTCCTTTATTAGAAAATTATGAACAAACAATAGATAATATATACAATCTTAATAACTATAAAAAATTAAGTAATGAAGAACTAATTAAATTATTATGTATAATAGATTATGACTTATTAAATAGTCTCATATGCCAAAAAGGAATAAAAAAAGAAATATATAATATAGTAAAAAGACTTAATATACAAAGACTAGAAAATAAAGAATATAAAAAGATTATTTATAATATAATCAAATCTTTAAATGCTAAAGATAAAGTTATTCTCAATAGTCCTCATAGTTCACCAGAAATTTTTCTCCACGTTATTGATTTTATGTTCGACCATAATTATCAAAATATAACTTTAGATAAAGTTTTAAAAAGAATTAGTTGTGTCCATTATTTATTATTACCTAATAACTATCAATTAGAAAACAATATAGATAAATTAGACTTAGTAGCTAAAGGAGATCCTTTTTTAGAAAAAATTAAAGCCATTTCTTTATATGACATATATCGCAATAGAACATTAAGTAGTATTCCCGAAATTTCCGGTTGTATAAAGCAAATTAATTACTCCTTAGTAGATATGCATGATAAAGCCATTATCAGTAACGGAATAGGTAGTTATATTTATCCCAATAACGTCTTTGCTTCTTCTTGTTTAACACCCAATGGTAAAGCATCATCCTGTCTAATACATGGTGCAACTAATCCCAATGGTCGTTTCTTACAAATAACTCATGAAGGAAAAATAATTGGATATAGCTGGTTATGGAGACAAGGGGAATTATTATGTCTTGATAATTTAGAATTAACAAAAGACTATTTAAATATACCTAATAATGAAAAAATTATATATGATATTCTTATTGAAATTGCTAATTCGTTTATCGAACAAACAAAAGAAACAGAAAATCCAATTAAATTAGTTATCTTAGGAAGGAATAAAATAGACGTTGAAAATAAATATTTAAATAATCATAAATGTGTCCAAGATTATATAAAAGATAATTTTAAACCTCAAGATTATAAAAATCTCTATCTCAAAGACTCTGAGAATAAACAAATTATATTAGCAGGCGAAATTAATAATATTAACTTAAAAGAAATAAAACCAATTTATAAATACAAAAGAAAACCCGTTGTTCCATTTAAAAGTTTAAATAGAGATGATTTAGAAAAAGCCATTAATTCCATTTATTTTGATTATTGTTTAAAAGAAAATTGCAAATATCATCATAAATATATAGATTATATATCAGGCTATATAGGTGAAGATTGGTTTATGGGAATTAAGGATGATGGAAAAAAAGAAATATATACAAGAAAAGACACTCAAGAAATTTTTGAAGAAATTCAAAATACAACCCATCATCAATATAAATATACGACCAATATATTTGTACCTAAAATAGAAGAAAAGAAACAACTACAATGGTTACTAGATTTTAGAAATTATATTATTAATGAATCAGAAATAAAAGAATATTTTGATTATATTTCTTCTCTAGAAATTCTTAACCCCATAAGTGATTATTTTCATTCTCCGAGTAATAGCCAAAATCTATTATCTATTCTCATCGACCATGCCATCACATCAAATTATCTAGGAAAAAGAATACATAGTGGCGGAAGCAATGGCAAACACTTTATATGCTTAGCGAAGATTCCCTCAACTCTCTATCAAAATTATTCACAATTTCCAGGATTTGGCTTTAAAGATAATATTTTTGCCATTCAAACTAATAATAATCTTAATTATTTTCAATTGACTACTTATCCACTTCGTTCATCAGGAAATGAAGATGAATATCAAGTTAAAGATATATTATCATTAGATAAAGCTAATTCCTTAATCATTCCCAACAATTATGACTATAAATTATTAAGTATTTTACCTATAATTTTAGAATATACCAATAATAATTTATCTTTATATAACAATATTAATTTTCAAAAGTTAGATAAAGATATTATAAAAAAATATAGCAAATTAAAATAAACGCGATTAAACGTTTATTTTTTTTCCATTAAAAATTTAGCAAGTAAATTTGGATCTTCACCATTCATAATAATACTATATATTAAATCAATGACGGGCATTTCAATTTTTTTCTTACGAAGAAGAGCATAAATACTTTTTAAAGTATAATAGCCTTCTACCGTCGTATTTTCTAAATACTTATTGGCTTCCTCAAAATCTTTTTTACCTAGTAAAACACCATAACTATAATTACGAGATTTAGTACTAGTTGCTGTCAATAATAGATCACCAACTCCGGCATAAGATAAAATTGTCTTCTTTTTGCCATTCAAAGCCGAAATTAACTTTCTAATATCATGTAAAGATTCTGTTATTAAAAAACTTCGCGTCGATTCCGAATAACCTAAACCTTCTAATATCCCAGCTGCCACCGCAATAACATTCTTAATCGAACCACATAATTCAACTCCAACCATATCATTGGACTTACGCAATTTTATATTTGTACCTTTGTATACTTCTAAAAGAATATTAAAAGTATCACTATTTTTAACAGCACAAGATAGACCAATAGGTTCTAAATTAGCAATATCAATAGCAAAAGAAGGACCACTTATAACTGCTAATTTATGCGTTGTAATATAATTTAAAAAGACTTCATGAACAAAACGACACGATTCCTGTTCAATTCCTTTTGAACCAATAACAAAATGCATCTTATCATTAATATACGGCATTATTCCTTTGCAAACTGATCCAACAAATTTAGCAGCAGTCATAATATAAACGATATCAGCATCCATTAAAGCTTCTTCATAAGAAGTCGTAAATGTTATATCATCGGGAATCACAATATTACCTAGAGGTTCAAACTTTTTCCTTGAACTTTCTAATCGTTTTAAAGATTCTTCTGATTCCGTCCACATCTTAATTTTGACATTTTTATTTTTTGATAGAGCATATGCCATGGCAATGCCATATACTCCCGTTCCTAATATACATATATTTATCATTTCTTCATCTCCTGATTAAAATTATATAAATTCATTTCATATTTATTTTTACCTGGTTCATAATATCTTTTATTTTTGATATTATCGGGTAGATATTGTTGTTTAACCCAATGATTTGGATAATCATGAGGATATTTATAAAGAGGGGAGTTATTTTTAAGCCAAATTGGTATATCTCCTGTACTTCCAGCTTCAATATCTTCAAGAACCAAATTAATTGCTTTTTCCCCTGAATTTGATTTTGGTGATAGAGCCATTTCTATAACCACATCCGTTAAAGGTATTCTTGCTTCGGGTAATCCAAGCATATCGGCCGCTTCAATGGCCGCTTTAACGCGAGGTCCAATACCAGGATTAGCAAGACCAATATCTTCATAGGCAATTACCGTAATTCGCCGATAAATAATATCTAAATCGCCAATCATCAAAAGTAATCCCAAATAATAAACGGAAGCATCGACATCTGAACCCCGTATACTTTTTTGCAAAGCACTTATTAAATCATAATGACCTGATTCATTTTTATCACCAACGATAATTGGTTTAGCATTAATTGACCTAACGACATCGACATTTATCTGTTTCTTAGGAGCAGAATAATAAGCTATCTCTAGTAAATTCAAAGCACTTCGCAAATCTCCCGAAGAGAGTCTAGCAATCATCTCTAAAGCTTCATCATCGATTTTAATATTCTTTAATTTTAATGTAGCTTTAACTAAACCTTCTTTAATATCATCCATCGTTAAATTATGTAATTCAAAAATCTGACATCTACTTCTAATAGCTGGATTAATTTTGTAATACGGATTAGATGTTGTAAGACCAATCAAAATAATTGTTCCATCTTCAATATAGGGTAGTAAGATATCTTGTTTATCTTTATTCATTCGATGAATCTCATCGACAATTAAAACCATATCTCCATACATCTTAGCTTCACTTATAGCTATATCAAAGTCATTCTTATTATTGATAACCGCATTAAGTAAACGATATTTACAACCAATCTCATTAACCAAAGCAAAGGCAATACTCGTCTTACCAATACCTGGATTACCATATAATATCATACTAAATAACTTTTTATTTTTAACTAAGTTATATAATACTTGATTTTTCCCCACTAAATGCTTTTGACCAATGATATCACTCAAAGAAGTAGGTCGCAAATTATTAGATAGTAAATCCATAGTATCACCTAATTAATTATAACATTAATCATTAAATTATGATATACTTAAATAAATAAGATGGTGATAAAATGAGCAAAGAAAAAATATGCCCAAACTGTTTAAAAGAAATTGATAATAAAGTAATATGTCCCTATTGTGGATTAAATATTCCCTATAACATTTTTGAAAATATCGACTATGATATCAAAGAAGAAAATATAACTTATAAATTAAGACCTATTATTAATATTCTCTTAGCTCTTCTTATCGGTATAGGATTCATTACCAACATTATCAATATGTTTATTAAAAATACCTTTAAACTAAAGACCTTCATTATCACAATTATCTTTATTATTATTGCCTTTGCTTATTTAATT
>CAZGKC010000047.1:0-4415 GCA_964526205.1 uncultured Muribaculaceae bacterium
ATTATATCATAAAAGCACATATTATACTAGAGAGATACTAATTATTTACAGTAAATTTATTAATTAAAAACAATGCTATCTTTTGTCAAAATTAATGTAATTTTCTAAAATATATAGTAATATGTTTTTGGTGAATAAAGATGGATATGGAATATTTTTTAAACATCATGATTGAAAAGTTAGATTTTGCTAAATTAAACAGTATTTTTATTACTGAAGATAACCCATCTGAGGAGAATAATAACAAGTGAACTCTATTGACATGATACTGAAATTAGGATATAATTTTTACATGGAAGGTGAGTTATATTGTATAATGATCGTTTATACCTGACTCCACAAGAAATATTGGAGAAAGAATTTAAAGTTGATGCCAGGGGATATCGACCTCAAGAAGTTGATAAGTTTTTGGATATGGTTATTCGTGATTATACGGAATATGGCAATATTATTAAAAAACTAGAAAAAGACATCAAAGATTTAACAGATGATAATATTAAATTAAAGCAAGAAATAAGAAGATTGCAAAGTGAAGTAGACACTAGTAGTAGTACACCTTCAAGAAGTACTAATAATGTTGATTTATTAAAACGAATTAGTAATTTAGAAAAAGTAGTATACGGAAATAATAATGAATAAATCTAGTGGCAAATGCTATATAATTTAGTTATGTAGAGGAAAGTCCATGCTCGCAAGTAGCTGAGATGCTCTTAGTGTTCATGCCTAAGGAAAAAATAACTTAGGGTAGCAAGTGCTAACGGCTTCGAGGAAACCTCAAAAGGTTTTAGTAGATATAAAAGTGCCAAAGAGACGAGTTGTTTTGGAAACGAAACAAGTGGAACGTGGTAAACCCCATGAGCGAGAAACCCAAATTTTGGTAGGGGAGTCTAAGTAAGGGAATCAAACTGAACTTAGGTCCTAAATAGGAAGATAAATATTTGCCCCTTGAATATATTCGAGGACAGAACATGGCTTATTAAGATTTATTTATTAAAAGTAAGGAGTGAATTATTTTGAACGAAATCGGAGAGACACTCTCCCTTGCGAGGGAGTCATCTGGTGTAAGCTTAAATGAAGCAAGTAAAGATTTAAATATTAAAGTAGAGATACTAGAAAATATTGAAGATGGACGAACTGGAGCTTTCAAAGATATATTTGAATTAAAAAATTATATTACTAATTATGCTAAGTATTTAGGATTAGATGAAAAAGAATTAATTGATGAATTCAATGAATATATGTTTGAATATACTTCTAAGATTCCCATAAAAGAAATTGAAAAAACAATGGAATTAAAATTAAAAGAAGAAAAAAAAGAGGAAAAAGTTGCCTCACCATATACGAAAAAAAATAAAAAGTATCACAATTGGGTCTACATTATTTTATATATATTCATTTTTTTATTAGTATTATGTGCTATCTTATGGAGTGTAAAACAAGTAACTATTAATAAAAATATAACAGATACAATTAGTATGGGAGAGTGATATTATGAATTTACCAAACAAAATAACGATTACAAGAATAGTACTATCAGTATTGTTATTAGTAATACTACTGATACCTTGGTACTCATTAGGAGTTGACATACCAACTTATATAATAGGAAATGTCCAAATTAACTTATTATATATAATTGGTGGAATTATATTCTTGATTGCCTCTTTATCGGATACATTAGATGGCTATTTAGCTCGTAAGAATAATATGGTTACCGATTTTGGTAAAGTAATGGATGCCATTGCTGATAAATTACTTGTAAATGGTGTACTTATTATTTTAGCATTTGAACGTCATATATCTATTGTTATCCCTGTAGTTATAATATCTAGAGATATCGTCGTCGATTCTTGTAAGATGATAAGTGGTAATAAAGGCAAGGTTGTAGCAGCATCATCGCTAGGAAAACTAAAAACTATTTGCATGATGGCAGGAATTACTTTAACATTCTTTTCTAATTTACCATTTGAATTAATTAATATTCCTATTGCAGATATATTATTAATAGCAGCGGTTATTTTATCCGTAATTTCTGGTTGTCAATATTTCTACAATGTTAAAGATATTATAATGCCTAAAAAGACCAAATAAAGGTCTTTTTTTAATTAAACAATATTATGGAGTTAGAAACTCATTTATGGTATAATGTTTCACGGGTGATAAAAATGGGCAGCATATTAGATAAAATCAATAGTCCCAAAGATATAAAGATATTAAATACTAAAGCTAAAGAAGAATTAGCAGAAGAAGTTCGCAAATATATCTTAGAAGTAGTTTCTAAAAATGGTGGTCATTTAGCATCAAATCTAGGTGTTGTTGAACTAACCATTAGTCTTTTAAGTACCTTTGATGTACCTAACGATAAAATAATATGGGATGTAGGTCATCAAGTATATAGTTATAAAATCTTAACTGACCGTAAAGAAAAATTTAAAAGTTTAAGAAAGTTAAATGGTATCGCTGGATTTCCTCGAACTAGTGAATCAATTTATGATTCATTTAACACTGGTCATAGTGGAACATCAATTTCTGCTGCTTTAGGTATGGCACGAGTTCGAGATTTAAAACAAGAAAATAACAAAATTATTGCCGTTATTGGTGATGGAGCACTTACTGGTGGAATAGCTTTAGAGGCTCTAAATGATGCTGGAACAAGTAAAACTAATATCACCGTTATCTTAAATGACAACGAAATGAGTATTTCTCCCAATATCGGTGGTATTAATACCTTCTTAAGTAAACTTAGAACTAAAAAATTATATAAAGTATCTAATGAATCAATTAAAGAATTCTTTAATGAAATACCAGGTATTGGACCAAGTATTGTTCAACTTGCCAGTAAAGTAAAAAGTAGTATTAAATCATTAATAATACCTAAAATGTATTTTGAAGATATTGGTTTTACCTATTTAGGTCCAGTAGATGGACATGACATACTAGCTTTAGAAAAAATGTTAGAAGAAAGTAAAAGTGTTGAAGGACCTGTTCTAATCCATGTTCTAACTAAAAAGGGAATGGGTTATCGTTATGCTATGGATAATCCAGAAAAATATCATGCAACAGGAGCATTCAACTTAGAAACTGGAGAACCATTAAAGCCTAAAAGTAAAGATTATTCTATGGTATTTGGTGATAAATTAGTTGAACTAGCCAAAGAAAATGAAAAAATAGTAGCTATAACAGCATCCATGAAGTCTGGTACGGGACTAACCAAATTTGCCTCCATGTATCCTAATCGCTTTTTTGATATAGGTATTGCTGAACAACACGCTCTAACATTAGCAGCAGGTATGTCCTCTGCAGGATACATTCCTATAGTACCTATATATTCTACTTTTTATCAAAGGGGATATGATCAAGTAATTCATGATATTGCCATGCAAAATTTACCAGTCATTATGTGTGTTGATCGAGCAGGTTTAATCGGTGCAGATGGTAAAACTCATCAAGGTATGTTTGACTTAGCCATGTTTCGACTTGTACCTAATTTAGTTATTATGGCACCCAGAGACTTTAATGAATTAGAAGATATGTTAGAATTTAGTATTACTTTAAAAAAGCCAGTTGTTATTAGATATCCAAGAGGTGCAGAATCAAGCATATCTCTTCCCAAACCTAAAAAATTAAAATTAGGAACTAGTGAAGTATTAAATACTGGTAAAGATATAACCATTATTGCTATTGGTAAATACGTATCTAAAGCAATAGAGGTCCAAAAAGAACTATCTAAAGAAAATATCACTGCCACAATCATAAATACCAGATTTTTAAAGCCTTTAGAGGAAAAGACTATTTTAAAAGAAATAAAAGATGTAAAATTAGTAGTTACTTTAGAAGATGGTACACTAATCGGTGGGCTTGCCAGTGCCATAAAAGAATTAATGATTGATAACAATATAAAGCAAAAAATATTGTGTTTTGGATATCCAGATGAATTTATTGATCATGGTAGTACTGAAGAACTAGAAAAAGTATATGGTTTAGATGTTAAAAGTATTAAAAAGAAAATAATAGATATGTACAAAAGACTAGACACAAACATTAATAATTCATAGACTAACAGTAGAAAGGAAGTTATTATGAATTATTTTAGTGAATCAGGAAGTTTTGAATCAGAAGTAAAGAAAAACTATGAAAAATCTAATATGAATATAGGAAATGGAAAATCAGCTGATAGCGAAATGATGAATATGGGGTGTTGTGAAATTCCTATATATGAATGCCCTCAAGAAAGAGTATGTCATCGTTACATCTGTCATGAAGTACCCCACATAATGCCATGTAACACCAGAATTATCAACCACCATGTATATCGTCATACATTTACTCCATGTTATTCATGTTGTGAAGAAAATGTTTGTGAAAATATTTACGAGCCAAGATGTTATTAGAGGATATTCGTTATATCCTTTTTA
>CAZGKC010000048.1:0-4098 GCA_964526205.1 uncultured Muribaculaceae bacterium
TACCCCTCAAATTTTTAAAATTATCGCCTATAGGTAAAATTGTTATAAAAACATGTAATATTTTTTAAAAAACTACATAAAATAAAAATATCAAGGATGAATTAATATCCTTGATATATAAATTAACCAAGTGGGTATTATACCCACTTCTTTTTATATAATAGTCTTTTATCTGCCAAGTGATAATTATTATCACTTCTTGAATATATATAAATAACTCCCATATATCAATATTATCCATTAGATGCAAAATAAAAATTGGCTTATTAACCAATAATTGATAAACTTGTATTTTCTTAATAAACAATTTATGTTATGATAATATCAGAGGTAGATTATGTATAATTATGATTTTAAAAGTAATAATGAATCGGTTGTTAAAGAAGCAGTTAATATAAATATAAAAGTTAATAATGATTATTATCAAACAAATTTTATACTAACCGAAAAAAATTTATTAGTGTTTTATGATTTCAATAGAGGAAATCCTATATGGGGTATGGGAACTCATACTTTACCAGAATTGATATTATTATTTAAAATACCAATAAATGATGTTAAATATGAAAAGAAAGATAATAATTTATATATACTAATAGATAATCAGAAAATAAACTGCTATAATTTTGATTTAAAGCAATTTTTAAAAAAATGATGATGGAATAATTAACATTCCTTTACTCTAAACAAATAAGCCTTATAATTTTTATTTTCAAAATTATATTTACAATAATCTATAAGTTCATAATTATTAAATAAATCTTTTTCCCGTGTTTCTAACTTTTCTAAATTCCATCTTGTATAATATAAAACATACATAGTATCTTTATTTTTAATATATCCTCTTAATTCATCTTCATTTTCAGGATAATCTTTATATCTAAAGTTTTGCTTTTGAAAATAATAAGTATTAGGTATAATTCCTGTAATAGTATATAAACCTGCATCTAAACCACCAGCATTTAATAAAGTTGCATTTTCATCTTGCCTAATAATTTCACTATATTTATATAAAAACAAATCTTCTTTATCTACATTTCTAAACTCTTTGTAATTAGCCATATTCCATGCCCATAGCAATGCTCCACCAATACATAAAACAATTATCCAATTATTTACTTTGCTATCAATAAATTTAAATAATACAATTAAACCAATAAAACTGAAATATAATAAAAATAAGACATAATATCTATAAAACTTTAACCCAAAGAAGATAAAAAATAAAGTAATAACAAAGATAATTATAAGCCAAACTTTACCTTCTTTATTTATATCTAATTTTTTTATTCCCATAAAACCAATTAATATAATTCCAGAAGGTATTATATTATGAATAAGTGATCTAATAGAACCACTAAACAATCTACTAAGTTTTCCTATTAATAAAACCTTTTCTCCATAATTATTAATATTAATTAAAAAATAACATTTAATAAAGTCATAAATGGCATGATTAATACCAAAATATATTAGAAAAGGAATTAAAGTCAAAACCATTCCACTTAATAATAACAAAGGATATATAATAGCTTTTTTAAATTTTTTTCTTTTAATATAATAATAAAATATTGCCAAAGTAATACCAATCCAAAAACCTAACATAGTATATTTAATTAGCATAACTAATCCTGCCATAACCCCAATTATAACCATTTCCCAACCTTTTAATTCTTGCTTTTTATAATGTCTTAAAAAATAATAAGAACTAACCATAAACATTGGTAGTGTAAACTCTTCAGCACTACCACCATGCGTAAAAGCAAAACAAGTACAAATAATACTAATAAATAAAGTAACAATAACAATACTACTTTTATTACTTACAAATAATATACATGTTTTATATAAAAAATATAAAGCAATAGACCAACTAATAACTTCTAATATAAAAACACCAGTAAAACTAGTATAACTAATTAAAGAACCAATCCCATATATTAAATATAAAAAAGGACCTTTTTGTTCAAATAAATCCCGATAAGGAACTAAACCTCTAACCATACTCTTACCCACTGTAAAAAAAGCATTAGCATCCAACCAATCATTAAATGGATACAAAAAAGAGTTTTTAGAAGTAAATAATAATATAATAAATGATATAATCAAACAATATCCCATAATTAATATATTATTACTATACTTATTCCAAAAACTCTTCATATTCGGTTTCTCCCTTTGTTGCATCATAAGTATAACATAAGTTTTATCTATTTCCAATATTTATAATACTATTTTAAATTCTCTTCCATTAAATTTTTAACAGTATCATATAAAAGTTTATTAGCATCTTCTAATTCCATATCTGTAACTTTAAAAGGCTTACCATATCTAATAACTAAATTCTTACTTCTAAACTTATAATCTCCAGTAATACCAAAAGGTACTAAATAACTATCAGTTTTCTTAGCCATTGATACTGCTCCAAATTTAAAGGGAAGTAAGAATTCTTTGGTTTTATTTCTTGTCCCCTCTGGAAATAATCCAATAGCACCACCACTTTTTAAAGTATCAAGTGCTTGATTAGTAGCCTCCGGATCTTTTCTTGACCTATCAACTGAAATACACCCAGTAGCTTTAAAGAACCAAGCTACTTTTTTATTATCAAAATACTCTCTTTTAGCCATATATCTAATATATCTTTTCGTGGCAACTATAGTTAAACATTGATCAAACAAGTGTTTATGATTACCTACAATTAGAATTGAACCATCTTTGGGAATATTCTCTTTACCAATAAATGTAGGATGGTAATACCATTTAAATATTGGTCCTAAAATAAATCTACCTACTCTATAAACAATTGGCATTTTCATAATTATCTATCTCCTTTTTTATTATATTTCTAAGTTTATCATTAGCATCCTCTAAAGGTGTATTAACCTGAATAGGTTTTAAAAACTTAATAGTAATACCTTTTTTAAAAGGTTTATACTTTCCTAAAATAACAAATGGAACAATAGGACTTTTAGTATCATAAGCCATTTTAACAGCACCAATTTTAAATGGTAATAAACCTCTTTTCTTCTCTGTTGTCCCTTCTGGAAATATTCCAATCATACAATCATTATTTAAATATTTTTCTGCCATTTCCAAAGAATTATGATCTTTCTTACTTCTATCTACAGGAATTAATCCCATATGACCAAACAATATTTTTTTAGGTCCATCCCATAATTCTTTTTTAGCTAAAAAATGAATACTTCTTTTGGTGGAACTAATTAAATAAAAACAATCAAGTATACTAGTATGAGTACCCGCTAGTATTACTCTTCCCTCCATAGGAATATTTTCTAACCCTTCATACTTAGGTCTAAACCCTAACTTAAACAAGAAATTAATAATAGGTCTTAAAAAGCGATATAAAAATACCTTATCTTTCATTAAATCACTCCTTCAAATTATTAAGAATATTTCGAGCAGCTACAATACCTGTCGCCGCTGCAGTTACAATATTACCAGCCTTTCCAGCTCCATCACCCACAAAATAAACATTATCATCTGCTAATTTCATATCATTATTAGTTTCAATTTCATTACTAAAAAATTTAATTTCAGGTCCATATAACAAAGTTTCATCATTATTAACACCAGGAATAATCTTATCAAGTATCTCTAATCCTTCTAGAATATTGGTAATAATCCGATGTGGTAATACTAAAGCTAAATCTCCTGCGACACAATCCTTTAAAGTAGGTTCAATAAAAGCTTTCTTTAGCCTAGAATCAGTACTTCTTCTTCCTCTTTTCAAATCTTTAAGAGATTGAATAATAGGTTTACCACCTCCGAGAGTATTGGCAATCTTGGCAATTGATTCCCCATATTCTCTTGTATTAGTAACAGGCTCTGTTAAATTAACTTTAGCAATAAAAGCAAAATTAGAATTATTACTCTTCTTACTTTTCAAAGCATGTCCATTAACACATATATAACCATAATAGTTTTCTTTTGTTACATAACCTCCAGGATTAGTACAAAAAGTTCTAATTTCATCATCATATGTTTTAGTCTTAATAAATATTGATGGATCATAAATTGTATTAGTAATAGATTCTAATATTTCTTTTCTAACTTCTACTCTAACTACAATTTCAATAC
>CAZGKC010000049.1:0-4020 GCA_964526205.1 uncultured Muribaculaceae bacterium
ATAGCCTCTGGTCTTGTTCCAAATATACTCATTACTTTAATCTTTTTCACTTTAATCATTCCTTTCATATAATAAAAAAATCTTGTCACTTAAGGTTAGCAACAAGATTATTAATTATCTAAAAAAAGCCATAAAAACTAAAAACGCAATATAAAGAACCAAAACTATCCACCCATTTATAATATCGCTTTTTTCACTTTTACCACTTATACCAACAGCCATCGCTGCTAAGAAACCTCCCGCTAAGCCACCAATATGAGCAGCATTATCAACACCTGAAATTACAAAGCCAATAACTAAATTAATCACAATAACAGGTATTATTTGCCTTTTAATAGCATCACTTAAATATAGTCTATAATGATACCCAAAATAAAGTAAAGCTCCCATTAAACCAAATATTGCTCCACTAGCACCGACGGAAACTACATTTTCTGCCCCTAAAACTAAAGACATCAAATTACCACAAATAGCACTAACCAAATAAACAAAAATAAATTTAAATTTCCCTAAATAACTTTCCACTTGACTACCAATAACAGCCAAAGAATACATATTAACTATCAAATGAATTAAACCAACATGTAAAAATGCTGCACTAATTAATCTCCACCACTCTTTACTAGTTAAAATAATATTATTAGCACCCATTCGAGCGAGTACATTAGCATCAAAACTAAACCAATTACCACCATAAACAGCAGTAATAATATACATAATCAAACAGATAACAATAATAACCTTTGTCCAAACTATTTTCTTTGGAGCAAATACTTTCTCAAACTTCTTATTCTCTTTTTCGGTCTTCTCATTTATATCATTAGTAACATTTATAATAAGTTCCAATCCATCTTCTGTCTCTAACAAATTATTAACAATACCTGGAAATACACCCTTTAAATCTTTATTCTTCTTAGCATCATTTAAAGAATCAACTCTAATTGTTTCAATATTACCAGCCTTATTAACATCAACTCTCTTACTCATATCTAAACATATATTAAGAGTATTAACTTTCAAAGACAACGTCTTCTTCTTTATTTGTCTTATAATACTATTTATTTTAAATAAATCATATTTATATTGTTCTTCATTTATAATACTATGAGCACTAATTCTAATAATACGATAAGGTCCATTTAAATTTTCCAACCAAATCTCATCATTAGCACCTTGCACTCTAATCGGCGAATAATTTTCTTTCGTAACAAAGTAATGCACCAAACTCATCATAATCTGATCATTTTTCCTTATAATTACATTAGACATTTGCATCTCTCCTCGTTCTAATATTATATAATATTGCATAAAATTAGTAAAGAGGTGGTAATTTGACCTACATTACAATATATATAATAATATTACTTCTAATTCTATCTATTATTATAAAACTAATATCATATCATTTAATTAACTGTAATCTTATATTTTCCACTCTTACTAATATTCTATTAACTATTTCTTCTTCTTTATTTTATTTTTATTATCACAACTATTTATTTACTTTAATTAATATAATATTTCTATTTTTATTTACTCTTCTTCTATTACATGATATCAAAAAAACTCTTGGTTTTATTCCTTTAAGAACTTATCCCTATCCGCTATTTTTTCTTATAACTATTTTATTACTTATCTTCTAGATTATCCAAAAATTCTCTAAATTCTTTAGGTACATCTTCTCGAAACTCCAATACTTCTCCAGTAATCGGATGTTTAAATTTCAAATAACACGAATGTAAAAATTGTCCAAACTCTGTTGCTTTTTTCTTACTATAAACAGGATCATTAAATACTGGATATCCTATATAAGCAAGATGAACTCTAATTTGATGTGTTCTACCAGTTTCCAAAACTAAATTAAGCAAAGTATAATCTTTATATCTTTTAATTACTTTTACATGTGTAACTGCCCTTTTACCTTTACTATCAACAGCCATTTTAAAAAATGTATCTTTACTCCGAGCAATTGGTGCATCAATAATTGCCTCTTCTTGAGGAAAAACCCCTTCCACCAAAGCGATATACTCCCGATGGATTCTTTTATGCTTAAAATCATCCGCCAACAACTCATGACATTTATTATCCTTAGCTACTAACATTAAACCACTTGTATCTTTATCCAAACGATGGACAATCCCTGGTCTAACATCATCATCACTTAAATTATTAGTATAGTATAAAAGACCATTAACCATTGTTTTATCATGATTACCATTTCCGGGATGAACCACTAACCCACTAGGCTTATTAATAACCATTAAATATTTATCTTCATAAACAATATCTAAATCCATTTTTTGAGCCTCTAATTCCATCGGCTTAACATATCCATCTTTTACTGTAATAACATCATTCAACTTTACTTGATAACTAGGTTTAACATTCTTATCATTTACTAAAACATATCCATCATTAATCATCTTAATTATAGTTTCTCTAGATAAATCTATATAATCTTTCAAATATTTATCAACTCTAATATTTTCACTTTCTACTTTTATTACCACATTTATCTTCTCCTTTAAATATTGCATATATAATAAGGGCAAAACCACTCACAATAGCCATATCTGCTAGATTAAAAACCGGAAAATTATAATTACCCAAATTAATCTTCAAAAAATCAATTACATAACCCAATCTTACTCGATCAATTAAATTTCCCAACAATCCTCCATAAACCAACCCAAAAGCTACCATATTCCTTTTATTATCCTTAAAACTCTTTTGATACCACCATAATACTACCATAGCAATCAAAGCCACCCCAATCAATACCCATTTTTGACCACTGAATGTTGACCAAGCAGCACCATCATTATATACCAAAGTAACAAACAAAAAATGAGGAATAATCGTTTTTACCATCCCATAATAAAAGCACTTACAAATAATATACTTTATAAGTTGATCAAAAAGTAATACAATCAAAGCTATACCAATCCATTTTTTCTTCATGCCTAATACTATACCACATTTTTCATTTATTTACTAGTATACAATCCGTACCAATTTTAGCAATATCCCCAAAAGAAAAAGAAGTCTCACTATTTTTTAAGACTTTCCTAAACATTTTCTTATCTTCTACAATCATACTGAGTATCTTTCCATCACTACTAACTTCGACATCAACAATTCTCCCCAAATTAATTCCATTCTTAACACTAATTATATCTTTACTTTGTAATTCACTTAAATACATAATAACCCCCATTTAATTATATAAATAACTCTTAATTATTAGAAGTAAGTTCCGTTGGATTATAAACACTTCCTACAAACCAAACTTCTCCAGTGTCTTTATCTCTAATCAAAAACATAAATGGTTTATCAAAAGTTAAATCAATTTCTTTTACAGGTATTTGAAAAATATAATCAAAGCCATCAAACATATTACCTGCCCCACCAACACTTGTAGCAGCACCAGCTTTTATACCTTGATTAGAAAATTCAATAGATGCCTTGTGAGATGCATCTGTAATACAAATATCACTATCAGTTATATTTGATAAATCAGCCTTATCAGCATCAAACACATCAGTTATACCAATATTTTTTAAATCATTCATAAAATCTAATTCATAATCGAAATTAAACAAAGGCACATAACCATGAACATAAGTTAAATATCCCTCTTCAAAGTCATCATAATTAGTTATATCTTTCAAATTACTAATCATTTCATTTAGCTTTTCTGAATCAACATCATTAATAAATCCTTTTAAATCTTGTTCTTTAGGCATAATACCTACATATTGTAAAGTTGTATTATTATATGTTTTTAAATCTTTAGCAAAAACTTTTACTTCTTCATCATCATAGAACAAAAAGTCTGTTGAATAATCATGTTTTTTATAATTTGCATTAATTTCTTCCACATATTTATCTAAATATGCTTCTTCTTCAGTATAATAATCAGGATTCTCTTCATTCCATTTCTTTAACTCTTCCAAAACTACTTTTCTTATATAATCTTCCCCAAGTGTATTTACTATATCATATTTATTAATTGTTGCT
>CAZGKC010000050.1:0-3902 GCA_964526205.1 uncultured Muribaculaceae bacterium
TAACTAAACTTATTTTCTCATCTTTAGCATCTTTTCCTAAATCTTTTCTCTTATTTAAAACATTATATAATAGATAATTACCATTTAAAGCTTGTCTTACTATTGCAATTAATTCTCTATTTAATACCAATTCTTGTGAATAATCATTATATTTATAAAAACAAGAAAACTTATTATCCTTATCAATTATATTTTTAATAACCTCATATTTATTTATTCTTTTTATAAAACTATGATCAATTAAATAATATTTAAAAAATTCACTCGCTCCCGATTTTTTAAATGTATCAATATTTCTAATAAGTGCTTTATATTTATTTTTATTTTCATCTTTTTTAGCATAACTTAACTTATTAATTAATTCGGCTTTTTTTGTTTCTAGGTGAATACTTATCATATCAATATCAATTTGTAAATCTAAAAGTTCTCTTTCTCTTAATATATCATCTTTAATAGTTTTAAACTCCATAACTCGCTTGGCATAATTACTTTCTTCTAAAGGTATATTTTTATAAACAAAGATATTATCAAGGATTTTATTCATAGTATTTTTAATATTTTCATTTTGATAATCCATAGTATCACCTATATTAATTATATCAAACAAAAAGAAAGTAATAAATATAATTACTCTCTAAAATTTACTCATTGAGCATTTCTAAAAATTTATCTTCATTCCATATTTCTATTCCAAGCTCTTGAGCTTTGGTAAGCTTACTACCAGCTGACTCGCCAGCAATAACGACATCAGTCTTTTTGGATACTGAACCAGCACAATTGCCACCTAAAGATTCTATTTTTTCTTTGGCTTCATCGCGACTCATATTTAAAAGTCCTCCCGTTAAAACAAAAGTCTTACCTGTAAATATCGTTTCATCTTTAGAATCTTGTCCCAAATATTCCATATTAATTCCTAAATCTTTTAATTTATCTAACATATGAATATTATCTTCATTTTGAAAATAATCAACAACACTTTGAGCAATGACATCCCCAATATCGCGAATACTATTCAAAGTATCAAAATCGGCTTTCTTTAATTCTTCGATTGTTTTAAACTTTTTAGCTAATATCTTAGCTGTCTTCTTACCTACATATCGAATACCAATTGCAAATAATAATTTTTCTAATGAATTACTCTTACTCTTCTCAATTGCCTCATGAAGATTATTAATTGATTTCTCACCAAAACCTTCTAACAATTTTAATTCTTCACTATATCGATCCAATTCATAAATATCGGGAATCGATTTAACATAACCCAAATTATATAAATCTTCAACAATAGCTTCTCCTAAACCATCAATATTCATTGTATCCCTCGATACATAATGGATTAATGATTCAATATCTTTCTTACTACAATTATCATTAGTACAATAATAAGAGGCATCTTTTTTTACTAGTTCACTTCCACATATTGGACAATTACTAATAAATTTAAAAGGTTTAGAATTACTACTGCGATTTTCGAAAACGACACTATCGACACGAGGAATAACATCACCAGCTTTAATTATCCGTACAGTATCCCCAATGCGGATATCCTTTAATAAACAGTATTCTTCATTATGTAATGTTGCTTTAGATATAAGTGACCCCATAACCATAACAGGTTCTAATATAGCATTAGGTGTAACAACTCCCGTTCTTCCTACCGTAAATTTTATATCCTTTAATTTAGTTTGAACAACTTGAGCAGGAAACTTATAGGCACAAGCCCACTTTGGATAACGTATTGTATTCCCTAAAAGTTCATGTTGATGCAAATCATCAACCTTAATAACTACACCATCGATATCATAAGGTAAACTATCTCTTATTTTACCTTTTTCATGAATAAATTCTAAAACTTCCTCAATAGAATTAACTAATTTATTATTAGGATTAACTCTAAATCCCAATTCTTGCATAAAATTTAAAGCTTCCGTATGAGTCTTAATTCCATAATCTTCAGGATCTGGTAAATGATAAATCCACACTTCTAAATTACGTTTAGCTGCAATCGAACTATCTAATTGACGAACCGAACCAGCAGCTGCATTACGACAATTTTTAAAAAGAGGTTCACCATTTTCTTTTCTTTCAACATTTAAATATTCAAGCGTTTTTTTACTCATATATATTTCGCCACGAACTTCAATATCAATCTTTTGACTTAACTTTAAAGGAACTTGTTTAATTGTCTTGACATTATGAGTTATATCTTCCCCTACAATACCATCTCCACGCGTTGCTCCAGAGACTAATACCCCATCTTTATATTTTAATGATACTGATAAACCATCAATTTTAAGTTCACAGACATACTTAGGATTAATCCCTTCCTTTTTTATTCTCTCATCAAACTCACGTATTTCATCTTCATTAAAGACATCAGCTAAACTCATCATCGGAATATTGTGAGTTACTTTCTTAAATTTATCTAAAATAACTCCACCTATCTTATGTGTTGGTGAATCTTCTCTCACCCACTCAGGATGATCACTTTCAATTTTATATAGTTCACGTAAATAATTATCATATTCTTCATCTGTTAAAGTTGTCGCATTATCAAGTACATGATATTCATAATTGGCTTTAGTAATTAATTCAACTAATTCATTATATCTATCCATCATATTCACCTATATATATTATACCAAAAAAGAGGATATTCCTCATCCTCTTTTTTATAAATTTATATTTTAAATATACCAAAACTAACCTAATATTATTATATACAAGGATTTGGACAATCAATGCAACCTTTTATCATTTTTTTCTTTAAGACTTTAAATCCATTATCACTATTAACAATAATTGGCTTATCGTCTCCTTTAGTTAGTTCTATTTCCTCAACATTAAAATTTTCATCCATTTGTTTTAAATGATTCTTAACAATTTTCCACCCATCACTGGTCATTATATGTACAGGTATTTTTAATCCTACTTGTACTATTGACTCTGGTTCTATATATTCTTTTACATTCTTAGATGCACAAGACCAAACAACATCAGCAAATTCTTGCATAATCTTTGCTGTTTGTTCATTTATAGCTGTCGAACATAAACCAAATTTATAAATTTTTACGCCATATTCTTTTTCTAACTTACATAATTCTTCATGTAAATAATTATTGTCAGCAGCTACAGATACAGCAATATTTTTCATTCCTAAATCTATAGCTTTTTTAACTCCTACTAATTGATTAATTTCACCAGAATATGGAAATACCGGAATTATTCCTGCCTTTTTAGCCGTCTTAAGAATATTAGAATTTGGAGTAGTATAGAATAAACCAGTCATTCTTTTAACAGACCCTTGGGTATTAGCCGCATTAGTTGTAATAATCGTACCTAAATTATTAGATACTATAACAGCACCATCAATTAAATTAGTTAAGAAAGCAGTTAAAATCGTCTCACTAGCACCAAATAAAACATTAGCTTCACAAGAATTAAGGGGTCTATTAGTATCAAAATATCCTCCCTTAATAACCACTTCATTTATTAAATTACACATCGCAACTTGTTGATTATTTTTATCTTCACTCTTTAAAGTTTCAAGCAACTTTATAGCATTATCACCACCTACTTCCTCAAGTAATTTAATCATCAAAGGACAATATTTTATGGGTATATTTGTCGCTTCTTTAGCAACTAATTTATCATTTTCTTTGATTAACAAAATATAACTTCCAAACATTCTCGTAATATGCATTTCTTTTTCCACATAATAATCTCTAATTACTTCATTAATTTTCTTAAAAGTTTCATTCTCATTGATATTACTCCAATCATTAGTATACATAATTAACTCATCATTTTCATTTTTAATATCTAGAATTTGTGTATCAAAATCCAATCCCCAATTAAATTTATTTAAATTAAATTGATCAAAAAGATATTTACTAATACCA
>CAZGKC010000051.1:0-3754 GCA_964526205.1 uncultured Muribaculaceae bacterium
ACATAAACCCGAAGGTTTATGAATTCTTTTTAATTTTTTTGCTTTTAGTTTGTTTTTCTGTTTCTTCTTTTAACCAACTTTTGCCTTCAACAACACGAGTTGTTAGCATTGCACAAGCTGAGTCACCAACAACGTTTAATAATGTCGCTGGAGCATCAATGATTGTGGCAATAATAGTTAAGATTGGTAATGCTGCAACGTTATATCCCATCATAGATATAATTAACATTTCAGAAATTGTTCCTCCACCGATAGGTACTGCTGTTATAAGCAATGTTGCAATTAAAGCTACACCTATTACTTTAGAGATACTACCAAATGTATTTAATGTTGTTCCAAATAAGCATACTAGAAACATTATTTTGAATACACTACCGATACAAGATCCATCTTTATGAAAACTAGTTCCTAATGATACAGTTGTTTCTGATATGTCATTAGGTACACCAATGTTATTGGTACATTCAATATTTACTGGAACACATGCTGCTGATGAACAAGTACCTAAACTAGTTAAAGCTGATGGAATAATGTTTTTCCAAAATGCCACTACTCCTTTTTTACCTGCAGAAATAAATGCATATAAACTATAGAATATAGCCATAAATAATATACATACTACAATATATATAACAAATGTCTTTAAGAATCCAACAGCTATTGTTGCTCCAATAGTACCAACTAAACTGGCAAAATAACAACCTAAACCGATTGGTGCATAATACATTATGATATTGATTAGCTTGTACATTACTTCACTAAATGAATCTAAAAATTCTGCAACTTTCTTACCCTTTTCTCCTGCTTTATTAACTGCTATACCAAATAGAATAGACATTATAATTAAAGCAATTAAATGGTCGGTTGAGAGTAAATTAACAAATTGATCAGTTGATAGAGCATTTACTGTCCTTTCTAGTAAGTTAAGTTCTACTCCTTCTTCAATCGTATTGTCAAATACTTTCTCAATGGCTGCAGTATCTTCATTGTCCACTAATTTAACTGCAGCAGTAGAGACAAATCCAACTAAAACAGCAATTAATGATGTTATTATAAACATTATAATTGTTGTAGTTAATATCTTACTTAGACGTTTCTTTTCATTCATCTTTGTTATAGATGATGTGATGGTAAAGAATATTAATGGAACAATCATTACTAGTAATAGATTTAAGAATAAATCACCAAGTGGTTTAACTATAGCAGCATCTTCTTTGAAGATTAAACCACAGATTGCTCCGATAATTACACAACCAAGTAGGATAAACGTACTCTTGTAATTTTTCCAAACTTTTTGCATACAAACTCCTCCTTTGGACAATTAAATCTTAACATATTATATTTTTAGTGTCAAAAATTATGATTAATTTTTGTAAACTTAATTGACGTCAAGGAATAGTAAAATGTTACTTTAAACTTGGTAAATCATCATCTTCAATATCATCATTGGTATCAAAGAAACTTGGTGGAATTACGGGGTTATTTGTTTGGTTTTTCTTCTTCTTTTTCTTCTTTTTAGGTTTATTATTAGTTTGATTAGATATATTAGTAATTGGAGTTTGATTATCATTAAATATTGGTGTATTATCTTCAATTTCGATAGATTCAGGAGTATTTGACTCTTCAGGTGGATTATAAGTTAATAGTTTAGGCTTATGGAATTCTAGTAAAGGTTTATTTAAGAATGCAATTAGTTTTGTACTTTGATCAAATTTAGCTAAACTTTTCTTCAAGAAACGTAAAAGAGCTTTTATTAGAATATAAACTGCAATAGCTAGAATTACTAGTACCCATCCAGATTTATAAACTAAAAATCTTTGAATACTTCCTAATTTAGGAATTCTTAAAGCTACTTTCCCTACAACATTTTTATATGATATATCTATTCCATCTTCTACTAGGTTATTATCCCCTTTCGTTCGATAATAATAGTTTCCATCATTATCTCTTTTAATAGCAATTACTCTATGGGTTATTGTTCCACCATGGACTTCTGGTATTTCTGATGCATAAAATGTAATAACATCACCAATTTTAATTTCTTCTGGAGAATCTACTCTTAAATCAATTACAACATCATTAACATTTATATTTGGAACCATGCTGGGACTTACAATGGTATATAATGAGAATTTGGGTGCGATGTGATTTTTGTTATCTTTACCAGTTCCATTAACATATAATTGCATTGCAATAACATAATATATTAGAAAAGCGGCACAAATTAATAGTAACACAAAAATAGTCCAACTTATGACTGTTGAAATGTTTTTTAGTATATCTCGATATTTATAACCCTTTTCTTCTTTGGTCTTCATATCACACTTCCCTATTCGTTTTTTATTATACCCAAAAAGTCAGTAAATAGCAACATGGTTTAAAAACTTTTAAGTTATTTTTCGACAAATAATATCAACTTTACTATTGATTTTATTAGAATTATGTTCTACAATATTCTATCTTGATGGAGGTAATGATTATGTCAATGAAATCCCAAGAACATACTAGGGCTTTCGAACTTTTGGCTTTTCTCTTTTTGACAGTTGCTGTTGGTGCTGTTGATTATTTTGATGTTGCTAATATCTCGTTAGATACTCTAATATTTTTTAAATCAATTGCCTTAGATACTTATACTATTGATTTTATTACATCTTTATGGCGTGAACGTCTGACTGATGAATATGATGAATTAAAGAACAATTATAAGGTAATTATAGATAGTTTTAGTAATCTAATGCATAAGACCGGGATTGATAATCCTATTCAAATTTTTGCAGCTTTTGTATATCTATATCGTAACAATTATCTATCTTATGGTTGTGAAATAAATTATAGTAATAATTTGAAAGATATACCTGGTTTACAAGGCATTGATGTTATTAGAGGAAATGTTGTATGTCGTTCTTTGGCGAATATGCTTAATGATATTTATAATTATATGGGTTATCAAGCTAAAACTATTCCTGTTAGAGCAACTGATGAGTTTTTAGATAAAGGGATTAGTTTAGCTAGTACTCCTTTATTAAATGATGAAAAAAATAAGACTTTGGAATTGCCTTTTGGAGCGAATCATTTAATTAATATGGTAAAAGATAATAATAAGAATTATATCTTGGATCCCACTAATGACTTATTTTTGTTATATAAAAACCGTAGAATTGTACTTGCCAATGATTCAGAAGAAAGGATGAAATATTATCTTCTTTCTTGGTTAAGATCTAGTATCTTTGGAATTAATAATCAAGGTGTTAATATTAGAAGTTTTATGAAACAGATAACGTTACCATCAATTAGTTTTGAAGAGTATGTTTCTCTTTATCGTGATGCTGTTGCAAAATTAGAAGGAAATAGTGCTGGTTTAGGTTTGTTTTATTATAATACCGATTATATGATGGATTCAATTAATGCGATTACTGATAGGCAAGATCAAGTGTTAAAAAGGTTGATTCCTTTTATACCAAAGAAAAAAGATAATAATTCATTGACTTAAATGTTTAAAAAAGTTATAATATTTATGCAAGGCGGGATTATACCTTGCATAAATTATTATAGATGGAGCCGTAGCCAAGTGGCTAAGGCGTAGGTCTGCAACACCTTGATCACCAGTTCGAATCTGGTCGGCTCCTCCAAAATAATATCAACTTGCGAAATACATTTTTTGGTATTGTGTATTTAGCAGGATGAGAAAATCTCTTTTTTTTGTTGATATTACTAAATTATCTCTCCCTGGTAATTTAGTAAAGCACTCAATTCA
>CAZGKC010000052.1:0-3686 GCA_964526205.1 uncultured Muribaculaceae bacterium
TAGTTAAAGTATTAGATAATTATATTGGGATACCTTTGAATGATGGTGAAAATAATGTTATTTTGACTTATAGTGTTCCTGGATTAAGGCTTGGTTTAATTATTAGTATTATAACAATTATAATTACAGTTATTTTGTTTGTTACTGGTGCTTATCAAAAGTTAATAGATATTAAATTATTACAGGGTATTGCTAAAGTATTATATTTGGTTTTATATATAATTGTATTACTTATTATATATGTGTTACCAATGCTTGCTTTCTTGATATCATATTTTAAATATATTAGAGTTTAAAGTTTTCATTGCAATTTCACAAATAATAGGTATAATAAGGTAGGTGAAGAAATTATGCGTGTTTTAGTTGTTGATGATGAAGAAAGAATAAGAGAGGTTATTAGAGAATATTTAATTTTAGAGAATATGGAAGTTGAAGAAGCTTCAAATGGAGTGGAAGCAGTAGAAAAAGTAAAGAATGAAAATTTTGATATGATTATTATGGATATTATGATGCCAAAGATGGATGGTTATACGGCTTGTAGAGAGATTAAGAAAATAAAAAAAGATATTCCTTTTATTATGTTATCTGCAAGGGGAGAGGAATATGATAAGTTAATTGGCTTTGATTTGGGAATTGATGATTATGTAACTAAGCCTTTTAGTCCTAAGGAATTAGTAGCAAGAATTAAAGCTATTACTAAAAGAAGTGAAGCTGAATCTAATATTTATGAAGTAAGTGGTATAAAAGTTGATGATATTGCTCATGATGTTTATATAGATAATAAAAAGGTTTATTTAACACCAAAAGAATATGATTTATTAAAATATTTTATTAATAATAAAAATATTGCTTTATCAAGAGAAAATTTATTGAGTAACATTTGGGGTTATGATTTTTATGGTGATGATAGAACTGTTGATACTCATGTTAAGACTTTAAGAAAACATTTGGGTAAGTATAAAGATATGATTATTACTGTTAGAGGTATGGGGTATAAATTCCAATATGAAAAAGATAAAAAAGAAAAGTAGTATTCAAGCTAAAGCCTTGGCTTATTTACTTACTTTTAATGTAGTAATTATTGTTATATTATGGATATGTCAAATATTTATTATTGATGTATTTTATGAAAGAAAACAAATTGATAATATGAATTCAATTGTTAAACAGATTCAGAGTGCTGATATATATACTTTACAAGACATTGCTTATCAAAATGATGTTTGTATTGCTATTACAGATTCTACTAATGTAATTGCTACATTTAATACTAGTATGAAGGGTTGTGGACTTGCTAGTGGTAATAGTAAAGTTAAAGAATTGATGATTTCTTTTATTACTTCTGATGTAGATTTTCAAGATTATAAGTTTGTTAATGAAGATAAACAAGTGGAAGCATTACTATATGGAGTAAAATTAGATAACGGTTATTCATTTATTTATTCTAATTTAGAGGATATATCTGATTTTACAATTATTATGAAAAGACAAATAATGTATGTTTGCTTTGTAGGTATAATAGTTGCTATTATTACTTCAGTATTTTTATCAAATAAGTTAACTAAACCAATAATGGAGATAACTAAGAAAGCAAAAAAATTGGGGTCTGGTGATCCTGATGTAGAGTTTGATGAATCAGGGATAAAAGAGATTGATGAATTAGCATTAACTCTTAGCCAAGCTCAAAAAGAAATAGCGAAGACAGATGAATTGCGAAGAGATTTGATGGCAAATGTCTCTCATGATTTAAAGACTCCTTTAACAATGATTAAGGCTTATGCGGAGATGATTAGAGATATATCTTATAAGAGTCCTGATAAGATGAATGAACACTTGGCAATTATTGTTGATGAAGTTGATCGCCTGACGGTGTTGGTTAATGATATATTAGATTTATCAAGAATGCAATCAAATGCCGATACTCTTAACTTAGAAAAGTTTGACCTAGCGGTAGAGATAAAAAGTATAATCAAAAAGTATGATATTATGAAAGAAACAGAACAATATAAGATTAATGTTATTATGCCAGATGAAATAATGATTATGGCTGATAAAAAGAAAATTAATCAAGTAATATATAATCTTGTTAATAATGCTATTAATTATACGGGAGATGATAAAACAGTTACTTTAAGAGTGACTAAAGCTAAGAAATATTACTTAGTGGAAGTTATTGATACTGGTAAGGGAATAAAAGAGGAAGAAATGCCTTATATTTGGAATAAATATTATAAGAATGATAAGAATCATAAGAGAAATGTCGTTTCAACAGGGTTAGGGCTTTCCATTGTTAAACAGATATTAGAACTTCATGGTTATGAATATGGTGTAAATAGTGTGTTAAAAAAAGGGTCAACTTTTTACTTTAAAATAAAAATTTAAAAACTTCATTAATTCAACATAAAAACTTCATAATTATTAGATATAATTTAAGAGTAATGAAGGAGGGATGCTGAATATAGTGAAATAAAGGATTATATATTTTGTTTAATATATAAACTATACACAATTAACATATAAACTCAAAACTCACACTTTTTAGGGAAGACTTGTTCTTCCCTTTATTTTTTATTCAATGGATGATATAATATTTATGTATTAAAGAGATTATATGAAAAAAAGAATTTGGATATTAGTTGTTATATTGTGTGTTGTTATTGTATTTTTGGTTGCTTTTAGTTTTAAAAGTAATACAAAAATATTTGAAACTGATGAAAATATTTCTATGATTATTAAAGAGGGTACTTTAACTAATAAAGGTGCAACTTTAATAATTTCTGATTCATGTAATAATATTACTTTTGGTGAGTGGTATAATATTTATGAATTTATTAATGGCAAATGGAAAAAATTAGATTATATTATAAAAGGATCACCAGGATGGCTTACTATGGGATATTTAACTAATAGTGATTGTATATTAGAAATGGATGTTAATTGGGAAGCATTATATGGTACTTTGAAGCCTGGAAAATATAGAATTGTAAAAAAAGCCGATAAAAAATATATGTATGCTGAATTTAATATTGAGTAAAAAGAACTTACTGTAGAGATTGACAGTAAGTTTCTTTATTTTTTATATTGTTATTATAGATGTTATATAATTCTTGGCTTATTTTTTGGACTTTTTCTTTATAATCAGTATTACCATATAATGTTAATATAGATACAAGATAGGGGTACTTATCTAAGTAAATACCAATATCATGGTAATATGCATCATATAATCCATATTTGTGGATTATATTTATATTATCAAAGCTTAAAGAATTGGCATAGTCATTATCCATGGCTGTTTTTATTAACTTGCTTGATTCATCATCTTTTTGAATAATATCATATATTCTTTCTAGTGATTGATTGGCTATATCTGCAGTATAATTATAACTATATATATTGCCACTTGATATGCCTACATTAATATTACCATTTTCTTTAAAATATTGATTAATATTTTTTGCTCCGATATAGTTTACTAACATTGCATGAGCACCATTGTCACTTACTGATAATTCATAATCAATTAAGTTTTTAAGGGAAATTTTTTCATAAGCCTTATGTTCTCTTAACTTTTCACTACCCATGCTTCGATATTCAGGAGTTAAGGTTATTGTAGTTTCTAAATCAATATTATTTTCAATTAAATATATTGCATCAAATACTTTTATAGCACTAGCAGAGTAATA
>CAZGKC010000053.1:0-3262 GCA_964526205.1 uncultured Muribaculaceae bacterium
TTTTTTATTTGTTATATTCTTCCATTTTTTCTTTAATCCATATTGGTAACATTTGCTTTAATGGCAAAAATCCTAATCTTGCTTCTTTTATTTTAGTACTATCTTCTTCTATTTTATAGTATATATCCTTTATAGATATTTTAATTTGTTTATTTAATTCGTTTATATCAATTATTATAGCATAGATGTATTCTCCAATATGAATATAATCATTAATATTGTTAACAAAGTCATTAGATATTTCAGAAATATGACATAATCCCGTATAATTTTCATCAACTTTAACAAAGAAACCATATTCAGTTATTCCTGTTACTCTTACTTTTATTAAATCACCTATTTTATACTTTGCCATTTAGCACCTCAGTTGGTTAAATTATAACACTTTTCTATTTACTTAGCAAATTAGTTAAAGTATAATAATATTGTGATTGTTATGGAAGAAGAAAAAATAAATAAAATAAAAGATTTAATTGAAGAAATTAGACCATACCTTAATATGGATGGTGGTGATTTAGAGTTTGTTAAATATGAAGATAATTATCTTTATGTAAGAATGACTGGAGCTTGTCAAGCTTGCATGTTTCAAGATAATACAATAAATGATAATATGCTTGGCTTTTTCCAAGCAGAAATACCAGAGTTAGAAGGAATTATCAACGTTAATATATAAGAAAGTCTATTTTATCTATTCTAACATATTTGCTTATTTCTAAATATGTATCTTTTAAGAAGGTTTCCATATCTTCTGTTTTTTTAATTACTTCAATTAATTTTTCTTCTGATTCATCTTTATTCATAATTGCTTCATATAAATCAAAATAATATGTTGGATATATAAGTCTTGCCCAAAGCATTTGATATTCATAAACATTTAATGGTTTTAATTTTAAATAACTTCTTAATTCTGCTAGTACTTCTTCATAATCTTCTTTAAAAAACATAGATTTTAAGTATTCTGCAATATCTCTAATTTCTAAATCAAAAATAAATGATAATGGATTTAAATAATTTAGTTTATAGTTAGGATAATAAATGCGACGATGAGAAAGGGTTAATTTACCATTCATTATTTTACCATATTTGATATTAGTATTATTAACATAGCTTATAGCTATTTCCGCTAAACCAATATAATAACTAAATGAATTCTTGATAATATTCTTTGTTAGAGCAAGTTCTCTTACTTGATTTTCAAAATAATCAACTTTTCTACTCCATAAATCTCCCCAGTTATTACGATATAATTTAGATCTTTCTGGTTTTAATTCTAATTTATTACTTAATTCAACTATACTAAAAATGTCGTAAGTTTCACTTAAGTTATTAACCCAAAGAAGAATATAATTATAATTATTAACATTAGTTAAATATTTATTATCTTTGTTTATTACAATATTATGTACATCTATTCCCTTTTTCTTTAATTCTAATGTTACACCAATTACATCATCAAGTTCTTCTATTCCTCGATTGTAATAAACGAAGAAAAAATCAATATTATCAATCTTGAAATGGTATTTACCGTCATTTTCTTCTAATTCATCTATTTCTAAATTATAATAATATTCTATTGTTTCTTTCATATTACATTATATAAAATAAGATGGTTTTTAATTCCATCTTATTTATATATCATTACCCTATTCTATATGGGTCACTGGCGGTACCGGTGCCACCCGCTAGTCCTACACTGGACTTGAGACTAAAGGACGGGCGCACACCGTAAGTGTGGCCACTATCGTCCACGTAGTAGCTGCCCACAAAACCTGTGCTGTCCACGTAGAACGCACGAATAAGGCTCGAATTGTGGGTTATTGTCCATTCGTAAATTCCACTATACATCCAGTTATAGTTAATAACTGCTCTAAAATCTAATGAAGAACTACTATTATAACCCATTAATGAATTCCAAGAATCAGCTTGGGTTGGATCTGCTCCATACATATATTCTGATACATACATTAATCCTATTTTTGCTGTGTATGTTGTTGATAATGCAGGATTTACTATTTCACTTGTATATACATTCTTTACTCCTGCAGTAGTTTCAATATTTGCATACGTATTTCCTCCTACAATCCAAGTTGTATCATCTATATAATTTTGCCAAGTAGTACCTAAATTTGTTAAATATGTAGTATTCAACGCAGTTGTATTTAATGTACTTGAACTCCAAGTATTAGAACTATTACTACTTGATCCACTCCAATAATATCTATCAATTGTGGTTTTACTTCCTTTATAATTTGTATAACTACTTGCAGTATATGTACCATTATTTTGACCTGTTCCTAACAAGTCTGTATTAGCAAAATCTGCTTTTATTAATTTTACTCTATCACCAAATACCCCAATAATTCTATATAAGTTATCATAATTAGTACAATCATCACCAAAGCATACATAATTATCTGGGTCAGTTCCTGAATATCTATATGAATTATCTCCGGCTTCATATGCTCCATATGTACCAGTTCCATCATGGTAATATAAGCCATCTTCGCCATCAGCTGTGTATAGTGATGTAATATAATTAGCTAATGTAAATTTCTCTTTTGTTATCTTTATACTCGCTTTAAATTCCTTACCGGCATTATCGGTTTGGTCAGTATCTAGATTAATCATAGTTATTGTTATATTCCAATAATCTACTGTTTGATGGGTTGTATTACTTTCTTCTACAGTTATTTCTCTATTATCTAGTATTGCTATTGTACCACTTGCTTCTGTTATGTCAAAACCACCTAAAGTGGAATCATATGTTAAACCATTAATAGATGTAATAGCATTACCATTATTATCAGTTACTGTTAATAATAATTCTGTTTTCTTATCTTCTGTGGTATATACTAATTCATTTTTAGTAATATTTAAATATAAGTAATAATATTCTGTTGCAGTATTAGTCTTATTATTGGCAGTTAATGTAGCACTAGCATAAGTTGAACCACTAACATTACCTGCCCCACTAGCAAAATTAGTTTGATTAATCTCCAAACTAATAGCACTTCCAGTTTTTAGAATAAATGAATCTGTAGTACTAGCTTTAACTTCTAAATCACTAGTACTAACTTTCTCCCCTTGTTTTACATAATAAGCATATGTTGCTCCAATAACAACCAATATAAACGCTAAAACCCCAATAATTGTAAGTATAATTGTCTTTTTATCTTTCATAATAATTTTTTCCTTTCTTTATTTTTACTTTACTATTTATAATTATATTATAAAAATAATACTTTGTCTATAAGTTGAGGAC
>CAZGKC010000054.1:0-3145 GCA_964526205.1 uncultured Muribaculaceae bacterium
CTGATATTTTGTAAATCATATTCACTATATGTTGGTTCAAGCTTATTTATGATGACATTTAGATATTTTTGGTTAGCACTTATTAATGTATTTACATTAGAAAGACTACTAGTATCACTACTTTCTAATAAAGTCTTAGCATTGTTTAAGGCACTTATTATTTCTTTTAATCCTTCATCAAGAGATATTGCTCCATTTTGTAAGCTATTTAAAGCACTACTTACGGTTTTTAGATTATTACTTATTTCCTTAGAACCATTAACTAAATCTTTAGAACCACTTTCTAGTTGCTTTGCTCCACTTTCTAATAAATCCATGCTTGAACTTAATGTTTCAATTGATGATGCTAATTCATCTAACTTATCAAATATTTTAAAATCTGCCTCTGCTAGAAGTTTAGGACTTGCCACCATATAGATTTCTTTTAAAGAAAAGTTAGTTGTTTTATAACTAATGGTTACTTTATCAAAATCTTTAAACTCTTTAATGCCAAATGTTTCATATAAACCTGGAGAAGATAAACCAACAAGAATTGCTCTAGACCCAGTATCTACTGCTTTACCATTTGTTATGGTAATATTACTATTTTCAGTTGTATCAAGCATTGTTCCTACTGCTATAACATATGGTGTTACTAAATTATTGGTTCTAAGTAAAGTATTGTTAATAAAATTTAATTCTATTCTTATATCTCCACTTTTGCCAGTAATATCCTTGGCATCTACTTCTTCATCATTTAAATAATATTTAACATTTATATTGATTGGTAACGATTCTTTAGTTTCTCCTTGATAAAATATATCTTTACCAGTGGTTTGCCAGGTTAGATTATTTCCATCTAGGCTAAATTCTTCATCTCCATTTAAATTTAATATGTTAGTAAGTAATGTATTATCAACATATTCTCCTTCTTTATCAATATATAAATGATTATTTACAGTTGTTTTGTTAACTGTTCCTGTATAATCAAGATATGAATATACAGTTTCTTTTTTAGTTAAGGCATTGGCATTTATAGGATTAATAATAAACATTCCTAGTATTATAGCTGCCGTAATAGTTTTTAATTTTTTCATTTGTTTTCCTTCTTTCTTTTTATTAATTAATCTATCTGATACTAATAATAGTGATGGTAATATTGTAACAACTACTAACATACTTATGATAGAACCCCTTGCTAGTAATTCACAAATTGAACCAATCATGTCAATTTGAGTGTATATTGCAACACCAAAGGTTGCCGCAAAGAAGCAAAGAGCTGAGGTTATAATTGATGGTACAGTTAAGCTTAATGTATCTTTGATAGCTGTTTTTTTGTCTTTAGTTTTACGTTCTTCAAGATATTTAGTTGACATTAATATTGCATAGTCGATAGTTGCTCCTAGCTGAATTGTTCCTACCACAATTGAGGCAATAAATGGTAAGGATGTATTTGTAAAGTAGGCAACAGACATATTTAGACATATGGCAAATTCAATAGTTATTACTAATATAATTGGTAGACTTATTTGTTTTAAGACTAAAATCATAATGATAAATATAACAATTATTGAAGTGTAATTAACTGTTTTGAAATCATGGTCAGCAATAGTTACTAAATCATTCATCAAAGGTCCTTCCCCAGCAATAATACTATTTTCATCGTAACTTTTTACTAACTTGTTTACTTCTTCTATTTGATTACCTAATTCTTCAGAGGCTATCTCATAAGTAGAATTAATTATTATTAGTTGGTATTCATCATTTTCAATTATACTGGTTATTTCACTTGGTAATAATTCCATGGTACTAGGGCTTAATAAAGCACTCGGAGCAAGAACCATATCAATTCCTTCAATGTTGTTTAATTTACCCTCTAACTCTTCTACTTTACTTGCCTTTATATCTTTATCAAGAATTATAATCTCTGGTGATATGATATTAAATTCATCAGCCAGTTTGGAATTGGCAACATTAAATGCTAAATCTTCTGGTAAAGTATCATCTAGTTTGTAATATACTTCATAATTTTTGTTACCAATGTAAGCTGGTATTAAGAGTAGAATAAATACTACTATTATTCCTTTATAATGTTTAATACAGAAGTTTTGAATTCCTTTAAATTGAGGAAATATATTTTTGTGTTTAGTTTTCTCAATCAATTTATCAAATATTATTAATAAGCTTGGGAATAATGTAAGAACACAAATAAGTCCACAGAGTACTCCTTTAGCCATAACTATGCCAATGTCTGTACCAAGAGTTAAATCCATGGTACATAAGGCTAGGAAGCCTGCAAAGGTAGTAAGTGATGATCCAATTATTGATTGAAAAGTTTCTCTAATTGCTAAGCTCATTGCTGCAATTGGAGATAAATTGGGATTACCTTCTTTAGCTTGTTCATATTTATGATATAAAAATATAGAAAAGTCCATAGTAACTCCCAGTTGGAGAATGGCTGTTATGGCTTTGGTTATATATGATATTTCACCAAGAAAAATATTAGTACCCATGTTGTAGATAATGGCAACACCAATATTTCCTAATAATAAAAATGGTATTATATAAGAATCAGTTGCTAGAAAAAGAATAACTAAACAGAATAAAACAGCAATTATAACATAAGCAATTGTCTCCGTACTAGCTAAGTTTCTGGTATCAATAACCATTGATGTCATACTACTAACACTGGTAGCATCTTTTACTACTTCCCGTAAAGTTTCCACTGCTTTGACAGTTTCATCTGCACTTGTTGTACCATTAAAAGTAACCATAATAATTGTTTCATCATCTTTATCAATTTTACTTAATATTGCATCTGGTAACATATCTTTAGGTATTGTTGAGTCAATAACATCTGCCACACTAAACACTTGGTTTACACCATCTATTTCTTGAATATTCTTTTCCATATCTAGTATTCTTTTGCTATTAGTACTATCTACCATAACAAAGGCATAAGCACCTAGACCAAAGTCATCAGTTAGTATCTGTTCTCCTTGAATAGTTTCAACATCCTCCGGTAAATACACTAATATATCATAATTAATATCAGTATTTATATATCCTATTATTGCAGGAATAATAAGTAATAAACATATTATTAAAATAAGTATACTATGATTAGCTATAAAATTTGAAAATTTCTTCATAATTTCTCCTTGCC
>CAZGKC010000055.1:0-3128 GCA_964526205.1 uncultured Muribaculaceae bacterium
GGATGTACGAGGAAATGGTAGAGGACGAAGATAATACAAAGTAGAAAAAATTAATCACAAGGAAATAAAAAATTTATTTCCTTTTTTGTTAGTTATATGGTATAATTTTATTATAATATTTATATTCTGTTTACGAAAGGTGTAATTGCTATGAAGAAGAAAATTATTTATTTATTATTAGTTATATTAACGTTATTTGGTTTTAATAGGAATGTGTATGCGGAAACATTAGAAGAGGCTGCTAAAAGTAAGACATGCATTGAATTAATTAATGAGGGTTATTTAGACACGGCCAGTGAGTCTGTAATTTTTGATGGTAGCTCTTATAAAGCTAATTGTGTTTATACTATAGATGTTTCAACTGGTTGGGCTTTATGGAAAAAAAATGCTTGTGCTATTTTTCAAATGGCATTTGGAACTGATGAAGATGATGGAGTATATAAGGCTGCTCATTATGGTAGTAATAGTTTTAATCTTTGGGTTAAAGATGGGACAAATTCTCGTGTACTTTCCGATAGTGGTAATGATAGTTATTTTGCTAATCAAAAAGGTGTATGTCCAATAAGTATTTATTACAGTGATAGAGTTGATGATTCTGCTGCTCATGGAAGTGGAGATGTATTTGTATTAGGAATGTCTAGTTCTAATAATATGGAACTTTTGCATGCAACTGATGTTCCATTAGAAATTCCATCATTAATAATAAAAAACCCTGATAGTACTTCTTATGATTCATGTGATAAAATTTTAGGTGAAACTGGAGTTAATGCGTTAAAAACTGTTAAAAATATTATATTTGTTATCGTTCCTATTATATTATTAATATTTGGAAGCTTGGATTTTGCTCAGGCCGTTTTTGCTCAGAGTGAAGATGGTATGAAAAAAGCACAACAGAAATTTGTAAAAAGATTGATTATAGCAGTTGCTATATTTCTTGTTCCATCAATTTTACATGCTATATTATATTTAGCAAGTAATGTTTGGACTAATATTGATGATTCTTTATGTGGTATTCTTTAATAGAAGGGAAGTGATGTTATGTTCTTTTTAGATATTGTAGGATTGGGTGATGGAAGTAGCCTTAAAAGTGCTGATGGTGTTTCTGGTGCTATTCTCAAAGCAGCTCGTTCTATATTTTATACTTTCAACACTCTAGTTTATAAATTAATTTCTTTTTTATATCAATTATTTGAAATGTTAGCAGGAGCACAATTATTGGATAATGATACCTTTTCTAAAATTGCTGATAAAGTTGGATTAGTTTTAGGTGTGATTATGCTTTTTAGGATAATAATTAATTTTATTCAGATGTTAGTTGATCCAGATAAAATCAATGACAAAGAGATGGGTGCTATAGTAATTTTTAAAAAAGTTGTAATTGTATTAATTATGTTTGGTATTTCTTCTTTCTTTTTTGATTCTCTTCATAATATTCAAGATTATGTTTTTATTACCAACGGAAGATGTGACTGTTGATACTGACAATTTTGGAAATGTTTTAGCAGCACGGACATTTGGGACTTTTTATACTGTAAATGAAACTTTGGTGAATGCTAATTCTGTTTCAGCTGAACAATGTGTTTCCTATCGTAATTTATTGTTAAATAATGTTGCATCCACTGGAAGTGATTATGATGTTGGAACTTATTGTTTAAATGCATATAGTACAGTACAAATTGAAGATTCAAATGATACTGGTGATCAAACGTACTCAACTTCTTATGAGGCTTTTATTATGGATTATAATTTTCCGTTGCAGTTAATTGCTGGGGTTGCCATTGTTTATTTGTTGTTTATGTATGTTATAAAGGTTGGAGTTAGAGTTGTTCAATTAACCGTTTTACAGATGATTTCTCCTGCTGCAATTGTTGGCTATTTGTCTCCTAAAAAAGATAATTTTTTTACAAAATGGTGGAAAATTTATTTTGCAACGTATATTGATGTTTTTATTAGGACTGGTATTATATATTTTGTTGTATATTTATCTTCTATGTTATTAGATACTATGGACAGTGGAACTAATACTTTTTGGAATTCTGTTAATCCAGGTAGTACTTCTACTAGATATACAATTGTAGTAGTAATGATTTTAGCACTATTAACATTTGCTAAGAAGGCTCCTGAATTAATTAAGGAATTAATGCCATCAAGTGTTAGTAAGTTAGGATTCGGGGTAAGTGCTAAAGATATCGTTGGATTAAATAAAGGACTTTCGACAGCCGTTGGAGCTGGTACTGGAGCTGCAGTTGGTTTGTTAGGTGGAGCTGCTGGTGGTGCACGAGCTGGTTATGAACGTAATGGTATTTTAAGTGGAATAGGTCATGGATTGACTGGTGCATTAGGTGGCGTTACTGGTGGTTTGTTTCGTGGAGGTCAAGTAGGATTAGGTTCTAAGGGGGTAGGTTCTGCTATGCAAACTGCTAGAAAGAATCAATCTCAGGCTAATAAGAGAAGCAATGATTTAGTTGCTAATGGTGGTACATGGCTTGGGAGTAAAGTTGCATCTGCACAGGAAGCTATTGGTATGAGAAATGCTGCAGATGTTGATAAAGCAAATGTAGATAATATTAACAGTTATGTAAAATATCAAGATGAATTAGAGGGGTATGCTAAAAATTATAGTGTTGTTAAAAGACTTGAACGTGATTATGAAGCAATTAAACAAGGTGGTCGTTTGAGGGGTGAGAGTGATGAGCACTATACAACTAGAATCGAAGTTGCAAGACAGAATTGGAAGAGGGCTATAGAGGCGACTGTTAATAGTTCAATGACTGGAAAGAATGAAAGTTATTATGCTGCAGAGTTACAACGAAATACTACTACTGGTCGTTGGGAAGTTGCAGATTCAACTAGTGTTACTACTCTTACTAATTCTGATATTCCAGTTAATATTTCTGGAAGTATTAGTTCCAAAGCTACGGAAATGAATCGTGCTGGAAGATCTTTAGGATATTCGGCTGTGTCTAATTATAATGATATAGATAATAACACTAATCAGGCAAGAGCCGATGTGGCAAGAATAACTTCTCAATCTTCATATGCTAGACATCAAGCAAATACTAAAAAATAATATTAAAAGGAGTGTGATACAAAATGAATGGTTACTTAATACCCGCTAATGCAAAGAA
>CAZGKC010000056.1:0-2928 GCA_964526205.1 uncultured Muribaculaceae bacterium
ATTAGACTTATACCAATTGATAAATTAAGTATGCTTGCAGATTTTTATGGAACAAGTACTGATTATCTTCTTGGCAGAACCAATGAAAGAATACCATATAAAAAGCCAAATTGATTGGCTTTTTTTGTTAATAACTAATTACTTATCAACTTATACTTCAAACATCTTTTTAGCTGTTCTAAGCATTTGAGCAGTATAACCATATTCATTATCATACCAAGCAACAACTTTAACAAGTTGCGTACCATTATCTTCTACTATTCTAGTGGAAAGACCATCAACAATAGCTCCATACTTCTTTCCTATTACATCACTAGAAACAATTGGATCCATGGTAATTTTTATAACATCATTTTGATTATCAGTAAATAATTTAGTAATTTCTTCTACAGTAGTATTCTTTTCTAATTCTACAGTTAAATCTACAATAGAACCATCAGCAACAGGTACTCTTAAAGCATTACCATCAAGTTTATTTAGTAAATCAGGAATAACCTTCCCAATAGCTTTAGCAGCTCCTGTAGAAGCAGGTACTATATTTTGGGCACAAGCTCTACCTCTTCTTGCTTTAATTCCTTTCTTGTGAGCAATATCTAAAGTTGCTTGATCATTAGTATAAGCATGAACAGTAGTCATAAATCCTTTTTTAACACCAATATTCTTATGAAGAACATTTAATACTGGTGCAAGACAATTCGTCGTACAACTTGCCCCACTAACAACTACATCATCACTAACTAAAGTATCATCATTAACTCCATAAACAATTGTTTTCATCTCTCCTTTACCAGGTGCACTAATAAGTACTTTCTTAGCCCCTGCTGTAATATGCTTCTTTGCCCCTTCTAAATCAGTAAATTTTCCAGTACATTCAAGCACTAAATCAACTCCCAAATCTTTCCAAGGAAGTTTCTCAGGATCAGCCTCAGCAAATACCTTAATTCTCTTTTTACCTGCTACAACTATTTCATCACCTTCAAAATCAATTTCATCTTCATGAAAAGTACCATGTACAGTATCATACTTAACTAAATAAGCTAAATCTTCTGCACAAGACAAATCATTAATAGCAACAATATCAAAACCAGTTCCAGTAACAATTTGTCGAAATGCCAGCCTTCCAATCCTTCCAAATCCATTAATCGCAACTTTAATCATAATTTTTCCCTCCTATAAACTCGCGTAATATTGATTCATCTTTAACATATTCCCCAGGAATAGCAAAGAATTGCTTTAAAAAATCAACTAACCTTCTTGCTTCTTCATAATACACAGAATCGACACTAACAGAAAGCAATAATGGTTCTACAAATACCTTCAAAACCCCAATCTCATATGCTAATGCCGTATTAATTATTACATCAACTTGATGCACATATGGAAATATATACTTTTCTTCGCCATCTCTTACATTTTGCCAATGATCAATTGTATCTACAACATTATATCCTCTAGTTCTATTATCCCTAACAATTCTTCTTAATAATCTTAAATCCAATGTTGAAATATAATTATGTTTATCAATACTAAGAGGAATAAATGGACTTAAATATATTTTATACTTAAATTTATCATCAACAGCTTTTGTTAACTCCCCATTCAAAGCATGTAATCCTTCAATTAAAAATATTGTATTATCTTTAATCTTAATTTTTTCTTCAGATACTTCTCTTTTTCCTGTTATAAAATTATAATGTGGTAAAGTAACTTCTTCCCCCGCCAATAATTTATTTAAATCTTCATTAAATAATTTAACATCAATTGCTTCCAAACATTCAAAATTATAATTACCATTTTCATCAACTGGTGTATCTTCTCTATTAACAAAGTAATCATCTAAACCAATCTTAATAGTATTATATCCTTGAGCATCAAAATGACTAGCGATTCTTTTCATTGTAGTAGTCTTTCCTGAAGAAGAAGGTCCAGCAATAAGAATAAACTTAACGTCTTTTTTCTCTTTTATATCTTTAACTACTGTAGATATATCCATCGTAAATTTTAATTCACAAGATTCCATAAACTTCTTTATATCCCCATTACTAACTAACTTATTTAAATCAGTAATATAAGGCATATGCAAACAATCTAACCAACTCTTACCCTCATAAAAAGAATCAATAATATTACTATAATGCGTATACTCTGGAACTTCTCCATTACTTCTAACTGATGGAAACAATAATACTAATTTATTATTCCCTAAATAAACAATATTATACTTATCTAATACTTTAGTACTATAAGGCATCAAAGAATAAAAATAATTAAGTTCTCCCCGTAATTTATACAAAGTAACTACTTTATCACTAATATTTTGTATATTAGCGGCTTTCTCTAATTCTTTATTACTGCGATAAAACTTAATTGCTTCCTTAGGAACAATATTAATTTTTTCTATAACTTCATCACTCAAGATAATTTCATTCATTTTATCTTTAATTTTTCTTACTTCATCAGCAGTTAATATTTTATCCCCTTCAATAACAGCTATCATTCCATTTGGTACACTATGTTCATAAACAACATCTAAATCTGGATAAGCTTCTTTCAAAGCAACTTGAAACAAAAACTTAAGCCCAGACTTATACATTCTATTACCAATAATATCATCTGTATTAATAAATTTAACTTTAGCATCTTCATATGCTTTTTTATCTAAACCAAAAACTTCATTGCCAATTTTAAAACCAACAATTCTTTTAACATCACTATTCTTACTAATTTCATAATAACTAGTACCCTTTGGATATACATGTTCTATATTATCATTAAATTTAATCTTAACAGTATCAGTCATAACTTCCCTCTATTCCAATCTTATTATATCAATTTTTTTCTATTTTGTGAATAAAAATAACTTACTTTTACTATTATTTACTTAGGTGATTAATTTGAATATAGTACCAACAGTTTTAGAAAAAAGTA
>CAZGKC010000057.1:0-2828 GCA_964526205.1 uncultured Muribaculaceae bacterium
TTATATACGCCATATATTGTTAAAAACTTCTTAGAACCCGAAACAAGTACTATTATAAAACATATTGAACCAAATAAAGAAAGAACAATCATAAGCAATGAAACATCTAAATTAGTTAGATATGCACTAGAAAGTGTTGTAGCAAAAGGTAGTGGTCATAATGCATATATTGAAAACTATCGTGTTGGTGGTAAGACAGGAACAGCTCAAACCGTAGAAAATGGAGTATATTCATCCAGCAAATACATTTTATCGTTTATTGGCTTTATGCCCGCAGATGACCCAGAAATTGTTGTCTATGTAGCAGTTCAAAATGCTCAAAATGTTACTCAATATGGTGGAACTGTAGCAGCACCTATAGCACGAAACATATTTTTAAGTGCGATTGATATTCTCCATTTAGAACCAGATAACAGTGGCATTCCTAAAGAATATACTTGGCTTGATAAAAAATATATTACAGTACCTGATGTTACCAATATGAATCTAGAAGATGCAAAGAAAGCCTTAAAAGGATTCACGATAAAATACATGGGAAATGGTGACAAAGTCATCTATCAATCTCCCAATGGAGGACAAATGCAAAGTGAAGGTGGCACAGTTATTCTTATGTTAAACTAATGTCAAAGAGTGTAAAAATTAACGGTTAATAAAAGAGTAATTAAGAAAAATATAGTATAATTAAATCAAGAGGTGAAAATATGCTAATTTTAGCCAAAGCATCTATGGCCTTAATGTTAGGCTTTGTTTTATCACTAGTAACAGGAATATTTGTTATTCCTTTATTTAAAAAGCTTCATTTTGGTCAATCAGTTAGTAAATTAATATCTAAAAGGCACTTAAAGAAAGAGGGAACACCAACAATGGGAGGTGTAATTTTTGTTATACCTGTTATTATTTCCTTAATTCTATTATATTTAAAAGGTAGTATATCCATTAGTTATAATTTAATAATTATAGTTTTTGTCTTTTTAGCATATGCAATTCTTGGTTTTATTGATGATTTTTTAAAAATAAAATATCATGATAATGATGGTTTAAGTTTAGTAACAAAATTCCTTATTCAAATGATTATAGCATTAGTATTCTTTTATTTATTTATGAAAGGTGGAGGATCACCAGTATTAAGTATTACATTCTTAAATATCAATATTGATATGGGTTGGATGTTTGGTTTATTCATCTTGTTTTTACTTGTAGGAACTACTAATGCCGTTAATATAACGGATGGTCTTGATGGCTTAGCAGGTGGTTTAGCTGCCATTGCCTTCTTTGCATATGGTGTAATCAGTTGGAATGCCGGTTGGCTTGAAGGCTATCAAGAAATAGCTATTTTCTGTTTCCTTTTAACTGGTGCTTTGATTGGCTTTTTAGTATTTAATACTCATCCCGCACGTATATTTATGGGTGACTTAGGATCACTTGCCCTTGGTGGGGCACTAGCTAGTGTTGCCATAGTTTCTCGGCATGAAATATCTCTAGCCCTAATTGGTGGTATCTTCGTAGTTGAAACCCTTAGTAGTTTAATTCAAATTATTGCAATTAGATACTTTAATAAGAAAGTATTTTTAAAAGCACCTCTACATCACCATTTTGAAGAACTAGGATGGGAAGAACAAGACATTATCAAGCTATTTTGGGTTATTGGCTTTATCCTTGCTATGGCTGCCATAACTTATGGTGTTTGGTTATAAAATATCATAAAAGTCACTTATTAATCGTACTATTTAGTAGGTGATATTATGCCTAAGAAAGCAGACAAATGGTTACTTATTACAGTCATAATTATGTCTATATTTGGTATAATTATGATATATTCATCCTCATCCGTTTGGTCACTATATAAATATAATGATGCATTTAAGTTTGTAAAATCTCAAAGCATCTTTTTTCTTATAGGTTTAATTCTAATAAATATTTTAAAAAATATAGACACAAGTATCTATTATAAAAAAGCCAATCTTATACTATTTATTTGTTTTATTCTCTTATTATTAGTTTTAATCCCTGGAATAGGTCAAATTAGAAATGGTAGTAGAAGCTGGTTTGGTATCGGAGGTTTTGGTATTCAACCCAGTGAATTTGCCAAAATAGGGCTAATTATCTATGTATCAAAGTATTTAGCAAATAATAATCGTATTATAACTGATATTAAAAAGGGCGTATTACCAATTCTTCTTGTAATTGGTATCTTTTTTCTTCTAATTATGTTAGAACCAGATTTTGGTACAGCAATAATCATAGTTTTTAGTCTTGTAGCAATTCTTTTTATATCAGGGGTAAAATTATCATTCTTTGTTAAAATAGGTTTATTAGGTTTACTTGGTGTAGTTGGACTTATAATCATTGCTCCATATCGAATGAAACGAATTATCTCTTTTCTAAATCCCTGGGTAGATCCTTTAGGGAGTGGTTATCAAATAATTCAATCGTTATATGCAATTGGACCTGGAGGCTTATTAGGACAAGGATTCTTGAAAAGTCGTCAGAAGCAATTCTATCTTCCAGAACCACAGACTGATTTCATTTTTTCCATCATATCTGAAGAGTTTGGCTTTCTTGGGATTTTAATTGTAGCATTCTTCTTTGGCTTTATTTTTTATCGTATTATCAAAATAGCATTAAATACTAATAATTTATTTAAAAAATATTTATCATTTGGCTTAGGTTTTGGTATAATCATTCAAGCATTATTAAATATTTGTGTAGTAATTGGCTTAATACCTGTAACTGGAGTAACTTTACCATTCTTTTCTTATGGTGGTTCATCTCTACTAATTAGTATGATATCCATTGGTATAATATTAAATATAAGTAAATCTTCTTAA
>CAZGKC010000058.1:0-2808 GCA_964526205.1 uncultured Muribaculaceae bacterium
CAGATGTTCTACCATTACTATCTGTTACATATACACATATATTATAAGTAGTTCCTTTAGTTAATCCTGAGAAAGATTTAGCACTTGCAGTTTGACTACTATAACTAGAACTTCCAACACTTGGACAACTTGAACCACTAGTAACATAAGCAAAGTGATAAGTACTTATACTTCCTGTACCAGCAGTTGCTGTTGCTGTTATTGTAAATCCAGAAGAAGTTTGACTACTAATAGTAAGAGTACTAACCGTTGCTAAAGTATAAGTACTAGTCTTAGTACTACCAGTAATTATCTCTGAATTAATTCCATAAGAATCAACTACATAACCATATAAAGTATAACTAGTATTTTCCGTAAGACCCGTAAAGTCATAATAATTATTACTACTTTCATACCAAGTATTATTATCTATACTAAAATAATATTTAGATATTGTATTTTCTCCAGCAACTGCTGTAATAGTTGCTCTAAATGAATTATAAGTTATACTACTTGCTGCAATTTGATTTACTGTAGCAGCAGAATAAGCATCAAAATACAAATAACATTTATCACTAACTGTAGCAGTCATAATAACTTTCTTATTAGTATTATCCCATGCTAAAGTACTACCATTTTCACATTTACTCATTGTAGCATTAAATACATAACCAGTTGTTGGCCAACTAGTATCAGTAGTTTCTATATATTCTCCCGTCCCCTTGCCGGTCTCATACATCATGGTAAGTAAACTACCATTAGCAATATTATTTGTTTTATTATTACTCACAACAACAGGATTATTACTATAACATACATTAAATATAGTAACAATACCAATCACTAACCCTAAACATAATGCACAAAGCACATACTTCTTTCGCTTCATTTCTACACCTCTATTTTATATAACTAGTTTACCAAAATAAAAGATAAATTGCAATAACTTTAAATAAACTTTTTTACCAACTATTTATAGCATCCCCTAAAATACGCCTAAAAAATTAGTGATAGATAAAATTAACCTAAAATATTATATGTTAATTTGACACAAATTAACATATAATATATAATAATTTTCACGAGGTGATTATATGCTAAAACCAAGTATATATCAAACATATCATAATTATATAAAAGAATTATTAGACAATCAAAGAAATACTAATATTGATTGTATAAGTAATATATATTCTAAGCAAGATTATCAAAAACTATTAAATATAGTACTTAAAACAATTGAAGAGAATCCTAATGCTTCTATTACTACATTAAGATTAATATTATTTAATAAAAGTGGTATTCAACCATTAATAAAGAATTTTTTAGAAGATACTTGTATAACTCCAGGTATTATATTAGACTTTGGTACACATAATACTAGAGATACAGTATTATGTGGTAATGCTCAAGAATATACTCTCCAAGATAATAATATAATAAAGATGGAAAAACCCATTGAACAAGATACTATCTTTGATTTAGCATCTACCTCCAAGTTATTTACTTGTATATCTATTCTAAAACTAGAAGAAATGGGTTTAATTGATTTATTTGAACCAGTAAATAAATATTGTCCAGAATTTAAAAATCTTGGTAATACAACTATATTTGATTTACTAAAGTTTCGTATCATGATTGTAACTGACCAAAGAGTAGATAGTGCCAAAACTCCTCAAGAAGCTGAAGATATATTATTTACAGTTCATCCCAAAGATAATCAAAACTTTAGTAATGCTTATACTGACATGGGAGCAATGGTATTAAGATATGTTGTAGAAAAAGTAAGTAAATTATCATTTAATGACTTTTTAACAACAACTATCTTCCAACCATTAAATATGAAAGATACATATTTAAATGTTCCAGAATCTAAATTACATCGAGTCGCTAATGAAAACTTTTCCACTACTATAACTGCCAATGGAACAGCTATAACCAGATACGACAACATTCCTGGAACACCTCAAGACCCTAAGGCTATTGCCATCGGAGCAAAACAAGGTATTGCTCCTGGACATGCTGGATATTTCTCTACTAAAGATGATATGATTAAACTTGGTGAAGCCTTAGCCAATTACACTATTCTAAACCAAGATTCTGTATTGTCAATTAGTGATACAGCAACTGGCTTTCTCGATGAAAACACTTTCACACGTTTTTATGGTTCTCTAGTATATTTAAAACAACCAGACCCTAAAAACTTATCTGTATACCCATCACTATCTGGACGTAGTTTCATGTCTCCTGGATATGCTGGTACAACTCTTGTTGTAGACCCATTAAATAAAATAACATTATTTATTGCTTCGCCAAGACTACATAATCGTATTCATAATATTCATCCAAGTCAAATTGGGAATATTAAAATAGATGAACACAACAAAAAGACTTTTGTTCTACCAAATGGTGAAGAAAAAGTGGTATGTACAGATTATACTAAAGCAAAAGAAGTATTAGTAACTTTAGCTTTAGACTTAAGTTTAGAATATCAATTATTAGAAAAAATATATCCAAGAGAAAAGGAGATGCATTTAGTTCGCGAACTAAATTAATCTCCTAATCGCAAATTTCTAATTATTTCTATTGACAAATCAGTTACCAAACTGATTTTTTCATCATCATAACCAAGCTTAATCAAGTTCTTTGCAATTGCTATTGCTTCATCTCTTTGACCTTGCTCAATACCTAACTTGATACCATTTTTCTTAGCATCCTCCACATCTTGTTGATGTTCCATCTCTTCATTAGTCATTGCTCCCCTAACCATGGGGTCATTTAAGAATTTTCTAACCATTTCCACTGCTTCGTTCATTACACTTCTCTCCT
>CAZGKC010000059.1:0-2713 GCA_964526205.1 uncultured Muribaculaceae bacterium
TAACAAAAAAACTAACATTTCTGTTAGCAATTTATTACTCTCGAACTAAAAGTTCAAGTTTCCTATCTATATGGTGCCGCTTGTAAGAATTGAACTTGCCTCTGATGCTTACCACGCATCTGTAATACCACTATACTAAAGCGGCAACTATACTAAACACCTATAAATAATTTAGCATGAATACCTACTATAGTCAATTAAAGAAAAGCATATTTAATAATTTATATTAGGATACTTTCTTAAAGAAATTTTCTTATTTGATTTATTAATCTTATCTATTAATTCTAAAGTTATCTCATCAACATCTTTAACAGTAATAATTCTATCTTCATTTTTAATATTCGAATGATTAACCCATATCGTATTTAATCCCATAATTTGAGCTTTTATTATATCTAAATTATAATCATCACCTATCATTACACATTCATAAGGTAAATTATTTCCACAAGCCTTTATATATATTTCATCATTAGGTTTTATTAACTCTTCTCCAAAGCAATCTAAGAATAAATCAGCTATACCCATTGTCGTTAATCTATTCATTTGAGATTCTTTAAAAAAATTAGTTAATAAAACCATTTCATATTCTTTAGCAAGATTAATAATACTTCTTTTTAATTTAGTATATTCTGAAGGTACACAATATCTTAATTCATCAAAAAAAATATCCAAAAATTTTTCATCAAATTTAATATGTAAATAATTTGCAATATGAATTAAGTAGTCCTCTTTATTATAATTATTATATAATGTCTCATAAGAAGAAATAGCTTCTAAAAATAAACTAACATTCTCTTGAGAATACATATTCATCTTTTTTAAAGTACTTTCAATTATAGGGACAAAACTGACACCATTAATTAAAGTACCATCAACATCAAATATTAATCTCTTTATCAAAAGTCATCTTCCTTTCTACATTTTATAATTCAAATAATTACTATATTATTTCAACTTAATTATTTTAGAATTTTCTCTTAAAGTATTTAATTTATCTCGTAAATCAACACTTGCTAAATATCTTGCACTTTTAGTATTTTTTTCTTTGGGAGTTAATTCAGCTAAAGTACGTCCATCTGATAATTCAAAAATGGCATCAAATCCAAAACCATTTTCTCCTCTTATATTCTTCGATATTTGACCATGAATTTTACCTTCTCCAACCAAAGTATTTTCACCATCATAATATACTAATACACAGACAACAGTAGCTTGACGATTATCTAAAGAATCAGCACGAGCAATCAATGCTCGATTACGATCATCATCATTAGCTTTATCTCCTAAAAAGCGATGTGTCAAAACACCTGGCCAATTTTCTAAAGCATCAATTATTAATCCTGAATCATCAGCAATAACGGGCATACCTGTTATCATATATATTTCTTGAGCTTTCTTTAAAGCATTTCCATAAAAAGTATTTTGGTCTTCTTCTACTTCTATATCAATTTTTGCATCTTTTAAAGATAATATTTCATAATCATTTAATATTTCTCTAACTTCTCTTAATTTTCCCTTATTATTAGTTGCCAATATCATACAAAACCTCCTCTTCATTTTATAATAGTTGTAAATTTTCTTGACATATAGTACTTTATACTATATTTTATCTTATGTCAATATTTTTACTCATTTTTATCATTAAGTTTAACATCATCATATCTAACTTCTATAACAACACCATATTTATCACAATAATCAATAATAAAATTATCTATTAATTCATTTTTATTAATTTTTTCCCCTTTAGTTCTTTGCTTTTTTCAATACTCTTTTTAGTTTTAAAACTATCATATGCATTATAGTGTGGCATAATTTCTCTTAATTTTTTTATTTTATTGTAACATAGATCAAAATATAATAAAATGTAAATATTAAATTTTATTAGAATAAAAAAGTAACAAATAGCTACTTAATTTATTTGTTACTCATTACTTTCTTGTGTTTCTTCTTTTTTAAAATCTTCTACATTATATGCTTGACTCTCAATTTCGTCATCTTCACTATCTATAGTAAGTTCTTCATCAATAACCGGTGAAAGAGTACCATCATCAAGTTCATTCGTAGTAGTTTGTTCAATATTAGTATTATTATTTGAACTACTACTATTAAAATAATAAATTATTAAGACTATACCACAAATAACTACTAATATACATAATAATATCTTTATTTTTTTATTCATATATTATCACTCTTTCTATAATCCTATTGATCCACTACTATTATTATTCTTAATAATTGCATTTCCTGCATCAGATACATCAATCGTACTATAACTTCCACTATATATCGTTGGAGATGAACTAGAATTATTTATTATAGAAATTGTACCTTTTATTGTAAGTATTCCTGAAGTAGATGAAGTTCCATAATTTTTAATAGCATTTGTGTCACCAGCTACTATACTTCCTCCACTTAAATTTGCTGTTCCTGCATAATTAGATAAAACAATTGAACTATCACCTACCAAGCTACCACCTGTCATCGTAAATACTCCATTTGCATTGTTTTTTATAGAATTTGTACTTAAGGCTGTTATGGTACCTCCTGTCATATTTAATTCTCCATAATTGGAAATTCCAACATAGCTACTCGATAATGATGTTATTTCTATTGTTCCTGATATGTTCAATGTCGCACCATTTTTATTAGATATTAAATTACTACTACTTGCTGATGTATTGGTTATACTTCCTCCACTCAAATT
>CAZGKC010000060.1:0-2510 GCA_964526205.1 uncultured Muribaculaceae bacterium
TACTTTTTGCCAGAGCCACAGATGCAAGGATCATTACGTCCTATCTTCTTTGTTTTATTTCTTTTTGGTTCTGCTTTTACCTTTTCTTTACCATCGTTAGTCTTTCCTTCAAGAGTTTGCTTTCTTTCGGTATTTTGACGAACTTCGGCTTTTAATAGTAATTGAGCAGTATCATTATCTATTTTATTTAGTAGATTATCAAACATTTCATAACCTTCCATCGTATAAACTTGAACCGGATCAGTTTGACCATAGCCACGAAGTCCTACGCCTTCTTTTAAATGTTCCATAGCACTCATGTGATCTACCCAATTGCTATCAATTACCCTCAAGGCTATAGCTCTTTCAAATTCATTCATCAGAGGTTCAGAAACCATTTTCTTTTCATAGTCTTTAATAACTAAATTATATATATAATCAATAACTTCCTCGGGTTTTTTATCTTTTATTTCTTCAATATTTAAGTTGCCATTTTTTAAAAAATTAGTATTAACATATTCAGTTATTTCCTCTATATCATTATCAGTAAGTCGATTTTCTGGAGGTATATGACTGTTAACTAAATTGGTTATAGTATTTTTAAATAATTCTATAATTTTGTCGTGAATGCTACTTTCATCTATTATTTCATTTCTTCTAGAATAAATTATTTCTCTTTGTTCATTTAAAACATTATCAAAATCTAATAAACTTTTACGATAGTCATAGTTATTTCCTTCTACTTTCTTTTGAGCTGTTTCAATACTTCTGGTTAAGGCTTTAGATCTAATGGATTGATCATCATCTATTCCCATACTAACTAACATATTTTTAATCTTTTCCGTACCAAATCTTCTCATTAAATCATCTTCAAATGAAACGAAGAATTGGCTAGTTCCAGGGTCTCCTTGACGTCCAGAACGACCTCTTAATTGGTTATCAATACGACGTGATTCATGTCTTTCTGTACCTATTACAAATAATCCACCAAGCTCGCGAACGCCTTCACCAAGTTTAATATCAGTTCCACGACCTGCCATGTTTGTGGCAAGAGTTATTGCTCCTTTTTCACCAGCGTGGGCAATGATTTCGGCTTCACGTTCATGGTTCTTAGCATTTAATACTTCATGTTTTAAATTATTCTTGGTAAGTAGTTTACTTAATCTTTCATTAGACTCAACAGATATTGTACCAATTAAAATTGGTTGTCCTTTAGCATGAATTTCTTTTACCACATTTATTATGGCTTTGTATTTGCCTGATTCATTAGAATAAACTAAATCTGCTAAATCTTCCCTAATAACTGGCTTATTTGTTGGAATACATATTACATACATGTTATAGATGTTTCTAAATTCTTCTTCTTCCGTTTTAGCTGTCCCAGTCATTCCTGATAGTTTATTATACATTCTAAATAAGTTTTGGAAGGTAATCGTAGCCATAGTCTTTGTTTCCGTGTTAATTGTAACACCTTCTTTAGCCTCAATTGCTTGATGTAATCCTTCGCTATATTGTCTTCCATGCATTAAACGTCCTGTAAATTGATCTACAATAATAATTGCATCTTCTTCCACAACATAATCTATATCTTTCTTAAAACCATAGTTAGCTTTTAATGCTTGGTTTATTTTATGAATTAAACCAGTATTATCTAAATCATATAAATTTTTAATATTTAGTATTTTTTCTACTTTCTTACTACCTTCAGCAGTTAGGGATACACTTTTAGTTTTTAAATCAATAGTATAATCTTCCTCTTCTTTTAACTTTTTAACACAACGATCTGCTTCAATGTATTCACTAGTTGTATTAAATCTACCACCACTTATTATTAATGGGGTTCTAGCTTCATCAATTAATATGGAATCAACTTCATCAATTATACAAAAATTTAATCCTCTTTGAACTCTATTTTCTTTTCTAACTACCATGTTATCTCTTAAGTAATCAAAACCTATTTCATTGTTAGTAGAATAAGTAATATCAGCATTGTAAGCCTCTTGCTTTTCTTTTGGGGATAAATCTCTAATATTTACACCTACAGTTACTCCAAGCAAGTCATAAATTGGTTTCATCCATTCAGCATTACGACTTGATAGGTATTCATTAGTTGTTACAACATGAACTCCTTTTCCTTCAAGGGCATTCAGATAAGCAGGAAGAATAGTGGTTAATGTTTTTCCTTCACCTGTTTTCATTTCTGCAATGTTGCCATAATGAATTGCTAAGCCACCAATTACTTGAACATGGAATGGCTTTTCTCCAAGAGCACGATATGCTGCTTCACGAGCAAGAGCAAAGGCAGGAACTAAGATATCCTCAAGTGTCTTTCCTTCTTTTAATTCTTCTTTAAATTCTATTGTTTTTTCTTTAAAATCACTGTCTTTTAATTTTTGCATTTCTGGTTCTAATGCTTCTATTTCGGCAGCGATTTTTTCAAATCGACATAATTCTTTATATTCAGTATCTATTAATTTTCTAAATATATTCATTTAATATTTTCACCTCGACCTTTATTGTATCAATTTTCC
>CAZGKC010000061.1:0-2442 GCA_964526205.1 uncultured Muribaculaceae bacterium
CATCATTAAAGTAGATTTGGACTCTATCGAAAATAGAGATTTACTTGACGGTCTTGCTTTATACAATTATATTATGGGTAGAGTTAAAGATAAAGATATGTATTATGTTCTAATAGATGAAATTCAAAAAGTAGATAATTTTGAAAGCGTTTTAAATAGTTTCTTAAGAAAAGATAATTTAGATGTTTATGTTACAGGATCTAATTCCAAATTTTTATCATCTGATGTAATTACAGAGTTTAGAGGTCGTGGAGATGAAGTACGAGTTTATCCATTATCATTTTCTGAATTTTATAGTGCCATAGGGGGAGATAAAAGAGATGCTTTTAAGGAATATATAACTTATGGTGGAATGCCATTTGTACTTTCAAAGAATAGTCCAGAGCAAAAAAGCAAATATCTAAATAGTTTATTTGAAAATACATACATAAATGATATAGTTGAAAGGAATAATGTTCAAAGGAAGGATATACTCGATTCTATAATCGATATGCTATCATCTTCTATTGGTTCACTTACTAATCCTACTAAAATTGCTAATACTTTTAATAGTAATGGTATGTTAGATGTATCTGATAAGACTGTAAATAAATATATTAATTATCTAGTTGATTCATTCATGATTAATAAAGTCCAAAGATATGATATAAAAGGTAAGAAGTTTATTTCTACTCCTTCTAAATATTACTTTACTGATGTTGGTTTAAGAAATGCCAGACTAAATTTTAGAGAACAAGATGAAGACCATCTAATGGAAAATATCATATATAATGAACTTTTAATTCGTGGATACAATGTTGATGTCGGTGTTGTTGAACATTATGAAGATGATAAAACAGGTAAAACTATTCGTAAGCAATTAGAAGTTGATTTTGTATGTAATCTTGGAAGAAAAAAATATTATATTCAGTCTGCTTTCTCTATTCCAAACAAGGAAAAGATGATTCAAGAAACAAAATCTCTTGTAAATATTGATGATAGTTTTAAAAAGATAATTATTGTTCGTGATGATATAAATTTATGGCAAAATGAAGATGGCATACTTATTATGAATATTGAAGATTTCTTATTAAATAAAGATAGCTTAGATTTATAGTTATTATTAAATAGAATGGGATTACTATATAGTAGTCCTTTTTGATTACAATAAAAATACATTAGCAATGCCATACTTTAGAGAATGATTTAAGAACAATGTCTAATATATTATTGTTCTCTTATTTTGCTTTTTCTCGTAAGATTAATGGAAACTGGAGGATAACTGATGAATAACGATGATATTGATGTAAAATTCAGTACCAAGCATTTACCATTTGAGTATAAAGACAATATTAAAATGTAATCCAGTTTTTATTTTATATTTAAAGCATATAATTAAACTGAAGAGGGATAATATGTTTTATAATAACATTCATACAAGAATTAGATATTTATTTTTAATAGTTATAACAATTTTAATAATCACCATTATAAGAGTATTTTATATTCAAGTATTTGCTTATTCTAAATTAAGTAATCTAGCAGAGTCTTTATGGAGTAGAAAATTGCCCATATCAGCTGATCGAGGAGAAATAATTGATCGTAATGGCATTGTTTTAGCCACTAATATTACAACAACATCCTTAGTGGTAATTCCCAACCAAATAAAAGATAAAGAAAAGACTGCCAAGGCATTAAGTGATATTTTAAAAAGTGATTATCAAGATATGCTCAATCACGTTTCTAAAAAGACTTCTATTGAAAGAGTTCATCCCGAAGGTAGAGGATTATCATATGATATCGCCGAACAGATAGATTCATTAAACCTTGATGGAGTATACTTAGTTAAAGAAAGTAAAAGATATTATCCTTATGGGGATATGTTAAGTCATGTTTTGGGGTATGTTGGCATCGACAATCAAGGCTTATCAGGATTAGAATTATATTATGATGAATATTTAACGGGAGAAAATGGCTCAATCAAATATTTTTCTGATGGTAAAGGGCACAAATTGGAATTAGCAGAAATTTATGAAGCACCCACCAGTGGAATGACTTTGCAATTATCAATTGATATTAATCTACAAAAGACGATTGAAAATGAATTAGACAATGCTATAAGTAAATATGAAGCCGACAGTGCCATTGCTATTGCTATGAACCCAAAAACTGGGGAAATATTAGCTATGGCTTCTCGACCTAACTTTGATAGCAACAACTATAAAGATTATGAGTCTGAAGTAATAAATCGTAACTTACCAATATGGATGACATTTGAACCCGGTTCAACATTTAAAATCATTACATTAACTGCTGCTTTAGAGGAAAAACAAATAAATCTATTTGAAGACCATTATAATGATAATGGTGCAATTACTGTAGATGGTGCAATCCTTCATTGTTGGAAACATGGAGGTCACGGAGATCAGACATATTTAGAAGTGGTAGAGAACAGTTGCAATC
>CAZGKC010000062.1:0-2297 GCA_964526205.1 uncultured Muribaculaceae bacterium
ATTTAAAACGTGTTATATTAATTATGTAAGTGTTATCTATTATTGATAATGCTAATTGTTGTTACTTAGCATTACTTGTCCCTTTTTTAGGATAAGTAGTGCTTTTTATTACTATTTTTTCTATTATATTTAATAGTAACAAAATAACAAGCTCATTAAAGCTCACTATATCATACCTCCTTTGAAATAACCTGACCCCTTATTTTATAGAGAACCAAGCCAAAGACCTTCTGATAAGCACCCCAAATAATAGATAACACTCTTCTTATTATAATAGAATTTTACTGATAGTCAAGTAGTTTAATGTATGTCAACTAATTTTTTTATTAATTCTTCTTTAGTTTTGCTTTTGTTAGCTTTTTTGACATAAAACACTATTCTATCATTAACACTGATAGTTTTGTTTTACATTAAATATAACATGTGGTATACTATTACCATTCTTAGGGGGGTTTTTATGCTATATAATTTACAAGATAAAGAAGATATATTAAAAGCAAGAAGCATGATTTCTAATCGTATTGAGGAAATATTATTAGAGAGAGATTTTGCATTATCAAAAGAATATTTTTCTTATATCCATGAATATTTATTTCATGATATTTATCCTTTTGCAGGAACTTATAGAAATATGAATATAATGAAAAGGGAAGATATTTTGGATGGAGATTCGGTTATTTATGCTGATTTTAACAGAATTGTTCAATTTTTGGATTATGATATGGCAGAGGAAAGAGAAAAAGGTTATAGAAGTATGAGTGATGAAATATTAATTAAGAGAATTACTCATTTTACTTCTAATATTTGGCAAGTACATCCATTTTTAAATGGAAATACGAGAACGGTTGCTGTATTTGTGCAAAAAATGTTACGTTCAAAAGGAATTAATGTCGGTAATGAAATATTTAAAAATAATTCAGCATATTTTCGTGATGCTTTAGTTCTAAGTAATTATTATGATGATATTTATCCTGATTTTAGTTATTTAAATAAGTTTTATGAAACAGCGATTTTTGGTGTAGAGCATGATTTGAGTAGAGTTAGAAAAATTTAGGTGTAAATTCAAGTGTGAATTTTTGGTAGAAAATATATTAATAATACGGTATAATATTAATAGGTGTTAAATTATATGAATTGGAATGTAAATAATCATAACGTATTTATAATAGTGTTAGTTACTTTTATTACTAGTTTAGTATTAGTACCTATTATTAAAAGAATTGCTATTCATGTTGGTGCTATGGATATGCCAAATAAGAGAAAGATTCATACTGTTCCTATGCCTAGATTGGGAGGACTTGCTATTTATCTTTCTTTCTTGTTGGGGTATATGCTCTATGGGGAAATTAGTACTCAAATGATTTCAATATTGATTGGTAGTTTTTTATTGATATTGGTGGGAATTTGTGATGATGTTAAACCAATTAAGGCTAGATATAAGTTAATTGTGCAAATTCTGGCAGCATGTGTTGTGGTGTTTTATGGTAAGTTGTATTTTAATGAGATATCTTTTTTAGGACTTAAGTTTTATTTTAATCCTTTTGTAAATAAATGTTTATCAGTGTTCTTTATTATTGCTATTACTAATGCTATTAATTTGATTGATGGTCTTGATGGCTTGGCAGGTGGTATTAGTTCAATTTATTTTTTGACAATTGCTATTATTGCTTTTATTTTAAATCATCTAGGAGGTCTTGATATTATTTTAGCTCTTATTATGTTGGGAGCAACTTTGGGCTTTTTAGTTCATAACTTTCCTCCCGCAAAGATATTTATGGGTGATACAGGAAGTATGTTTTTGGGATTTATGATATCTGTTATAGCATTACTTGGTTATAAAGTTGCAACAATTACTTCGTTAGTTGTGCCAGTGTTGATATTAGCTATTCCCATATTTGATACTGTATTTGCAATATTTAGAAGAATATTGAAAGGACAAAATATTGGGGTTGCAGATAAAGATCATTTTCATCATCAACTTTTGAAGATGAAGTATAGTCAAACTGCTAGTATATTAATTATCTATGCTATAGATATTGCCTTTGCTGCAGTATCAATACTGTTTGTTTTAGGAGATAACCAAGTAGCAATTGGTATATACATTATATTAATGGTATTATTGTTATTTTTTGTATTGAAGACTGATATATTGTTTGATCATGGTAAGGATAAGAAGCATGACAAAAAGAAATAAATAATTTTTATATTATCTAGTGTTGACTTTTTTGTTTTTATTACCATTTTCTGGATTTAAAGTATTGCATAATCATATTACAAATTTGATAATTGTCTTAATA
>CAZGKC010000063.1:0-2287 GCA_964526205.1 uncultured Muribaculaceae bacterium
TTTGCGAGAAAATTATTTCTTTATTAACGGTTATCGGCGGGTTTTTATGAAATCGGATACTGAAAAAAAGTTTGTTGATGGTACTAATTTTAGAGAAATATATGCCCTTTTTAATTTTGATCGACAGTTAAGAAATATTTTATTTAAAAATATCTTGATTTTAGAAAATAATATTAAGAGTATTATGGCTTATGAATTATCGCGAAAATATGGTTTTAAAGAAAAGAATTACTTAAATGCTAATAACTTTACTAAAGATCCTAAAAGAAGTCGCCAGGTTAATGATTTAATTAAAAAAATCAAAAGACAAATTAATATTAATGGGGCACAACATGCGGCAACTCAACACTATCAAACTAATTATGGTTATACTCCTTTATGGGTAGTGGTTAAAGTATTATCTTTTGGGATTATTGGAGAATTATATACTATATTAAAAGAAGAAGATCAAAAGAATATCGCTTCCCTTTTTAATGTCGATGTTGAAAGTATGCTTGTTTATTTACCAATTATTGCCAATTATCGTAATTTATGTGCACATGAAGACATTTGTTACGAACATAAAACCCAGAAAGAAATACCCATTACAAAGTATCATGAATTATTAAATATACCAAAAATGAACGGAGAATATATTTATGGTATTAATGATTTATTTGCACTTATAATTATACTTAAACGACTTTTAAGGCCTGATGATTTTCATATTATGCTAAATGAAATAGCCTATGAAATTGATTATTTAGGAGGTCGGTTGCATAGTATTAATATAAGTAAAATATTAGATTGTATGGGATTTCCCAAAAATTACAAAGATATAGTGAGGATGGATTAAAATGAATGAAAAAAAACATAGTAATTTTTTAAGAAATGGTATTATTTTAATATTAGTATTTTTATTAGGAGAGCTAGTTATGTATGGAGTGTTCCATTATTATCCTAATATTGTGGGAACAACTGTTACCAAAGTAGAGAAGGATGTTACCGTTACCGATAGTGGTATTGCCGATGCAGTTGAAAAGTTATATGATGCTGTAGTAGTGGTTAATACTTATGTTGATGGTGAAGCTTATGCATCAGGGACAGGCTTTGTTTATAAAACTGAAGGTGATGTAGCATATCTTTTAACTAATAATCATGTTATTAGTGATGCTGATGATGTTTATGTAACATTTACTGATGGATCGGTTGTTAAAACCAAAGTGGTTGGTAGTGATGTTTATTCTGATATTGCCGTATTATCTGTTGATAAAGATTGTATTATAAGTATTGCTGATTTAGGTTCAAGTGAAGAAGCGAGACTTGGTGATACAACGTTTGCAATAGGAGCTCCAATTGATAGTGCTTATTCTTGGAGTGTTACAAGAGGAATAATTTCTGGAAAAGACCGTTTAGTTGAAGTAAGTATTGATAATAATAATTCAATGGTTGTTAGCACTATCCAAACTGATACGGCTATTAATTCTGGAAATAGTGGTGGTCCTCTTGCAAATAGTAACGGAGAAGTAATTGGAATTACTTCAATTAAACTGGCTAGTTCTAATTCAGGAACTGTAGAAGGTATGGGTTTTGCAATTCCAATTGAAACGGCCGTTAAATATGCTGAAGAATTAATTAATGGAGAAAGTATTACTAGACCATATTTAGGTATATATATGCTTGATGTTACCAATGCTTATTATTATCGAGAATATGCTTCATTAATAAGAGAAACCGGTGTTTCTAAAGGGGTAGTAGTCACTGAAATAGAGGCTAAAAGTCCAGCCGCATTAGCGGGAGTTAAAGAAGAAGATATTATTATAGAAGTAGATGATAATGAAATTTCATCAGTCGCTTATTTAAGATATTATTTATATAAACATGATGTTGGTGATGAAATGAAACTTACAATAATTAGAGATAATAAAGAAATTGAAGTTACTGTAAAATTGGCTGCTAATTAAACTTGCTAAATGCAAGTTTTTCTTTTTTATTAAGTAAATAAATGATATAATTAAAAAGAGGGGTCAAGAAATGGGTGTTAACATGTTTAATAAAATGTTATTTGTTGGTTTAAATACTAATGATTTAAATGTTATAAAAAAATTAATTAGAGATTATCAAGTAGGAGGAGTAATATTATATAAAAAGAATTATAATACTTATGAAGAAATGCTTAATTTAATTAATTTTATTAAAAAGGAAAGTGAAAAGACAGGTTATACTATTTTAATTGGTATTGATCAAGAAGGTTATCGAGTAAACAGATTACCAAAGGAATTTCATAATTTAAAAAGTCCTTATTCCT
>CAZGKC010000064.1:0-1872 GCA_964526205.1 uncultured Muribaculaceae bacterium
TAGCAATACGTTCTTCCATTTCATTAGAACTTGCCTCAAGTGTATCACTAACTGAATCTTTTTTATATTCTGCTAGAGCATTATTAAGAATCTCTTCAATCTTATCATCGCCATTCCATAAGACAACTTCTTCATTATCTTCTAAGAATGCATGACGTCCAGTTTGAGGAAAAAACACAACACCAGCAGCATTAAGAGCATTATATCTTTCCGCAAATAAAGTCAAATTAGGAATCCCTACAGCATTTCTATTAATATCATTATCAAAATCTTCTAAAACAAAAGGTATTCCTACATAAATAGATTTCTTTTTTATATCACTATCATCTATCCCTCGAATATCTGCACCTAATAAAACTGTCTTCCCCTCAGAATTTTTATCATAAACATATGAAATACTATAACTCATAAATTTCCCTCCTTTTAAGGCAACGATAAAAATAATATCATACATACACATTATATGTCAAGCAAAATAATAATAAAACTGACATATTTTCAATTGCATGCTATAATTAATTAGGTGATATATTATGATCGACGAATACTTTAATGCCATTGATAGTCAAGGAAAAGAAATATTATGTCAAAAGCTATTAACATTTACCAACAATAATAAAAATTACATCATATATACAGACTTTGAATTTGATGACAATGATGAAATGAACATATTAGCATCAATCTATCACATGGAAAATAAAACGCTTGTTTTAGAACCAATTACTTCGGAAGAAGAATGGGATTTAATTGACCAAAAGTGGGAGGAGTACAATAATGAGCAGTAAAATAACCACCAAGCCACACATCATAATTGAAATAGCACCAGGAGTTAATGATATCAGAGTAACCAATGCCACATTATACCGCAATATATTACCACCAGTTAAATTAAGTAATAGAAAAGCAACGCAAGTAGTTAAACAATTTAATGAAGAAATATATGAAGTATTAGGTAACAATCGTTATTTAGTAAAAGATAAAAGATTTATAGCTAAATTTGCCAATAACAAAGTAAAACGTATTAATAAATATATCGGACCAGTAATAGCAACAGCATTAACTGTTACTATAGTAGCAAGTGCATATGAAAAATTACCAAGTGATTATGATAAAAAAGATATTATAGAAATAGAAGCAAGTGAAAGTATAGAAACAACCATTGAAAACACTCGCCCTACTATAATAGATCAAATCCAGGATGAAGAAATAATAGAGCCAAGTGAAAGCCTTCCGACGATATCCTTTTCATATCCTGATCGAACTAGTGAAGAAACTTATCAATATACCGTAAATAACTACATCAATTCTATTCGTAAATATGCAGAAATATATGGAGAAGATCCTAATCTTATAACTGCCATCGTTTCACAAGAAAATCCTTTTAATACTCCCAATGAAACAGAATATGGAGCAAGAGGAGTAACCCAAATAGAAAGCATCTGGTGGAATGAACAAGTAACAGCATACCGTTTTGATAGTAAAGACAATGAAACCATAACCATTGATGGCAACAGACTAAATAACGACCCTGATTATGCCATTAAAGTTGGTTGTATGATATTTAATTTTAATTATCAAGATATATATCATAACTATGTAGAAACTAAAATATTAACTCCCCAAGAAGGAATATCAGCAACTGTATTTGCTTACAACAAAGGATTATATGGCATTAAAAATTTAATAAATACATATGGAATAGATTATATTAATCATGTCAATGAACTAAAAGGTGGGGATAATGAATATTTAAATCATATTTATAGTTATATCCCAGATGGTACACAAATTACTCTAACTAATAAAGATGGTACTATTTCTAATGTATATATTGATAATATAAATACAGATACTTTTACCAAATAAAAA
>CAZGKC010000065.1:0-1796 GCA_964526205.1 uncultured Muribaculaceae bacterium
CTAGCTCTCTTACAGAAGGTAATTTTTGTCCTTTTTGGAATTTACCAGAAATAATATCAATACGAATCATTTCTACTAATTGAATATAAATTGGTCTTTCATTATCAAAAACATATTCCATAGTTACTCCTTTCAGCATTGTATTACTTGCTTAATACAATAATACTATTTTTGCATTAACTTGTCAATAAAAAAAGATAGTTTCTTAAAATAAAATTGAAAGTGCCCGTATTTTTATAAATGGGCATTTAATGTTTAACAGTATGATATAATAAGCACATTACTTAAGGGGATATGGCAATGCTGAGGAGCAACCAGAGCACTTAAGTAATGTTGAACAAAATGGAGGCACATAATTGTCTCTTTTCTTTTGCTTTCATTTTGGACAACCTAATGCGATTAAACCTCTGGGGTTTGGGGACTGGTCCCCAATATCTATTTATTTGCTTTTGATTAACTTTTGTTTTAAAATAACTAACTGTGGTTTGTTTGTCATTTGAAGGAGGAAAGAACATAATGATAAACTATAATCATCTATGTAAAGAACAAAGAAATACAATAGAATATTTATTAAATAAACAATATAATTTTACCTATATTGCTAATGCAATTGGTGTGGATAGAAGAACTATATCAAGAGAAATAATGAGGAATAGAATAATTAAAAGCTCTTTATACCTGCCATTTAATATTAATGGTATTAATAAAGCTGTTAAAATGTGTGATAAGCTTTCAAAACCACCTTATTGTTGTAATAGTTGCCAAATTAAATCAGGATGTACTTATTGGCATATTTATTATAATGCTAAATATGCTCAACAACATTATGATGAAACATTAAAAGAATCCCGTGAAGGAATTGATATACCTAAAGAAAATATTCTTGTTATTAACAAAAATATTGTTCCATTAGTCAAAGACAAAAAACAAAGTGTTAATCAAATATTTATTAATCATCCTGATATTTTATGGATGTCTAAACCGACATTTTATAAATACGTTGAGATGGGCGTTATTTGTCTTTCTAATTTAGATTTGCCTAGAAAAGTAAAATATAAACCTAGAAAGAAGAATAAGAATAAAGTTAATAAAAGAAATGTTGCTTTACTAAAAGGAAGAACATATGAAGATTATATCAATAGAATTGAAAATAATAAGGATTTAATAGTATGGCAACTTGACACTGTAATTGGTAGAAGAAACGAATCAGTTGTGTTAATGACATTCTTATTAGTAAATACCAATTTTATGATTATTAGGTTATTAAATAAGTGCAACGTAGAATGCGTAGATAAAGAATTTACTAAATTAAAAATCGATTTAGGTACTGATATCTATAAAAAATACATAAATATTATCCTTACTGATAATGGATCTGAATTTTATGATCCTATTCATATGGAATATGATTTAAATACTGGAGAAAAGATATCATCTGTATATTATTGTCATCCTAATTCTCCAGAAGAAAAGTCAGAACTAGAGAAAAATCATGAATACATTAGATATGTATTGCCTAAAAAGAAATCTTTTAAAAATTTAACATATAAACAAGTAAAAAAATTAGAAGATAATATTAATAATATTCCCAGAGATATATTAGGTAATAAAACACCATATGAGTTAACTAAAGAAATGTATCCAGAATTAATAAAAAAATTAAATTCTAAATATATCAAACCTGATGATGTTACCTTAAATCCATCCAATATTCTAGGTGATGATAATGAAAGATAAAATACTTGCTGTACATCCTGTCTTAGGAATAATTACTTTTGCAGATGTAATACAAGATT
>CAZGKC010000066.1:0-1696 GCA_964526205.1 uncultured Muribaculaceae bacterium
TCAGTTAGTGATACACTTGAGGCAAGTTCTAATGAAATGGAAGAACGTATTGCTAGTCTTGATGATGAAGATCCTTTTATAGAATTTTATGGCGGTAATTCTAGAGCTAGAATTTCAAACAGGTAATTATTTATCTGTTTTTTCATATACTTTAATGGTGATATGATGGAAGGTATTAGTTTTGGTAATCAGGAAATTAAAATAATTGATCGAAATAGTATAAGTATTACTGGAGTTAATAAAATTGTTTCTTTTGATGATGAAGAGTTTTTATTAGAAAGTGTTATGGGTAATATAAGATTATTGGGGGAAGGTTTAGAATTACTTAAATTAGATACTAATGATGGTAATGTAAAGATTAAAGGTAATATAAATTCTTTGGTATATATTGATGGTAAAGTGAAGAATAAAGAGGATAGTTTAGTAAGTAAGTTGTTTAAATAATGGATAGTAAATTACAAATTATTTCTTTGGGAGTATCGTTTGGATATGGGGTTATGTTTTACTTATTAACTAGATTTAATAAATATATAATAAGTAATACAAGTAATTGGTTTAAGTTATTAATTAGTATTGTTTTTGTGATAGATATAGTAGTTCTTTATATTTATATTATGTATAATATAAATTTAGGAGTAATACATCCATATTTTATAGCTGTACTTATTATTGGATATATTGGTATGTATTGGTGTTATGATAAAGTAAGATGTAAAATTGTTGTAAAAGTAAAGAAAACTTTAAAATAGTGTTTGGCTATTTTAAAGTTTTTTTGTATAATGAACTTAGTAAATAAGGGGTGTAATAATGAAAAAGACTAAAAGACAAAAGAAGAGAATTGTAGCAATGACTTTGATATTTGGTATCATTATGTTTTATTTTGTTCATACCTTTATTACTGATTGGCCTCAAATAATGGCTAATAAAAGTGAGGTTAAAGAATTAACAGAACAATATAATAAACTACTTGCTAATGAAGAGAAATTAGTTAGTGATGTAACTAAATTAAAGGATGATGAATATATAGCTAGATATGCTAAAGAAAAATATATGTATACTAGTCCAGGAGAAACAATTATAAGAATGGATGATTCTAATTAAAGCCATTCTTTTTTATTATATCATCAATTAAGCCATATTCCTTTGCTTCTTGAGCGGTTAAGAAATTATCTCGCTCTGTATCTTGGTTTATTTTTTCTATTGGTTGATGAGTGTTTTTAGAAAGAATTATATTTAATTTTTCTTTTAGTTTGATAATTCTTTCTGCTGCAATTTTAATATCAGTAGCTTGACCTTGAGCTCCCCCGAGGGGTTGGTGAATCATTACCTCTGTATTGGGAAGGGCATAACGGATGTTGCCACTGGAGAGTAAAAAAGCTGCCATACTAGCACACATACCTAGACCAATGGTTATTACTTTGCTTTTGATAAAATTCATAGTATCATAAATACCCATGCCAGAGGTTATAGCTCCTCCAGGACTGTTAATATATAAATAAATATCTTCATTACTTTGATTATCTAAATATAAAAGTTCACTTATTACTATATTAGAGTTGTAATCATTTATTTCACCAACTAAAAATATAATACGATCTTTTAATAATCTAGAATATAAATCATAAGAATATTCTTTGTTACTACTTTTTTCTAAAACTGTTGGTACTATATTCAAATTAATCACCTAAGTAAATAA